>DASVCI010000099.1:0-2955 GCA_036381695.1 Steroidobacteraceae bacterium
CCCTGGCTCTTCTGCACGCGCGAGGGCCGGCCACTGATCGACGAGAACAACGTCACGAACCGCTTCGACTCGATCTGGCACCGATTCATGAATCGCTGCCTAAAGGAGACGAAGCTCGAGACGCGCTTCGCGGAGCGCAACTTGCGCTCGAAGGTAGCGACGGATGCGGAGAGTCTCGAGCGCGCGCAGGCGCTACTCGCGCATGCCGACTCGCGACTCACGAAGCGCGTGTACACGCTGCGGCCACGGCCGGTGCTGCCGGCGAAGGGAGTGAAGGGATGAACGACACGCCGCCCCTAATCAGGGTGCACCTCTACAAGGGTGAGGAAGAGCACATAGCCTACCTGCACGCAGTCCCGCGCGTCGGGGAGCGCGTCGAGGTACACGAAATCGACGGCCCCACAGGCGCCTGCACGGTGAAGGTCACTGGTAGAGTCGCTGACGTGTGGCATATCGCGACCGGCTACGCACCAACGATAGAGGTGCGCGTTGAATAGCACAACCGAGTCTGAATAGCACAGACCCCCGCTGTGAGCCTTATACTAGGCGGGCTGCAGCGGTGCGACGACTGGTTCAAATCCAGTCGCCCCGACCACCGTTTTCTGCCGTGAAGGCGACTACTTAGAAGTGTGACGGTGTGCAACGAAGTTAAGCGATACGCACGCCTAAGCCGCTGATCCGGGGAGATACCATGGACTCGAATAGCACACTCAAGACGTGGTTGATCGCGATCGGCGCGGCGATTCTAATAGCGTGGTGGATCTCCGCGGCTACCAGTTACCAGCGCGTGTCGAAGCCTTGCGAAGCGGAGCGCACCCTGGTGAATGCTACATGGAGCATCTTCTTTCGCGCGGCGCAGGAGCGCATCCCCCGCGAGAAGTTGCGCGGTATCATCGAGCCTGACGAGCTGCTAGATCTCGCGAAGGATTACGCGGAGTACGAATACATCGCGGCGCGAGACGCGCAGCGCGCGTACGAGGAGTGCCTTATGCGACTCGCGGGACGCTGACCCAGTCAGCTGTCTCGCTGCGCTTCCGGCGCTGGACGAAGACTGGCATCCTGAACGTGATCCCGTGATCCGGGTGCGTCACCCATAGCGCCTGCTGCGCCGGCTCGTAGGGGAGGTTGCCGGCGTAGGCGTACTCGTCGTAGCCCTTCAGCGAGCCGTTTACGATCGTCTGGTTGAGGTGCATGTACTGGTGGAAGTGCCCCATCAGCAGTACGTCGTAGCTGCGATCGATCTCGGCGTTGCGCGATCGCTTCTTCTTGTCGCCGCGGAAGATCGGCCCAATGGGCCCGATCATCCCGTCGCCGCCGCGGAACTGATCGCCATGCGTCAGGAGGTAGCGCGTGGCGTAGATCCGGTAATACGCGTCCGGCCCCTCGGGGATCAAGAACGTCACGCGGCGGTCGCGCTCGAAGTGCTTCGCCAATAGGTTGTATAGTAGCCAGTCGAAGTTCGTGTGGTTGCGGCGCTTCGCCCGCGGCTTGCGCGACGTGCGCCCGTGGTTGCCGGTGACGCACGGCACGAAGACGCGCCCGAACTCGCCGGCCAGCCGCTCAATGCACGCGATCAGCACGCCGTGCAAATCGAGGAGCGCAGGCATCGACTCTAGCTCGTTCGTTTGCGACAGCTCATCGTGGATGTCGCCCGAAAGCATGTCGCCGCCGAGTGCGAGCACCGCGCCCTCGTACTCGGCTGCCGTCATGTGCTCACGCAGCAGCTCGATGCCCACATCGATGAACGTCTGTGCGCGCCGGTGTGCGATCTCGAGCGTGTACTCGTTCACGCCGCCGATCTCAGCTGGCCGCACACGCTCGCCCCAGTGCCAGTCTGAGGCGAAGAACGTCGGGACGCCCGCGAAGTGTTTGTGGTCTGCCTTCCGCGGCCGGCGTTGCACCCAGTTCGGGACGTCAGCCTGCGCCTGCGTCAGTCCGATGATCTCGCGGCGCACGCGCTCTTCGGTTAGCACCAGCTCCTCGAGCCGTTTTACCTGCTTGCGCAGCGTAATCAGCTCGTGGTCCTTGGTCTTCGTGACCGCGGGCTGCGCGATGATCTTCTTGACGTGGCGGCGTACCGTCGCCTCGTCGACGTCCAGCGCGCGAGCCGTGGCCGCGTAGTTCTGCCCGTTAGCCAGCCACGCGTCGTATACCGCGTTCGAGTCAAGGTGCTTGGACTCTGCCATTAGCTCAGTCTCCCTGCGAACATCGCTGCCTCTTCTGCGCGGCGAGCGATGAGGCCAGGCAGCTTCCTGCCGCCCGCCCATACCCACTTGTGAAACTCTTCTTCCGCTCCTGCCCAGTCGCGCTCGTTGACTTTGCGGCGTAGCGTCGATGCTTGAAGCCGCCCGCGGCCGAGGTTGTAGACGAAGCTCGCGAGCGCGTTTGCGCGGTACTCCGGCTCACCGATCAGTACCGGGCAAAGCCGGTAGACGGCGAGCAAATCGCCGACGAGATGGTCGAGCATCATCTGCGTCGCCTCGCGCTCCGTGACCGGAGGATAGTCAGCGCGTCCTACCACTGTGCCGTAGCCGATCGTCCAGACGCCGGCTGGGCAGAGGTAGGGCCCGGCCATCAGGACGGGTCGGCGCTGCACCACCTTGTGGAAGCCTTCATACTTCTTGACGAGCGCGACGGCTGGTGCGGCGAAGAGGTCCATGCGTAAAAGTTAGAGCGCACTAACCCCAAAGTCAACGGGGCGATTTGCGAATCACCCGGTCAAGGAACCAGAACGTCGCGAGCGTCGACAGCATTGTCGCGTCGTCAGCGGTCCAGAGGATCGCTTGTACCGCCTCCCAGTCCTCGGCTCGCCGGAGCGCGACAAAGACGTTCACGTACTTCACCGTCGCCCAGGCGAGCAGCACGAGGTACGTCCAGACGGGCCGCACGGACGCCGAGAGCGCGTCGACCCAGCGGATGCCCGTGGGCTGGGCCTGCGCGCGTACGGCCTCTCGT
>DASVCI010000100.1:0-10720 GCA_036381695.1 Steroidobacteraceae bacterium
GAGCGACGTGCGCCGCGTGATGTAACAGGAGACTTCCATGCCATTTCGTCTCGCCCTGAGCGGTCTGAACGCGGCGCAAGCCGACCTGACGGTCACCGCCAACAACATCGCCAACAGCGCGACGGCGGGCTTCAAGGCCTCCCGCGCCGAGTTCGCCGAGCTGTTCTCCGTTAGTCCGCAAGGCGTGAGCAGCGTGGCCATCGGCAATGGCGTGCGCGTCTCGAACGTCTCGCAGCAATTCACACAGGGGAACATCGACTTCACGGACAGCAGCCTGGACCTTGCCATCAGCGGGCAGGGCTTCTTCATCCTGAACGACGGGGGCGCCCTGGCTTACACGCGCGCCGGCGCCTTCCAGGTCGATCGCTCCGGCTACGTGGTCAACAGTCAGAATCAGCGCTTGCAGGTCTATCCGCCGACCGGCAACGGCAGCTTCAACACCGGCGCGCTCAGCGACCTGCAGCTCGTAACGAGCGAAAGCCCGCCGGCGGCGACCACGCGGGCTGAGGTCGTGCTGAACCTGCCGTCCGATGCGACGCCCCCGAGCGTCACTCCGTTCGATCCTTCGGACCTCGACAGCTACAACGAGCGCACTTCCGTTACGACGTATGACTCGCTGGGGGCTGCGCATACGACGACGCTGTACTTCATCAAGACGGCGAACCCGAACGAATGGACGACGCAGCTTTACGTCGACGGCAACGCCGTAGGGACTCCGCAGACGCTGCAGTATTCGAACTCCGGCGCGCTCGTGAGCCCGGCCAACGGGCAGATCGTCTTCCCGGCATATCAGCCGGCGACCGGCGCGGCGCCCATGAACATGACCTTCGACTTCAGCGACACCACGCAGTACGGCAACACGTTCAACGTCAACGCTCTGACGCAGGACGGCTTCACCACGGGCCGACTGATCGGCATCGACATAGATTCCACGGGCGTGGTGCAGGCGCGCTTCACCAACGGGCGCTCGATGCCGCTCGGCCAGGTGGCCCTCGCGAACTTCGCCAATCCGCAAGGCTTGCAGCAGCTTGGCGACACGAACTGGGCGGAGACCTTCAGCTCCGGCCAGGCGCTGCGCGGTCAGGCGGGCAACTCGGGCTTCGGCCTGGTGCAGTCCGGCGCGCTCGAAGCCTCGAACGTCGACATTACCGAACAGCTCGTCAACATGATCACGGCGCAGCGCAACTTCCAGGCGAACGCGCAGATGATCTCGACGGCCGATGCGGTGACGCAGACGATCATCAACATCCGTTAAGCGCGCGCGTCATGGACCGCTTTCTGTACCTCTCGATGTCCGGGGCGAAGGAGACGCTTCGCGCCCAGGCCGCGAACAATCACAACCTCGCGAACGCGAGCACGACGGGCTTTCGCGCCGACCTGAGCGCGTTCCAGACGCGAGAGGTGGCAGGCGCCGGACATCCTTCACGCGCCTATGCGACGCACTCGACCTCGGGATGGGATGACACTCAGGGCGCGCTAATCTCGACCGGACGTGCGCTCGATGTCGGCATCCAGGGCGCGGGCTGGATTGCGGTTCAGGCCCCCGATGGACGCGAGGGGTACACGCGCGCCGGCGACCTTCGCATCGAGCCGAGTGGATTGCTGATGAACGGCGCCGGCCATCCCGTCCTCGGCGATGCCGGGCCGATCACCGTGCCCCCTCATTCGTCGGTGCTGATCGGGACGGACGGAACCGTCTCGATCGTGCCGCTCGGGCAGGGGCCCGAGACGACGGCGATCGTCGGGCGGATCAAGCTCGTGAATCCGCCCGCCGAATCGCTGGTCAGGGGACCTGACGGGCTTTTCCGCATGCGCGACGGAACGGACGCTCCGCCCGATGCCGGCGTGCAACTGTCTTCCGGCGTGCTCGAGTCGAGCAACGTCAACGTCGCGGACGCGATGGTGAACATGATCGAGTTGTCGCGTCACTTCGACCTGCAGGTCAAGGCGATGCGCACGGCTGAAGAGAACGGCGCCGCCTCGGCGCAGCTCCTGAGGTCGTCCTGAGGCGCTTTCGCACTGGAGAACTGAGCCATGAATCCCGCTTTGTGGGCTGCCAAGACCGGTCTCGACGCGCAGCAGACGCGCATGACCGTCACTTCCAACAACCTGGCCAACGCGAACACCACCGGCTACAAGAAGGCGCGCGTCGTGTTCGAGGACCTGCTGTATCAGAACGTGCGCCAAGTCGGCGCCTCCACGTCGCAGGACACTGAGCTCCCCTCGGGCTTGCATCTGGGCACGGGCGTTCGCGTCGTCGCGACCGAGAAGATGTACACCCAGGGGAACCTGACGCAGACGGGCAACGCACTCGACCTTGCAATCAACGGCCGCGGCTTTTTCCAGGTGCTCCTGCCGGACGGCACGCTCGCCTACACGCGCGACGGAAGCTTTCAGGTAAGCGCACAAGGAGAGCTCGTCACCTCGAGCGGATACACGGTTCAGCCCGGCATCCAGATTCCCGACGGGGCGCAGAGTGTCACGGTGGGTGCCGATGGCGTCGTCACGGTTCAGCTTGCCGGTCAGGCCGCTCCGGTTCAGATCGGTTCGCTCCAGCTCTTCGACTTCATCAATCCGGCAGGCCTGCAGCCGCGCGGCGAGAACTTGCTGCTCGAGTCGGCTGCGAGCGGGCCGGCGCAGGGCGGCACGCCCGGCCTCAACGGCCTGGGCCTGATTTCGCAGGGCGCTCTCGAAGCCTCGAACGTGAACGTGGTCGAGGAGCTGGTGAACATGATCGAGACGCAGCGCGCCTATGAGATGAATTCCAAGGCGCTCGCCACGACCGATCAGATGCTCGAGCACATTACGAACCAGTTGTAAGCGAGTCGTCGTAGCCATGTGCAAGCTCTTAAGTCCAATCCTCTCGTGGCGCCGCGGTCGTAGCGTTGCTTCGGGCGACCGCCCGGTCGCGGGTATGTTCCTGGTCTCGCTCGCGGCTCTGTCGCTCTCGGCGTGCGTGACGCCGCCGCCCGAGCCCGATTGGTCAGCGACCTGGCCGGAGCTCCCGCCCCCTGCCTCGCAGACGAACGGCGCGATCTATCAGGAGGGGCACGATATCTCGCTGTTCGAGAATGCCGTGGCGAGGCGCGTGGGCGACACGCTCACGATCAAGCTCAACGAGCGCACCAATGCCACCAAGAGCTCGAGCACGAGCACGAAGAAGGCAACTACGGTCGATGCTCCCGGGCCGACGATCGCCGGGCGACCTGTAACCGTTCATGGCACGCCGGTGCTCGATACGCAGATCGGCAACGAGGCCCAGTTCGACGGCGAAGGGGCAAGCAGCCAGAGCAACCGCCTGGAAGGCCAGATCACGGTGACCGTGGCCCAGCGCTTGCCCAATGGAAACCTGCTCGTGCGCGGGCAGAAGTGGATCACGATCAATCAGGGCCGCGAGTACGTGCGCATCCAGGGCATCGTGCGTCCGATCGACATCGAGCCCGACAACTCGATTTCCTCGCTCAAGGTGGCCGACGCGATGATCGCGTACGGAGCGCAGGGGGCGCTCGCCGACGCGAACAAGCCGGGCCTGCTCTCGAGGTTCTTCAACTTGCCGTTCATGCCGTTCTGATCCGGAGTGACGAGGCGTGGCGAGATCTACAGGAAACAAGCTCATGAATCCGGCTAGCTCGCGTCGCGCGGCTGCCCGCGGCTCGATGCTTTCGGCCGTGGCTGGCACGCTCCTCGTGCTGCTCGCATGTGCTGCCACCCCGGCACGAGCCGAGCGGGTAAAGGATCTCGCGACAGTAGCCGGCGTGCGAGGCAACCAGCTCGTCGGCTATGGCCTGGTGGTGGGTCTCGACGGCACGGGCGATCAGACGAGCCAGGCGCCGTTCACGATTCAGAGCATTCGCAACATGCTGGCGAAGTTCGGCGTGACGATTCCGGCGAACGTCAATCCCCAGCTCAAGAATGTTGCGGCCGTCACGGTGCGCGCGGACCTTCCGGCGTTTGCCAAGCCGGGCCAGACCATCGACGTCACCGTCGATTCCATTGGCAACGCGACCAGCTTGCGCGGCGGAAGCCTGCTGATGACTCCGTTGCGCGGTATCGACGGCGAGGTTTATGCGATCGCCCAGGGAAGCCTCGTTGTGAGTGGCTTCGGTGTGTCGGGCAAGGATGGTTCGCGCATTGCGGTCAACGTGCCGAGCTCAGGTCGAATCCCGAATGGCGCCACGGTCGAAAAGGCGGTGCCGACGAACTTCGCAACGGAGCCTTACGTCGTGTTGAACCTGAACACGCCGGATTTCACGACCGCCGCGCGCTTGACGGACGGCATCAACAAGTTGCTGGGCCCGGATACCGCGCGTGCGATCGATGCAGTGTCGGTGCGTGTGCAGGCTCCGACCGATCCAAGCCAGCGGATCGCGTATCTGTCCACGCTGGAATCGATCGAGATCGAGCCGGGTGAGGCGCCCGCGCGCGTCATCGTCAATTCCAGAACGGGAACGGTGGTGATCGGCTCGGCGGTGCGGGTGACGCCGGCGGCGGTCGCTCACGGGTCGCTGTCGGTGACGATCACCGAGAGGGCGGATGTGAGCCAACCGAACCCGCTCTCGGGCGGGGAGACTGTGGTGACGGCCCGATCAGACATCAAAGTGGAGCAGCCCGAAGCGCGCATGTTCGTCTTCAGCGCCGGGGTCAACCTGGAAGAGATCGTGCGCGCAGTGAATCAAGTCGGCGCGGCGCCGGGCGACCTCGTCGCGATTCTCGAGGCGCTCAAGGAAGCGGGCGCGCTGCGTGCCGAGCTGATCGTGATCTGATGGGAGGCGTCAGCATGAAAGCCTTCTTGTCCACAGCCACCATTCCCCTCCCCCGTTTACGGGAGAGGGACAGGGTGGGGGCGCCGTTCCCCTCCCCGGCTTGCGGGGGAGGGTCAGGGTGGGGGCAGTGGTCATGACTGCACCGCCCGTCGCCTTCTTCGCCGATCCACAAGCGCTCGCGTCGCTGAAGCGCGATGCGAAGACTTCCTCTCCGGAGGCGCTGAAGGAAGCGGCTCGCCAGTTCGAGAGCCTCTTCACCCAGATGCTGCTCAAGAGCATGCGTGAGGCGGGCAAGAGCTTCGGCGATTCGCTGTTCGGCAGCGAGGAAGGCGACTTCTACCAGGACATGTTCGACCAGCAGATGGCTGTGCACCTTTCGCGGGGCAAGGGCCTGGGGCTGGCCGACATGCTGGTGCGGCAACTGCAGACTGCGGGTGTGGGAGCCAGCGAGCGACCAGAGTCCGTCACGGCGCCGGACAAGGCCGATGCAAGCACTGCTACGAGCGCGCATCGACCGATCGCTGCATCGAAGGACGAGTTTCTGCGCACGATGTGGCCGCACGCGGAACGTGCCGGACGAGCGCTTGGCGTCGATCCGCATGCTCTGCTTGCCCAGGCCGCGCTCGAGACCGGCTGGGGCCGCGCGGTACCCTGCAATTCCCGCGGCGAATGCAGCTTCAACCTGTTCGGCATCAAAGCTGGCAGCCAATGGAGCGGTGAGACCGTCAGCGTGCCGACGCTCGAGTTCGAGGAAGGAGTCGCGGTGCGCAAGGTGGAGCGGTTCCGATCTTACGCTTCGCCTGAGGACAGCTTTCGCGACTATGCCGCTTTGATCCGCAACAATCCGCGCTACGAGCGCGCGCTCGGAACCGGGAACGACGTTTCGGCATTCGCGTCTGCTCTGCAGGAAGGGGGCTACGCCACCGATCCTTCGTACGCGGCCAAGCTCGTCGCAGTAGCGAACGAATTGCGCAATCTGCGCGAGCAGCAGGCCGTCAAGTCTGAGCTCGCGCAGCCGTTAACTCATAACGAAGGAGTGCGCACGTGAGCGTCGTGGATCGCGCGCTGATGCGCCGTTCTCCTTCTGAACAGGGGCCTCGTCATGGCTGATCTGCTTTCCACCGGCCTGTCGGGCCTGCTCGCTTTCCAGCGCGCGCTGGACACGACCAGCCACAACATTGCCAACGTCAACACGCCGGGCTACAGCCGCCAGCGCGTGGAGCTCGGCACGCGCGAGGCGCACCCCTACGGGAACGGCTGGATCGGAACGGGCGTCGATGCGCAGACCACCCGACGCCTGTACGACGAGCTGCTCGCGATGCAGACCCGCACGACCTCGAGCAGCCTCGAGCATCTGGACATCTTCGCCGCGAGCGCCGAGCGGCTGAACAACATGTTCGGCCACTCGACCACGGGCCTCACCGCGACCTTGCAGAATTTCGCCAACGCGTTCCAGAGCCTCGCCGATGCTCCGACGTCTACTGCCGCGCGGCAGGTTCTCTTGAGCGAGGCCTCGACGTTGCAGCAGCGCCTGCAGTACTTCGACGAGCGCCTTTCCGACCTGGATGCGGAAGTGAACTCGCGGTTGCAGGGGGAAGTGGCTGAAATCAACACGCTCACCGAGGCTATCGCGCGCCTGAACAGCGACATCGCGACCGCCACCGCCCGAAGCGGCGGCCAGCCGCCGAACGACTTGCTCGATGAGCGCGATCGCCTGCTCGATGAGCTGAGCGGGAAGATTTCAATCAGCACGGTCAAGCAGGATGACGGGGCGATCAACGTCTTCATCGCCAAAGGCCAGCCTCTCGTGCTCGGCGCGAACGCCAACCGCCTGACCACCGTGCCGGACAGCTTCGATCCGACGCGCCTCGGCGTCGCGCTCGATACGGACGCCGGCCCGGTGGACCTGACTTCAAGCCTCTCCGGAGGCGTGCTCGGAGGTGCCCTGGCTTTCCGCAAGGAATTGCTCGATCCGGCTCACAACGCGCTCGGGCGCATCGCAGTGGGTCTCGCCCAGCTCGTCAACGATCAGCATCGCGAGGGCATCGACCTTTCGGGCGCGCTCGGCGGCGACTTCTTCGCCATCGGCGGTCCCGAAGTGCTGCCGAGGGATTCGAACGCCGGAAGCGGAACGGTCAGCGTGACGTATGGCAATGCAAGCGGCCTCACCGAGCGTGACTATGTGCTCGAGCTGACTGGCAGCGGCTGGCAATTGCGCGATTCGCAGACGGGCGCGGCTGTCACCATGACAGGCAGCGGCACCGCCGCAGATCCGTTCGTAGCGGACGGCCTCGAAATCGTGGTGGGGGGCGCAGCCAATGTCGGCGACGAGTTCCTGATCCGCCCCACGCGTGCGGCTGTGGCGGACATGCAGGTCCTGATTTCGGATCCCTCGCGCATAGCCGCGGCGGCGCCGATCCGCACCGAGGCCGATGCAGACAACACGGGGTCGGCGTCGATTTCCGCGGGGGAAGTCATCGATGCCTCTCATCCCGATCTGCGTGACACGGTCACGATCGAGTTCCTGACGCCGACGACGTATTCCATCAATGGAGTGGGCAATTTCCCGTACACCGACGGGGGGAACATCGAAGTCAACGGCTGGCGCGTGCAGATCTCCGGGACGCCGGCGGCCGGCGACCGGTTTACGATCAGCGACAACAGCTCGGGAACGGGCGACAACCGCAACGCCCTCGAGCTCGCGAACGCGTTGACGCGGCCCGTGTTGAACAATGGGACGACTTCGCTGAGCGGGGCAGTCGGCCAGTTCGTTTCTGGCATCGGCGTCGCCACCCGGCAGGCACAGGCCAATCGCGATGCGCAGAGCGTGGTGCATCAGGAGAATATCGCGGCGCAGGATAGCGTATCCGGCGTGAACCTCGACGAGGAGGCCGCGAACCTTCTCAAGTACCAGCAGGCGTATCAGGCGGCGGCGCAGCTCATCCGCATCGCCGATACATTGTTCCAGACCCTGCTCGGGGCGACCCAGCGCTAAGGGCCCGCGATCCGCTCTTCAAAGAGGAGTCACGATGCGCATCTCGACTTCAGCCCTGCACTCGAACGCCCTGACGGCGATGCTGAGCCAGCAGGCGGCGCTCTCGAAGACGCAGAATCAGATCGCGACCGGCCGGCGCGTGCAGACGCCGGCAGACGATCCGGTCGCCTCGGCGCACATCATGGAGCTCGAGCGGGCGCTTTCCGAATCCGCCCAGTACGCGAGCAATGCGGACATGGCTCGCAACCGCCTGGTGCTCGAAGAGCAGGCGCTCGCCGATGTGACCTCGCTCCTGCACCGGGTGCGCGAGCTTGCGATCCAGGGCAACAATGCCACGGTCGATCCGGCGAGTCGGCGGATGATTGCGGCGGAAGTGCGCGATCGGCTGCGCGAGCTGGTCGACATCGCGAATCGGCGGGACGGCAACGGCGAATATCTGTTTTCCGGCTACTCGACGACCACGCAACCCTTCGTGCAGACCGGCAGCACCGTCAGCTACTTCGGCGACCAGGGTTCGCGCACGTTGCAGGTCGGCCCGAATCAGCGCGTCGCGGACAGCCACTCAGGCTACGACGTCTTCATGATGATCAGAGAAGGCAACGGCGTGTTCACGACCGCCGCGGCAGCGACGAACACCGGGAGCGGTGTGATTGCGAGCGGCTCGGTGTTCGATCCAGCGCAGTGGGTAGCCGATGACTATACGCTGCGCTTCACGTCCGCAACGGGCGATTACGAAATCGTCGACAGCAGCGCAACCGTAGTGGCCACGGGCACGTATACCTCGGGCGAAGCGATCTCGTTCCGCGGCGTGAACATCAATATGAGCGGGATGCCGGCCGCGAACGATACGTTCTCGATCGAGCGAAGCCGCACTGAAGACTTGTTCACGACGCTTGGTAATCTGGCGGCGACGCTCGAGTCTTCGACCGCGACCGAAGCAGATCGGGCGCTCTTCAACACGAACATGGCGAGAGCCCTGGCGCA
Source organism: Steroidobacteraceae bacterium (assembly GCA_036381695.1). Classification (GTDB taxonomy): domain Bacteria; phylum Pseudomonadota; class Gammaproteobacteria; order Steroidobacterales; family Steroidobacteraceae; genus Steroidobacter. The sequence continues at coordinate 8,743 of DASVCI010000100.1, forward strand.
GCTCGACCAGAGCGCCGATCGCATATCGACCGTGCGCGCCGAGGTGGGCACCCGGCTCTCCAGCCTCGAGACGACCCAGAGCTCGATCGAAGATCGCAAAGTGGAGCTCGAGCAGACGGTGTCGCAGTTGCGCGACTTGGATTATGCGGAAGCGATCACACGAATGAATCAACAGCTCGTGGGTCTGCAGGCCGCGCAGCTCTCGTATTCGCAGATTTCGCAGCTTTCGCTGTTTCAATACCTGAAGTAAGGCCCCGCCCTGACCCTCTCCCGCAAGCGGGAAGGGGAAGAAAGTGGCCCTGCCTCGCGTGCGGGGGAGGGCAGGGTGGGGCCAGTGAAGCCGGGTCGGTAACCGTTAAAAGCGCCCTCCACCGTGATGCCGCGCACACTTCGCAACGATCATCAGGCGGTCTCTCAAGTTCGCCTCGAGGGCACCGATACAAGCCCTGAGCACGGGCCGATGCCGAGCGCGTCGACCCAGCGTCAGGGCTCCGGACGAATGCCCGGGGCGACATCGTAATCTTCAGGAGAGACTTCAATGCCTCAAGTCATCAACACCAACGTGATGTCGCTGAATGCCCAGCGCAATCTGTCGACATCCGGTAGCCAGTTGGCCACCGCCCTGCAGCGCCTGTCCTCGGGCCTGCGCATCAACAGCGCCAAGGACGACGCCGCGGGCCTTGCGATTTCCGAGCGTTTCACGACTCAGATTCGCGGCCTCAACCAGGCGGCCCGCAATGCCAACGACGGTATTTCGCTCGCGCAGACGGGCGAAGGTGCGCTGGCCGAGATCACGCAGAACCTGCAGCGCGTGCGCGAGCTCGCGGTCCAGGCTGCCAACAGCACGAACTCCGCGTCCGACCGCGCCGCGCTCGACCAGGAAGTGCAGCAGCGCCTGGCGGAGATTCAGCGCATCGCGACGCAGACCTCGTTCAACGGCCAGAAGATCCTCGACGGCACGTTCGGTACGGCGGCCTTCCAGGTCGGCGCCAACGTCGGCGAGACGATCACGATCGGCCTCAACACCAGCATGCGCACGACCGACATCGGTTCGTACGTCAATGAGTCGAGCGATGTGACCGGTCACTCGGCCGGCACTGCGGTGACCGGCGCGGCCCCCTGGAGCAGCGGCGCGTATCAGACGAACGTCGGCACTTACGCCGGTGTGAGCAACGCCGTGATGAACGAGGGCGACCTGCAGATCAACGGCATCGACATCAAGGGCTCGGCCGACTACGCGGTGGCCGGCGACGATTACCGCGATGGCACGAGCGCCTATGCCAAGGCGGCCGCCATCAACGCGAGCGGTGTGGCGGGCGTGACGGCTACGGCTTCCACCGAGGTGACGTTCGACGATGCGGCGGGCAGCAACATGTTCCTCGACGTCACCGGGACGGTGGGCGGCACTGACGAGCTGACCTACTCGCTCACCATCAACGGCGAGGTGATCTTCGACGACGCCGCCATCGACGACACCGGCATGACGATGGATCAGGTCGTCGCCGCGATCAACAGCAAGCAGAACGAAACTGGCGTCGTCGCGAGCAAGAACGACGACAACCAGCTCGTGCTAACCGCTGCCGACGGCCGCAACATCGAGATCGAGGAAGAGTTCGGCTTCACCGACGCCGACTCCGCCACCGACTCGAGCATTTCGATCGCCACCGCGTTCTCGAGCGTGGACCTGCAAGACGATGCGACCGACACGGGCGATTCGGGTACGTTGACCCAGAGCCTGACCTACCGCGGCCAGGTGACCCTGCAGTCGAGCGACGACATCACCATCAACCAGGGTCAGGGCCTGATCGGCTTCAGCTCGGGCTCGCTCCTCGCGGAGAGCTCGCTGGCCGCGCAGAACGTGTTGAGCGTCGAGGCGGCGAACAACACGATCCTCTCGGTCGATGCCGCTCTGACGGCGGTGAGCAGCCTGCGCAGCACGCTGGGCGCCATCCAGAACCGTTTCGAGTCCACGATCACC
>DASVCI010000101.1:0-31041 GCA_036381695.1 Steroidobacteraceae bacterium
TGCGGGCATCCGCATTCGCGGCGCGATGCTCGATGCGCTTCGCAAGCTCGATTGGGCGCCTCGATCCGTCCATCGCAAGGCTCGCGCAGCTGCGGCGGCCATCAGGGAGCTCGAAAGCGAGCTCGGCCGCGAAGCGCGCGACACCGAGATCGCCGAGCGCATGGGCGTGTCGATCGAGGAGTATCACAAGATCACGCACGATGCGGCCAGTTGCCGCGTCGCGAGCCTGGATGAGGGGAGCGAGGATGAGGAGTCGCTCCTCAGCAGGGTGCAGGACGAGGGCGCCGATCCGTTCCTCGATGCCTCTGAAGAAGGCTTTCGTGCGGCGCTCGCCCGGGCGATCGATGAGCTGCCCGAGCGCGAGCGGCTGGTGATGTCGATGTACTACGACGATGAGCTGAACCTGAAAGAGATCGGGGCGGTGCTGAAAGTGACCGAGTCACGCGTGTGCCAGTTGCACGGCCAGGCACTGGTTCGGCTCAAGGCACGACTCAAGGACTGGCGCGAGAGGGCCGGGGACTGAAGGCGGCGAGGAGAGAGCGAAAGTGAGCAAAGACATGAAGTTTCTGGTCGTGGACGATTTCTCGACCATGCGTCGCATCATCAAGAATCTGCTCCACGACCTGGGATACGCGAACGTCACCGAAGCCGACGACGGCCAGACGGCGCTGCCGATGCTGCAGACGGGGAACTTCGATTTCCTGGTGACGGACTGGAACATGCCCGGCATGCCGGGCCTCGATTTGCTGAAGGCGGTGCGCGCCGATCCGAAGCTCGCCAAGCTTCCGGTCCTGATGCTCACGGCCGAGGCCAAGCGCGAGCAGATCATCGAAGCGGCGCAAGCCGGAGTGAACGGGTACGTGATCAAGCCGTTCACCGCGGTCACGCTCAAGGAAAAGATCGACAAGATTCTCGAGCAGCGCGCGGCGCAGGCGTGAGGAACGCCGCGCGCAAGGCTTCGGTCCCACTCCTGGATCGAAGAGGTCGGGAGCGGGCAGACGTTGCTTCCCCTGCGCGGAGGGAGGCGCCTTGCTTCTCCTTTTCGCTTGCGGGAGCGGGTGGGGCGTCAGGTCATCGAGAAGGATGAGCTTGAAATGACTTCCGGTATTGCAGCATTGCGTGAGGAATACGGGGCGAGCATCGCCGCGCTGGCGGGCGCCCTCGCCGCTGGCGATGAAGAGCGCTTCGTCGCGGAGCTCGACTCGCTCGTGGAGCTGCGCGAGCGGACGTTGTTCGAGAACCTGCGCAAGCTCACTGGTGATCTGCAAGCCGCGCTCGAGCGGTTCCGCGTCGATTCGCGCCTGGTCGATCTCGCCGAGAAGGAAGTGCCCGATGCGCGCCACCGGCTCGATCACGTGCTGAAGCTCACCGATGAAGCCGCTCACCGCACGATGGATCTGGTCGAGCAATCGGGCCCTCTGGCCGAGCGCACCGCCCGTGATGCGAAAGAGATCATCGAGCTCTGGAAACGCTTTCGCGCACGCGCGATCTCCGTCGAAGACTTCCGCAGCATGATCGGGCGCATGGACGGATTCCTCGAAGCCGCGCGCGTCGACATGGAGAAGGTGCGTGGCAACTTGTCCGAAGTGCTGCTCGCGCAGGGTTACCAGGATCTCACGGGTCAGATCATTCGCGGCGTCATGAAGCTCGTGGCGGAGCTCGAGCTTACGCTCGTCGATCTCGTCCGCCTGTCGAAGACGGGCGGAGACTTGCGCGGGGCGGGGAGCGAGCCTGCGCAAAGAGACAGGGGCTATGGTCCGCAGATCCCGGGCATCGACAACGGGCCGGCCGTGAGCGACCAGCAAGACGTCGATGCGCTGCTTTCCGGCCTGGGTATGTAAGTCAAGGTCATGGACATCCTGAGCCTCCTCGGCCTGATTCTCGGCGGCTGCGCCATCATCGTCGGGGCGATCCTCAAAGGCGCAGGCGTCAAGGCGCTGCTCTCCGGCGCCGCCTTCATGATCGTCGTGGTCGGAACCGTCGCCGCGATCTGCATGCAGACTCCGCTTCAGGTGATGAAGCACGCGCTTCGCATCCTGCCCTGGGCGTTCCGCCCGCCGGCGATCCAGCGCCACGACCTGATAAAAAAGATCGTCGAGTGGAGCAACACCGCGCGCAAGCAAGGGCTCCTCGGGCTCGAGCCGATCATCGAGAAGGAATCGGACGACTTCCTGCGCAAGGGCCTGCAGCTCGTGGTGGACGGCAGCGAGCCGGAAGTGATCCGTACCGTGCTCGAAGTGGATCTCAACGTTCGCGAGCAGGCTGACACACGCGCTGCGAAGGTCTTCGAGGGCATGGGCGTCTACTCCCCGACGCTCGGCATCATCGGCGCGGTGCTCGGCCTCATGTCGGTGATGCAGAATCTCGCCGATCCGAGCAAGCTCGGCCAGGGCATCGCTGCCGCGTTCGTCGCGACGGTGTACGGCATTGCCCTCGCGAACCTGTTCTTCCTGCCCGTCTCGAGCAAGCTCAAAGGCGCCATCCAGGGGATGAGCGAGGCGCGCGAGATGGTGATCGAGGGCATGATCTCGATCGCGCAGGGCGAGAACCCGCGTGCGATCGAGTCGAAGCTGCAGGGTTACCTGCATTGACCATGAGCGCTGTCGCACTCACCGCGCTTGCGCACCCGCTCAGCCGCTTGCCGCTTGCGGCAGCGCGCGCGCTGCCGATTGACTGCTGAGCCCTCAGCATGGCGCGCCGACACAAACACGAGGAGCACGTCAACCACGAGGCGTGGGCGATCCCCTATGGGGATCTGATCACGCTGCTGCTCGCATTCTTCGTCGTCATGTATGCCATGTCCTCCATCAACGAGGGCAAGTACCGCATCTTGTCCGATTCCCTCGTGGCCGCGTTCCGCGGCTCTCCACGGACGCTCGAGCCGATCCAGGTCGGAGAGAAGCAAGTCGGCTCCGGCGCCGACATCAATGTGAGCATCGTGCAGCAAGCCATGCTCGAAGGGATGCCACGCGAGATGCTCGAGCCGCTGCCGCTCAAGACGACCGACCTCGTGAGCCGCAATTCGGCCAATGTGCCCGATGTGGCCAGTGAGGCAGAGGGCATGCGCCTCGCGGCTGAGATTCAGCTCGAGACTGTCGCGAAGGAAGTCGAGCAGGCCATGGCGGCGCTCATCGAGGAAAACCTGATCATGGTGCGCCGGGGCGGATTCTGGGTGGAAGTGGAGATCCGGACGGATATTCTCTTTCCGAGCGGGGTCGCGACGCTCTCGCCGGAGGCCGTGGCCGTGCTCGAGAGGCTGGCGAAAGTGTTGAAGCCGTTTCCGAATCCAATCCGGGTCGAAGGCCACACGGACAACCGCCCGATCAACACGCGGGAGTTCCCTTCGAACTGGGAGCTTTCATCGGCCCGGGCCGCAAGCGTCGTGCACCTCTTCACACGCAACGGTATCGATCCGGCGCGGCTGGCTGTCATCGGGCTCGGCGAGTATCGGCCCGTGCAAAGCAACGACACACCCGAGGGGCGCAACGCCAACCGGCGCGTGCTCCTCGTGATCCTTGCCGGCGACGGTCCTCCGGAAGCCCTTCAGCGCGACGATGCGAAGGAAGTGGTGAAGGATGAGGGCTCGGACGACGCACTCGCCGGAGGCACTCCGATCGAAGCGGCTGTTAGAGAGTCGGCGAGTCCTGCGCTTCGACCGAAGGCCGGCGCGACTTCGTAACTTGCCGCGGCAGGCGAGCGGACAGGGCGCACCGATTTCGCGACTATTGCGGCGATGCGCGATTTCGAAAGACAGCGCCTCGTTTCGCGCGCATAATCGTGCCCGATATCAACCCGCCTTCCACGCGTGTGCTGCATGATCGTGCTCGAGACCGAGCGCCTGGCCCTGCGCAGGCTCACCTTCGATGACGATGCATTCATTTATCGACTCGTGAACGAGCCGTCCTGGCTCGAGTACATCGGCGACAAAGGCGTGCGCTGCCTCGAGGATGCGCGCGACTACATCCGCAACGGCCCGATGCAGATGTACGACCAGTACGGGTTCGGCCTGTATCTCGTGCAGCTCAGGAGCGACTCGACGGCGCTCGGCTTGTGCGGCCTCATCAAGCGGGATGCTTTGCCGGACGTAGATATCGGCTTTGCTTTCTTGCCGGAGTTCTGGGGCCGCGGTTACGCGTTCGAGGCGGCCTCGGCCGTGCTCGAGCACGGGCGCCGGCATTTTGGATTGCAGCGCATCGTCGCGATCACCTCGCTCCACAACGCGAGCTCGATCAAGCTGCTCGAGAAGCTCGGCATGCGGTTCGAGCGAGTGCTGGATCTCGGCACCGGTGGCCCGGTCCGGTTGTTCGGCATCCAGACATGAAGGCCGACTCCCTCACGGGCCCGGAACGCCGTTTCTGTAAGATCTGCCGACACTCAGCTCTCGCGAGCGGTCGGAAGCCTGCCGATGCCGCTTTCCACGATACGATGCCTGGCGCGTTGATCTATGATCGGGTCATCGCTGGTGGAGGGCGCTGGGTCGTGCGAAGCTCCTCGCTCGTGCTCGTCACTGTCACGTTGGCCATCGCGGCGTGTGCGAGTCACAAGGAGCCTGCCACCGAGGCGGTCGCCGACATGAGAACCTCGCTCGAGGCCCTTCGCGAGGACGCTTCCCTGTTTGCACCGGAAGAGCTCGCGCGCGTCGATCGAAGCGTGCAAGCGCTCGATGAGCTGCTCGCGAGAGGCGAATACAAAGCCGTGGTAGATCGTGCATCCAAGGTCGAGCAGCAACTCTCGGCGCTCGAGGAGAAAGTGAGCGCCAGGCGGACCGAGTCAGGCGTCGTCCTCGCGGCGGTGAACGACGAGTGGCGAGTGCTCAGCATCGAAGTGCCTCGCATGCTCGAAGCCATCGAGCAGCGGATCATGATGCTCAGCGTCTCGATGGAAGGACACCAGGCGGTGCCTGCTTCCGCGATCGAGAGCGCACGCGACTCCCTCAACAGCATGAACCGCGCGTATGCGGAAGCAATGACGCTGTGGAGCGCAGGGAACCAGCAGGATGCGATCGCCAAAGCCCAGGCCGTCCAGGAGAAGGGACGTCAGGTCTACGCCGAGCTGGGCATGCGCGCTTCGGGCGCTCGCGCCATCGGCTGATCTCGATCGCGAGCTGCTTCAGATCCAGCGCGCCAGTTCTGGCACGCCTCGTGCTTCTTATTGGATCGGGCCCGCTTGCGAGCGCCGGAAGTTTGACGCTCGGGCGGCGTTTGTCCCGCGGATCGGCCGGCAGGTGTGACGTACGCCACAGTTCCGGTGCGGCCCGGCGGGATGGAAGTTCGAGGTCGGTACGAAATCGCTCTGCCGGCTGAGGCAGGGGTCGAGGAGCCACGATGTTCGAGATCCTTCCCAATCCGTCGCTCGACGCGATTCTGATGGTCGGGCGCGCGGTGCTGCTGGTCGGCGCATTCTGGATCTTTGCGCTCGCGTTCATTCGCTGGCGCCGGGCGGACGAGGCCCAGGCCGAGCGCCTGCATGCGCAACTGGAGCGGGCGTTCAACGAGATCAGAAGCCTGCACGAGACAGTGACGGTCATGAATGCGCGCATCGAGGCGCTGAGCGAGCGCGCCGAATCGGAAGCGCGGCCCGCGCCTGCTCCCGTAAGTCCACAGCGAGGTTACGAAGTGGCTGTGCGGCTTGCGAAGAACGGTGCAGGCGTGGAAGAGCTGATTGCGAGTTGCGGCATCACGCGACACGAGGCCGAGCTACTGACGCGACTGCATGGGTCGAAGCCGCGAGAGACGAGCGCTTTCACGTGGCCAGCGCGTGAGCGTGCGCCGGTCGATTCTCCAGCCGCCGTGTCACATTCAGCGACTTCATCCAGAAAACGCGGCTCGTTGCTCAGCGTCGTGGGTTGAGGGGCGACACCAATCGCGCTCAGAGCGCGGTTTCTCGCTCTGCCCCTTCAGGCGCGAAGAGACGTACGCCGAAGACCGGTCCGGCAGTGTGGCCGGGCTCCGGCTCGAATCGCACTCTCACCTCTTTTTTGCCCCGCGTGATCGCTTCGGGAATCGGGTACTCGACCTCGAAGAACCTCCCCGGCGCATCGTCGTTCAACGTCTGCGACGCGATACGCTTGCCGTCGATCAAGATGTGAAACAGCCGACGGCGCTCCTCACTCCAGTACGTCGCCTGCAGGATGAGCGGACCGGGCCGCACCTTCATCGTGAACTCGAAGAAGCCTCCGGTGCGCGCATCGCGTCCACGCCTGCCACGATAGACGACCGGGTACGAGATATGCGAGGTGAGGGCATGGTCGCGCTCGGGCTGCATCTCACCCGGATGCATCACGTCCACCGCGCGAGCCTGCAAGGCTCTGAGCCGCGCCTGCTCGGCCGCGTAGGCGGCTTGTGAGGCGGCCCATTGCTCGTCGGTGAAGCGGCGGAAGTACACGGCGCTGCGTCGCTGGTAGTTGCGATAGAAGGGGCCGAACTCCATGTCCTGCGGCCGGCCGATGCCGCGGCTGCGATACATTGCCTGGTCGGGTGCGAGGGGCGTGAGGGCCGCAAGCAAGTTCTCCCCGACAAGCGCAGGCGCATCGCCTTCGAAAGGTCGATCGGCAGGCCCGAGATCTGCCGCCAGCACCATTGGCCCTTGCAGCAGCGCGACGACTTGCTCATCGCCAGGCGTGGGCCCGAGTCGCAACTCCAGCGGCAGCTCGAGCGTGATCTCATCGCCGGCCTTCCAGTGACGACGGATCAATGCGTAACCGTCCTCCGTCACCATGCTGGCATTTTTCCCGTTCACCTTGATCGTCGCGCTCTTCGCCCAGCCCGGGATGCGTAGGGCAACCGCGAACCGGGCCGGGCGGCTCAGGCTTGCGACCTTCATTGTCACTTCGCCTTCGTAGGGATAGCGCGTAGTCATCTCGAACGCCGCTCGTCGAGCCTGCCACTCGGCGCGCGAGGGAATGAACAGGTTGACGAACAGCGTGTCACCGCCTTCCCACCAGATCGAGTCGCCATGCTTCGCGTGGCTCTCCATCCCGGTGCACAGACAACACCAGAAGCTCTCGACAGGCGTCGAGAACTCGCGTGCGGCGCCCGACATGAGCGGCATCATGTACGTGAACATGCCCGTTTCGGGATTCTGGTGCGCGAGGATGTGATTGAGGTGCGCCCGCTCGTAATAATCGAAGAGCGCGCCGTGCGGCCGCCATGAGAACAGGTGCCGCGTCAGCTTCAGCATGTTGTACGTGTTGCAGGACTCACACGTCTGCTCGGTGATGTGCTCGGCAATCCGGTCGGGCCCGAAGAAATATTCCCGATCGGCGTTGCCTCCGATCACGTAGCTGTGATGCTGCGTCACTCGCTCCCAGAAAAACCGCGCCGCGCGCGCGCAGGTGGGATCGCCGCTCAACTCGTGGCGTCGCGCGAGGCCGATCAGCTTGGGGATCTGCGTGTTCGCGTGAATGTCGACCAGGATGTCCTGCCCGGCTGCGAGGGGATCGAGGATCTTCTTGTGATGCAGGCGCTCGGACAGTGCGAGCCAGCGCTTCTCGCCCGTCCTGGCGTAAAGCTCCGCAAGGCTCTCGTTGATTCCGCCGTGCTCGCAGTCGAGCACGGTCTGGACCTGGTTGTCGTTCAGCGCTGCAAAGACTTTCTCGAGATAGCCTGCCAGGCGCACCGCGATCTCGAGCGCTTGCGTGTTGCCGGTGTGCTCTTGCGCATCGAACAGGCCCGCGAACAGCTTGTGCCAGTTGTAGAGCGGCACCCAGCAGCCGTTGAGATCGAAGCCCGCGGAGCGGATCTCGCCGCGCATGATCTCCGGAAAGATCTCTTTGCCGTCTACGATCGTGCCGTCCGGACGCTTGCGCATGAAGCCGGCGACATAGCCATCGCCATGAGCCGCCTGGACCTTGGCGAGCTCGTCCACGATGTAGCCGACGCGTCGTGCAGCTTCAGAATCGCCGGTTTGCGCGTGCAGAAGCGAGAGCGCGCTCAGATAGTGACCGAGCGCCGTGCCGGCGATCGTCTCGCTTTCCCAGCCGCCGTAAATCGCGCCTTTGGGCAGGAGGCCCGCGAACTTGCGATAGTTGTGCAGCAGCCGATCGGGCTCGAGCGACAGCAGATACCGGCGGTTCGCCTCGATCGCGTCCAGGAAGTGAGAAGGGAGGAGTCGAACGTTGCGCAGCGGTAGCGGGCGCGCTGCGGCTGGCAGTGCTGACGATTGTGCTCGTGACACGCGCGGAAAGGCGGCGAGGAGCGCGGCCATCGCGGTTCCGGCCAGCAGCTCGCGGCGGTCACAGCGGAAGGACGAATCAGTCATTCACATCCTCTCCGTTCCCCTCCGCGCCGCGGGGCAGGGCGGGTGGCGGCAGTGAAAGAAACGATACTCATCGCGAGAATCGCTCGATGTCGCAGTTCCCGATCTCCACCGGCAAAGGCGACTCCGTGGCGAGTGCTGCGATGATCTGTCCGGTGATCGGGCCGAGCGTCAAGCCGAGGTGCTGGTGCCCGAAAGCGTAGAGAAGGTTCGATGCACGACGGGTGCGGCCGATTGCAGGCAAGTAGTCCGGCAGCGTGGGCCGGCAGCCCATCCATTCCGTGGCGTTCGAGCTGAACGGCAATCCCAGCTCGCGGGCGTGTTTGCGAAGACGTTGCCACTTGCGCGCATCCGGCGGACTGTCCGGGTTCGCGAATTCGACGAAACTGGTCATACGCAGGCCGCTGTTAAAGCGCGTCACGACTACGGATCGATCTTCAAACGCAACCGGCGGCAGCTCCGGCCACTCGGCCTCATCAACGTGCAAGTGGTAGCCGCGCTCCGCGATGAGCGGTACGTGGATGCCGATCGTCGCGAGGAGCTCGCGCGAGCGCACGCCAGCGGCAACGACGACGTACTCAGCGCTCATCTGCTCTCTGCTTTCCAATATCACTCGCGCTGCACCGCCTTCGATTGCGAGAGCCTCCGCACGCGCGGGCAGAATGTGCCCGCCCGCGTCCACGATTGCACGCTCCAACGCCTGCGCCAGGGTTTTGTGATCCGTGATCTGGCCGCTGTTCTCGAATTTGATTCCGCCGGCCGGCGGTCGCTTCAGCAGCCGCGCGAATGTCGCGCGCTCCTCGTCGTCAATGGGCCGGAAGCGTGTCGTGCCGATGTTGGCGCGACTCCACATTGCGATGCCTCGCGCCGCCGTCTGCGGTGTTTCCCAGAGCAGGTAGTGACCGTTCTCTTTGAAGATACGTGCACTGTTGAGTGAGAAGTCGAGCTCGCGCCAGGCTGGCATCGCTTGCGCGAGAAGAGAGCCGAGGGTCGCGCATCCGGAGTCGAAGCGGGTGGCGGCGCCGATCAAGGCCACGGAGAAGGGTAGCCAATGCGCGATGTCACGGGGCGGCAGTGCAACTGCTCCGCCCACGCAAAACAGGCGACGCGGAACCGAGCGGATCATCGCCCACGATGCAAGCGGCTCCACCTGTTCCGTAGCGATATGTCCGGCGTTCCCCCATGAAGCAGCTCGGCGAGCTCGGTCCGGCTCGAGGAGCGTCACCGACACTCCACGCCTTTGCAATGCGAGCGCCGAGCAAAGACCGATGATTCCGCCGCCTACGACTATCGCGGACCGTGTCATGAAAAGTCCATTGCGACCTGCGGGGCGTATCGTATACCGTATAACAACCAGAGCCTAGGGGCTCGCGGAGCTCATTTATATGCAGATCTCCTGGCAAGGCGTTTTCCCGGCCGCCACGACCCAGTTCAAGGAGGACCTGAGCCTCGACATCGAGGCGACGCAGCGCGTGGTCGACGCGCTCATCCGGGATGGCGTCAACGGCATCATCGCGATGGGCACCGTCGGAGAGAACAACTCGCTCGATCCCGACGAAAAGCGAACCCTGCTGAAGGCCATCGTAGAAGTCGTCGCGGGGCGTGCGCCCGTCGTCCCGGGCGTATCCGAGTTCGATGCGCGACGCGCGTGCGCTTTTGCGCGCGATGCCGAGCGACTCGGGGCCGACGGTTTGATGGTGCTTCCGGCGATGGTCTATGTGCCCACGGCTGAGGAGCTGACGTATCACTTCCGTGCGGTAGCCGGCGCGACCGGGTTGCCGATCATGCTGTACAACAATCCGCCGGCGTACCGTGTGAGCATCGGCGTGGATGTGCTCGAGGCGCTCAAGGGCGTTCCGAACATCGTGGCGATCAAGGAATCTGCTCCGGATCCGCGCCGCTTCACCGACATCATCAATGCATTCGGCGATCGGTACGTGCTGTTCGCGGGCCTGGATGATGTCGCGCTCGAGGGTTTGCTGCTCGGTGCGCAAGGTTGGGTGTCCGGGCTCACGAATGCGTTTCCGCGGGAGTCGGTCAAGCTCGTTGCTGCTGCGAAATCAGGGGATCTCGCCACGGCGCTGAAGATTTACCGATGGTTCATGCCCCTGCTGCATCTCGATGCCGAGCACGATCTCGTGCAATCGATCAAGCTGGCCGAGCAGATCATGGGGCGCGGCAGCGAGCGTGTGCGTCCGCCGCGTCTACCTTTGGCCGGCGCGCGCCGTGCCGAGGTGATCAAGATGATCGAGCGGGCGGCCGCTACGAGACCCAACCTGGCTGAGGCTGGATAGGCAACGCCGATTCGAAGCCGCAAAGGCGACCACCGGGAGCTTGACCGCGATGCGCCACACCTTCTTCTGCATCGATGGCCACACGGCCGGCAACCCCGTGCGACTCGTCGTCGGGGGAGCACCTCTCCTGCGTGGCGCCTCCATGTCCGAGCGGCGACAGGATTTCATCCAGCGGTTTGACTGGATCCGAACGGGGCTGTGCTTCGAGCCGCGCGGTCACGACATGATGTCTGGCGGATTTCTATATCCACCGACGCGCGACGATACGGACGTGGGCATCCTCTTCATCGAGACGAGTGGCTGCTTGCCGATGTGCGGTCATGGGACGATCGGCATCGTGACGTTCGGGTTGGAGCACGGGCTGATACAGCCGAGGATGCCCGGCAAGCTTCGATGCGAAGTGCCCGCGGGAGTGATCGAGATCGATTACCGCACGGAAGGAGACCGCGTAAAGGCGGTAAAGATCACGAACGTGCCAGCCTATCTTGCGGCGAAAGACGTCCATGTCGAAGTGCCTGGTTTCGGAGCGCTCACCGTGGACGTCGCTTACGGCGGAAACTTCTATGCGATCGTCGAGCCGCAGGGGCCGTACAAGGGCCTGGACGAGCTCGGCGCCTCACGCCTCATCTCGTTGAGCTCGACGCTGCGTAAGCTGGTGCGCGAGAAGTTCGAGCCTGTGCATCCTCTCGACTCGACGATACGTGGCGTGACTCACGTTCTTTGGGCCGACGTGCCGAAGGGTGAGGGGGCCGACGCGCGTAACGCGGTGTTCTACGGAGAGCGGGCCATCGACAGATCACCGTGCGGCACGGGCACGTCTGCGCGTATGGCGCAGCTCGTGGCGCGGGGTCGTCTCAAGAAGGGCGACAAGTTCGTCCACGAAAGTTACATCGGTAGCCGGTTTATCGGGCGTGTCGAGGAGGAGACGACCGTCGGCGGCCAGGCCGCGATCGTGCCGTCGATTGAAGGCTCGGCGATCGCCACGGGGTTCAACACTATCTGGATCGACCGTGAGGATACGTTCTGGAGCGGCTTTCACGTGACTTGAGAAGTGTCAGGTTTGTGGGTTGCGTCAATGATCCGGCGATAATTGCACGCGGAGCCAACCAGAAGTGGGGGAACAATGACCCTGATCGTGCGCAACCTGCCGGAGCAGATTTTCCAGCTCTTGCGCGAGCGGATCGTCTCGGGAACGGTTCCCGTGGACTCTCCCATTCGGCAGGACGCACTCGCGAATGAGCTCGGTGTCAGCAAGATTCCGTTACGTGAGGCCCTTGCGCGTCTCGAGCAGGAGGGCCTGCTCGTCTCGCAACCGAACCGTGGATTCTTCGTGCGACCTCTGAACGTGGAGGAGGCCGAGGAGCTGTATGCGCTCAGGCTCAAGATCGAGCCCGACGTCGTGGCGATTGCCGCGCAACGCGCCAGCGATTCTGACCGGAGCAACGCACGGGCGGCCCTCGATGCACTGAACCGCTCGATCGCCGATCACTCGAGAGACTCCGGCCAGCTCAACCGCGCATTCCACCTTGCCCTCGTGAAGCCCGCCAAGCAGCCTTTGACGCTGCAGATTGTCGAGCGGCTGCACATCATGTCCGAGCGTTACGTGCGCAAACACTTGGAGCCTGTCGGCCGTGATACTCGTGCCAACGAGGAGCACGAGAACATTCTGGCTGCATGGGCCGAGGGCGACGCACCGTGCGTAACGAAGCTCATGCAAGAACACATCGCTACCACGCTAGAAGACCTGCGCAAGCAATTCCGCGAAGCAGGCAAATAGGAGCTGAAATCCATGCGAATCCTTGGGCCGGTGAAGCCGATCGAGAGCATAACTGTCCACGAAGAAGGACGGCGTCTCGCGAAGACGTTGAGCTGGCCCCACCTGATCGCACTGGGTGTTGGCGCCATCGTGGGCACGGGCATTTACACGCTCACTGGCGTGGGCGCGGAGCGTGCCGGGCCGGCTGTGATCATGGCGTTTGCTATTGCCGGAGCAGTGTGTGCCTGTGCCGCGCTGGCTTACGCGGAAATGGCGACGCTCATGCCTGCTGCCGGCGGCGCGTACACGTACACCTATGCCGTACTCGGTGAAACGCTGGCGTGGATCGTCGGTTGGAGTCTCATTCTCGAGTATTCCCTCGCATGCAGCGCCGTGGCCGTAGGGTGGGCAGGGTACCTCGTGGGCTGGCTACAAGCGGCGGGTATCACTTTGCCAGAACCACTGTTGTCAGGGCCGCACGGAGGCGGAATCGTGAATCTTCCTGCCGTGCTTGTCGCGATGGCAGTTGCTGGAGCGCTGATTGCCGGCACACGCGAAAGCGCGACCTTTAACATCCTTCTCGTCGTGATCAAACTGGCGGCGCTCGGTGCTTTCGTCGTGCTCACCGTGCCGTCGTTCGATTTGAACAATCTCACGCCGTTCATGCCTTACGGATTCCTGAGCGTGGACCATGGTACCGGGACGCGTGGCGTGATGGTGGCGGCTGCGATCGTCTTCTTCGCGTTCTACGGCTTCGATGCCGTGGCAACTTCGGCAGAGGAGACGAAGCAGCCCGCGCGTGACCTGACCATCGGCATCATTGGGTCGATGGCGGTGTGCACATTGATCTATATAGCTGTTGCCGTGAGCGCAGTCGGCGCCGTGCATTATACGACCTGGGCGGCCTCGAGCGAACCGCTGGCTTTCGTGCTGCGTACGCTGGGTCATCCCGTGATGGCGTGGCTGGTAGCGCTGGCCGCACTCATCGCGCTACCTTCTGTCATTCTGGTCATGATGTACGGCCAGAGCCGCATCTTCTTCGTGATGGCGCGTGACGGTCTGCTCCCCCGGGCGTTGAGCGCGGTTTCTCCGCGCACGGGTACACCGGTTCGGATCACAGCCCTCACAGGCTTGTTCGTTGCAGGCGTGGCCGGTTTCTTCCGTCTGGACGAGATTGCGGAGCTGGCCAACGCGGGCACGCTCGTCGCGTTCATCGCGACGGCAGCATCGATGATCTGCCTACGCCGAACGCGCCGCGATCTGCCGCGCGTGTTCAGTTGTCCGCAGCCGATGCTCGTCGGTGCGCTCGCTATCCTCGGCTGCTCCTATCTCTTCGTGAGCCTGCCCACGCTGACCATCGAGCGCTTCCTCTACTGGAATCTCGCGGGACTCGCCGTCTACCTCGCCTTCGGCCGCTGGCGCAGCCGCATCGGCGTGCCATCGCGTGCCGTCCCCGAAACCGACTGAATCGCTCGATTTTGGACACCCACTTTCTCGATTTTGGACACCCACCAATTTGGCGCGCTCGATTTTGGACACCCACCAATTTGGGCGGGCCGATTTCTGGCCGATTTCTGGACACCCAGCAATTCGCCCGCCTGGACCCTCACCCATTTTTGGACACCCACCATTTCGCGTGACCGGCATCCTGCGTGAGCCGTTCTTTGGATGCCCACGCATCGAAGATGGCGGTCCAGGGCTCTGAATTGGATGGGTGTCCAAAACTCCGAAGAAATTGATGGGTGTCCAGAACTCTGGTCGATGGGTGTCCAAAACTCCGAAGAAAGCGATGGGTGTCCAGAACTGTGCAGAACTGTGCGAGAGATTGATGGGTGTCCAGAACTGTGGTCCAGAACTGTGGCCGTTGGAATTTGAAAAGGTGGGTGTCCAAATCTTGGAATGGCTTGGCTGAAGCGTATATGCGGCAGATGAGCCGCGAAGTTACGCCGGAGTCGCGAGCTTCAAGCCGATGATGCCGGCCACGATCAGAGCGAGACTCGCCAATCGCAACGCGTTCGCCGATTCGCCGAACAGGACGATCCCGAGAATGGCGGTGCCGATCGCGCCGACCCCAACCCAGACGGCGTAGGCCGTCCCCACGGGGAGCGATTTCATCGCAATGCCGAGCAGCCAGAGGCTCGCGATCATCGCGGCAGTCGTCGCCAGCGTGGGCAAGGTGCGGGTGAAGCCTTCGGTGTACTTGAGCCCGATGGCCCAGCCGACCTCGAACAGCCCGGCCAGCACGAGAATCAGCCAGTTCATGTCGCGTACTTCTCCGAAACGAACAGGACCTCACGGAATCTTAGCCGGGCGTGAGCGTCGAGCCACAAGCATGGGCGCGCCGGCGGTGGAGAGTGGATGATCGAGGCGGATCAGTGCGCCCCGTCGGGCGGAGCGTCTTTCGCCGCGCCGAGTGGAGCTTCGTCGAGTGGAATGATTTTTCTCGTTGCCACCGCCACGACACCGACGATGGCGACCGCGCTCGCGGCGATCAGCGGTGAAGGCCACGTCGCCATCGTCTTCGCGCTCCCGAGCACGGCCAGCATGCCCGCCAGCGTCACGACCGAAGTTCCGGCGCTCTGATGCACTCGAAAGCTCATGCCGCAGTACTTGCACCGGATCACCCTGGGTGCGGGCCTCCACCAGTGTGTGCGGCGAGCCTTGAGCACGACCGTTCCCCACCCAAGGGCCGTCCTTGGGTTCGCTTTACAGTTCGGACAAGGCATCTCTTGCTCCCCTGACCCTGGCCCCCTGGCGCGCCCGCCGGAGGCTCTTCTCGAGGCTGGCCTTCGAGGCCGGCCGTTGTTTTCACAGTTGACGCGCGGACAGCAAATACCGCGTCAGCGCTGCGCGGTCAAGGCGCTGGGCGTGTTCTTGTCACACAGACCACGGCGACCCGGCGAGTCTTGCGGAGAAACCCGCAGTCGCCGGGCGGGGATTTCAGTACACGAGTGAGGACCACGGCCCGCCGCTCACGGACAAGCGGCGGGCCTCGGCGTGAAGGGCTCGCAGGATCTGCGCCTCAATGGGCGGCGGGCCGCTGCTCGGGCTTCGTCCGGGCCGCAGCGCGCTGGCGCGCGTGACTGCCTTCCTCGATCTCCTCGATGATCTTCGCGGTGAAAGCCTCGAGGTCGCCGGGATTGCGGCTCGTGATGATGCCGCCGTCGGTCACGACCTCGCGGTCCACCCACTTGCCGCCCGCGTTGATCACGTCAGTCTTGATCGATTTGTAAGACGTCACCTGCCGGTCGCGCACTGCATCGACCTCGACGAGCAACCAGGGCGCGTGACAGATGGCCGCGACCACTTTGCCTGCGTCGAGGAAGGAGCGGATCAAGCTCAGCGCCTTCTCGTTGATGCGGAGCAGATCCGGATTGATCTGGCCGCCGGGCAGCACGAGCGCGTCGTACTCCTCGGCCTTGATCTCCTCGAGCGACTTGTCGACGTTGACGCTCTCGCCCCAGTCCTTTTCCTTCCAGCCGCGAATCGGCCCCTTCTCGGGCGAGGCGACGACGACCCCAGCGCCCGCTTCGCGCAGCTTTGTGAGCGGCACGAGGAGCTCCGATTGCTCGAAGCCGTGGGTAGCGAGAATGACCACCTTTGCGTTTCGGATCTCTGGCATGGCACACCTCCTCCAGTAGCGAGGATTCAAGGCGGAGGCCGAGCCAAGAGTTCCAGCCGCGCACTGGAATCGTACGAACGATCAGGTGCGAGAGGGCGGAAGCGACCGATCGCTGCGACGAGCTGACAGCGGATCGATCAGTTCCCGGAAGGAGGCCGCTTTCCAGTGACCGACCACGCGAACGCGAGGACGTGCGCGACCGCAACGTAGAGCTCGCGCGGAATCTCTCTTCCGAGATCCACTCGAGCAAGGGCTGACGCGAGCGCCGCGTCTTCCTGTAGCGGAACGTTGTGCTCACGCGCAGTCTCGATGATCCGTTCCGCGAGCTGGCCACCACCCTTGGCAACGACGCGTGGCGCGCCGGAGCCGCTGTAGTGGAGCGCGATTGCGAGCGCTGGACGGTCGTGATGTTCGCTCATGCGCGCACGTCCAGCAATCGCGCAGGGCGCGCGCCGACCTCCGTGGCCGGCATGCCGTGCAGGCAGACCACGCGATCGATCTCGAGACCGGAGCCGCGCAGCATTGCTTCGAGCTCGCCGGAACGTTGTGCAAGGGCATCGACCACGGCAGGAGACTCGGCGCGCAGTTGAACGCCGATGCGCCGGCCGGTGAGCGTGACCTTTGCGTGCAAGGCGCCGATCGCCCCGAGATCCATCGCAGCTTCGACGGACCACGCATCGCCGCCACCGAAACCGTGCCGACGCGTGCGATCCCGCTCGATCTTCAGTCTCAGCAGGGTCGCCCGATCGTCTTGACGGACAGGCAGCTCGAGCAGCAGGGACTGTACGGGTCCTTCAGGCGTGCTATTGGAGATCTGCGTGGTCGTAAGGCGAGCCAGCGCGCCTTCGGTCTGACGTGAGAGCTCGTTGATCTGCTGCGTCGTGCCTTCGACGAGCGCGAACGTTGCGGGGGCAGAGCCAAGTGGTGCGAGTGGCCCACGAGCCGTCGGAACCGGCGCATGTACTGCCGTCTCCGCCTGCGCGGCGGCGGGCCGTGCGCCGTGCGCTCGCAAAATCCGGCTGAGCGAAAGCATCAGCGCTTTCACATCGTTGTCGAAACTGCTCCGGCCACCCGCCAGATCGGCTTCCAGGAACGCTCCGGAGCGACGCAGCGAAGCTTCGAGCCGGCTGGGATCGGCCACGTCGTCCATATCGGGAAGCGCGCGCCACAGTTGCGCGGCCGCGTGGAGGATCGCGGCAGGCAGCTTGTCGGAGCCTGGTTTGCCAGTGGCTAACCAGGCGAGATTAGCCAACAGAAGGGCAGGGCTTTCCTGCCGCGGTACATAGCGCCGCAGGGCCTCAGCAATGATGCCCGCTTCGGCGGTCCCCGCTGGCGCACGGCTGGACGATAAGGTTTCCAGTGCGAGCACGGGGGAATTGCGAAGCACACGCAGTTGCAGGCGCTCGCCGTTTTCCGGTCCGTCACCGTCACCGGACGCGATGCGCGCGGGATAGCGCTGCCCGTGAATCTCCAACCACAGCTGGCCCCCGCGGGCGTCGCGCACGGCGATCGCTTCGAGAATGGCGCCTACGCGCCATTCCGCGATCAGGCTCGGGCTCGTCCCCTGGCCGCCCGGCATGGGGAGTTGGATCAGATCGACGCGCATCGCTCTTCGAGGGTCGGTCGGGCTCGCACCCGACGTGAACTGCTTCACTGATTTAACGGCATCGCCGGGCGGAGCTTGAGGACGCCCGCCAGGTTATGTCGGATTGCTCGAGCCCTCGCGGGGGCTGGTCCGCCGTGCGCGGACAACCAGTGCTCCGATGTCGCATTTTCAGCAGAACTTTTCCCGATTCGCGTGCCGCGGAGCAGGACTTCCCTAAAGCAATGAGTTTCAAGGCCGATACCCGAGCGACACCTTGAAAACCTCCGGCCCTCGCGGGCCGGTCACAGCCCATGCGCACGTCAAGCAAGACAACAAAACGCAAGCGTGAGCCCGCCCCGGCGCGAGCCGAGGCTGAGGCCGCGACTGAGGCGCGGGAGATGATCGTGCTCGCGAGCCACTGCAGCGTGAAAGACGCCCAGGCGCTCAAAGCCTCCCTTTGCAAACACGCCAGGGAGGATGCGCCGGTGACCGTCGATGTCCGCGCGGTCGAGCGAGTGGACACCGCCACCATGCAGCTTCTGTGCGCTTTCGTGCGCGAGCGCGCCGCCAGGCAGCAGAAAGTCGAGTGGCTCGGGGAGTCCCGGACGCTCAACGAGGCCGCCCGATTGCTCGGTCTCACCTCGATGCTCGGGCTCGGCGCCGGGCAGGCCGCGGGAGGGATCGCATGAGCCAGCACATTCTGGCGGTCGACGATTCGCCTTCCATGCGCGAGATGGTGCGCCTGGCGCTCACGTCCGCGGGCTTTCGCGTGACCCAGGCCGCTGACGGCAGAGAAGCGCTCGAGCTCGCGCGTAAAGATCAGTTCGACCTCGTGCTCTCGGACGTCAACATGCCCGAGATGAACGGCATTGACCTCATCCGCGCGTTGCGCGCCGAGGCGAGCTATCGCTACACGCCGATTTTGATGCTGACGACCGAGAGCTCGGCCGAGCGCAAGCGCGAGGGCAAGGAGGCGGGCGCGACAGGTTGGATCGTGAAGCCCTTCGACCCCGCGCAGCTCGTCGCGACGATGCAGAAGGTTCTGAAGTAACCATGGCGCTCGATCTCGCACAGTTTCACGACGCGTTCTTCGACGAGAGCTTCGAGGCGCTCGATACGATGGAGGCGTCGCTCCTCAAGCTCAACGTCGGCGCGCCCGAGCCGGAGCTGATCAACACGATCTTCCGCGTGGCGCATTCCATCAAGGGCGGCAGCGCGACGTTCGGCTTCTCCGAAGTCGCCTCTTTCACCCACACCTGCGAGACGTTGCTCGATGAGCTGCGCGCCAATCGCATGCAAGTGACTCGGTACATCACGGACCTCTTGCTCAAGTCGGTGGACGTGATGCGCGAGATGCTGCGCGCCGTGCAGCACAAAGAGCCGATCGATGCGCAGCGCGTCGCCGATCTGCAGTTCGACCTCGAGCTTGCGATCGCGCAGAACAATCAAGCTGCCGCGGCCCCTGCGGCTCCTGCCGCACCAGAGCCAGCCGCCGCTTCCCCGACGCCGGCACAACCTGCCGCGCAGCCGAAGGCTGGTGTCCATCGCTGGCGCATCCAGTTCCGCCCGTACCCTCAACTCTTCGTGCGAGGGAACGATCCGCTTCGCATGCTGCGCGAGTTGAGCGAGCTCGGCGAGCTCACTGTGAGCGTCGACACGCACAATCTCCCGGCGCTCGCCGATCTCGATCCGGAGTCCTGCTATCTCGCGTGGGATCTGACGGTGGTCACCGAGGCGACCCGCGAGGTGATCGATCAGGTGTTCGACTGGGCCGAAGGAGATTGCGAGCTCAAGATCACCGATGAGGCAGCAGCTTCCCCGGCTCGGGCGCCTGCTGCGGGTGCTGCTCCGGAGTCGAAAGGTTCGGGCGCTGCCTCGGATGCAAAGGCCCACGCCGAGCATCCGCGCTCGGGCGCTGCCGAGCACGCCGAAGCCCCGAGGCACCAGGCGCTCGGCGATGGCAGCTCGATCCGCGTGAGCACGGAAAAGATCGACGAGCTGATGAACACCGTCGGCGAGCTCGTCATCACGCAGTCCATGCTGAACCAGCTCGGCGCCAAGTTCACCGGCACCGTCGCTGAGCAGTTGCGCTCTGGGCTCGCACAACTCGAGCGCAACGTGCGCGAGCTCCAGGAGAGCGTCATGCGGGTTCGCATGCTGCCGATCAGTTTCGTGTTCAGTCGCTTTCCGCGCATGGTCCGCGACCTGAGCGGACGGCTCGGCAAGCAGGTCGACCTCAAGATGACGGGCGACCAGACCGAGCTCGACAAGACGGTGCTCGAGAAGATCGGCGATCCGCTCGTGCACCTGGTGCGCAACTGCGTCGATCACGGCATCGAGCTGCCCGAAGCGCGCGTCGCCGCCGGCAAGCCGGCGACCGGCACGGTGTTTCTCGAGGCTTACCACAAGGGTGGCAACATCACCGTCGAAGTCGGCGATGACGGCGGCGGCCTCAACAAGGAGCGCATCCTCGAGAAGGCGCGCGAGCGCGGCCTCATCGGCCCGAACGATGTGCTGTCCGACGAGGAGATCTACGAGCTCATCTTCATGGCGGGCTTCTCCACGGCCAACCAGACGACCGACATCTCGGGCCGCGGCGTCGGCATGGACGTGGTCCGCCGCAACATCAAGGAGCTGGGCGGCAACATCGAAGTGCGCTCGACTCCAGGCCGCGGCTCTCGTTTCATCATCACGTTGCCGCTCACGCTCGCGATCGTCGATGGCCAGTCAGTCGCGGTCGGCAGCGAGACCTACATCGTGCCGCTCGTCACGATCATCGAATCGCTTCAGCTCAAGCCCGGCATGGTCAATCGCGTCGCCGGGCGCGACGAGGTGTTCTGGTTCCGTGACGGCTACGTGCCGATCGTGCGGCTGCATCAGGTATTCGGCATCAAGCCCCGCGCGACCGAGCTACACGAAGGGCTCATCATGGTCGTGGAGGGCGAGGGCCGGCGCGTGGGGCTGTTCGTCGACGATCTGCTCGGCCAGCAGCAGGTGGTGATCAAGTCGCTCGAGACCAACTTCCGGCGCGTCGAGGGCGTCTCCGGCGCCACCATCCTCGGCGACGGCTCGGTCGCATTGATTCTCGACGTTCCCGGGTTGATTCGTGTCTCCACGCAGCGCGCGGCGGCATGAGCGCCGTTCGAGGAAGAGCGGAGCCAGGTTTGAATTGCGGATTAGGGCGAGATTGAAGGATCTGTCATGAAGGCATTGAACATCACTGTGAAGGCGAAGCTGTTCTCGGCGCTCGCCATGGGCGGCATCCTGCTGATCGTCGTCGGCGCCGTGGGCCTGTCCGGTACGCGCACCTCCAACGCCGATCTGGACGCCATTTTCTCCAACCGCTTCATGCCGACCGGCTGGGTGGGCGCGATCGAGTCGAGCGAGCGCGAGGTGCTCGCGAAGGCCGAGGACGTCGTGATCCGCCAGGACAGCGCGGGCGTCGCACAGGCGGTCGACCTGCTGCGCCAGCACGAGGGCGAGGTGAAGCGCCTCATGCAGCAGCTCGAGGCGACCAACCTGACCGATCAGGAGCGCGAGATCGTCGAGGAGTTCGGCCGTCATGGCAAAGCCGTGCTTGCGGCCGTTCAGGATGCGTTACTCGCGGCGCAGGCCGGCACGTTCTCGAGCGCTGAAAGCGCGCTCATCGAGCGGGCGAGACCGAGCTACGAGAAGCTGACTGCCACCGGCGATGCGCTGCTCAAGGCACAGATCGAAGTTGCGCAGCAGATGCGCACCGAGGCGCAGAACGGCTACAACCGCACCAAGCTCTTCATCATCGGAGCGATCGTGCTCGGCATCGGGTTCTCCGGGCTGATCGGATTCCTGCTGATCCGCTCGATCGCCTCGACGCTCTCGGCGGCGGTGAACATTGCCGATCGCATCGCGAGCGGGCACCTGGGCAATCACGTGCGAATCGAGAGCAACGACGAGCTCGGCCGGCTGCTCGATTCGCTCCGTCGCATGGATGCCAAGCTGGTCGAGATCGTCGGCGGCGTGCGTAGCAGCGCCGATGCGGTCGGCGCGGCTGCTCGTCAGCTCTCGCATGGCAATGACGATCTGTCGCAGCGTACGCAGGAGCAGGCCGCTGCGCTCGAAGAGACCGCTTCGAGCATGGAGCAGATGACCGCGACGGTGAAGCAGAACGCGGACAACGCGCGCCAGGCCAATCAGCTCGCAGTGGGCGCGCGCGAGCAGGCGGAGAGGGGCGGTCAGGTCGTCCAGCGCGCGATCGGCGCGATGGGCGAGATCAACGCCGCGAGCCGCAAGATCGCCGACATCATCAGCGTGATCGACGAGATCGCCTTCCAGACGAACCTGCTCGCGCTCAACGCGGCTGTCGAAGCTGCACGCGCTGGAGAGCAGGGCCGCGGCTTTGCGGTCGTCGCGAGCGAGGTGCGCAACCTGGCTCAGCGCAGCGCCAGCGCCGCCAAGGAGATCAAGGATCTCATCAACGACTCCGTCGAGAAGGTGAAAGTCGGCTCCGAGCTGGTGGATGAGTCCGGCCGCACGCTTTCGGAGATCATGGAGAGCGTCAAGAAGGTCACCGATATCGTGGCCGAGATCGCTGCTGCGAGCGAAGAGCAGTCTGCCGGCATCGAGCAGGTGAACAATGCAGTGACGCAGATGGATAACGTCACGCAGCAGAACGCAGCGCTGGTCGAGGAGGCTTCGGCAGCCAGCAAGGCCATGGAGCAGCAGTCCTCGACGCTCGTCGCGCAGATCGGCTACTTCAAAATCGATGGCACGACGGTGAATCGGTCTCACGTTGAGACTGAAGTGAGCACGAAGCCGCTGTCCGCTCCGATGACGAAGCCGGTTCCGATGCCGAAGGTTCACAAGCCGCTTCGTCCGGCTCAGCGCGCCGAGGCGAAAGTCGCGCCGCTCCCGCGCGCGAGCGGAGATGACAGCGCCTGGAGCGAGTTCTAGGAGTGGATGCCCCCACCCCGACCCTCCCCCGCAAGCGGGGGAGGGGAAGAATGCGACTCTCCCCCGGGAGGGGAAGAAAGGGCGTCCCCTCCCCCGTGCACGGG
Source organism: Steroidobacteraceae bacterium (assembly GCA_036381695.1). Taxonomy (GTDB): domain Bacteria; phylum Pseudomonadota; class Gammaproteobacteria; order Steroidobacterales; family Steroidobacteraceae; genus Steroidobacter. The sequence continues at coordinate 22,547 of DASVCI010000101.1, forward strand.
GGAGGGACAGGGTGGGGGGTGGATGGACGTGCTGCCCCCACCCCGACTCCTCCCCCGCAAGCGGGGGAGGGGATGAACCCGACTCTCCCCCGCAAGCGGGGGGATGGAGCCGAGGAGGCACAGGGCGGGGCCGCAGGCGAATCAGGCTGGCGTATCGGGGTGCTCGGGGTTTGCTACGAGGCTGATGCAGTGAATCTCCCAGTACATGGCGCTGCGCACCGGCCGATATCGAGTAAGGAAGTGCTGCGTTCGCACGACCCGAACGCTGAAGCAAGTGTAGCGGAGACGATCTCATGACCAACGAAGTGGCCGGCCACAAGGACGCCGGCGCCGCCAAGCGCTCGAACCAGGTGCTGACCTTCACGCTCGGCGACGAGACGTACGGGGTCGATATCCTGCGCGTACAGGAGATTCGTGGCTGGTCGCCTGTCACCCGCATCCCGCAGGCGCCCGCTCACGTGCTCGGTGTGCTCAACTTGAGGGGCTCGATCGTGCCGATCGTGGACCTGCGCATGCGCTTCAATCTCGAGCGCGCGGAGTACACGCCCGTGACGGTCATCATCGTCCTGTCGGTCGAGTCACCGGTTGGACGGCGTGACTTCGGAGTGGTGGTGGACGGAGTCTCCGATGTCATCGACGTCGCCGCGAGCGAGATCAAGCCGGCGCCCGAGCTCGGCTCCCACGTCAGCACCGAGTTCATCGAAGGTTTGGCGGCGGTGTCCGGTCGCATGGTGATGCTGCTCGACATCGATCACCTGATCGGTGCGGACGTCACGGGGGTAACGGCGCTGTCTGCGGCGTGAAAGAAAGGACCAGGCGGCGAGCGGTGTGGATCGGGTCGTCCCCTGGAGGCCCGGCCCCGATCGCGTGCGGCGCGCCTCGAGCAGAAGGACCCCTCCCATGCGCAGCTCCGTCTCAAGCTCCGTCAGCCCGCTCGAGATGACCGGCACGTTCGGCCCGGTGCTCGGCGATGCGGAGTTCGATTTCATTCGTCACGTAGTCGGCGCGAACGCCGGGATCGTGCTCGGTCCGAACAAGCGCCAGCTGGTTCAGGGCCGGCTCGCCCGCCGCTTGAGAGAGCTGGGACTGCCGAGCTACGAAGCGTACTGCGACTACGTGCGCCAGGCCGGGCCCGAGGAGCTCGTCGGGCTCATCAATGCGTTGACGACCAACGTCACTGCGTTCTTCCGTGAAAAGCATCACTTCGAAGCGCTCGCTGCGTTCATGCTGCCAGAGGCGATGCAACGCAATGCCGCCTCGCGGCGCCTGCGCATGTGGTCGGCCGGTTGCTCGACGGGCGAAGAGGCTTACTGCCTCGCCATGACGGCGGCCGAGGTCCTGCCGAGGAGCGCCCGATGGGATCTCAAGATCCTCGCGACGGACATCGACAGCGACGTAGTGCGCTTCGCGCAGGAAGGCATCTATCCCTTCGATCGCCTGGAGGCGGTGTCCGAGGAACGGCTCCGGCGCTGGTTCCAGAAGGGCACGGGCCCGCACGCCGGTCACGCCATGGTGAAGCCCGAAGTGCGCGAGCTCGTCACATTCCGGACATTGAATCTGATGCACGGCTGGCCCATGCGCGGGCCTTTCGACGTGATCTTCTGCAGGAACGTGATGATCTACTTCGACCAGGCCACGCGCGAGCGGCTGGTCGAGCGCTTCTGGCAGATGCTCGTGCCGGGCGGATATCTCTGCATCGGGCACTCCGAATCGATCCACGCGGGAAGCCCGCTTTTCAGGCTCGTCGGCAAGACGATCTACAGGAGGAACTGACCGTCATGCTCGCCAATGCCTCGCTCACCCGGCCCCTGCCGGGCTTCGAGTCGATCCGGCGCTATCGCAACAGCAGCGGCCAGCTCATCGTCAAGCTCCTGCCCGGCGACTACTACGTCACGCGCGAGGACGAGATCCTCGACACCGTGCTCGGGTCCTGCGTCTCGGCCTGCATCCGCCACCCGCGCCTCAACATTGGCGGCATGAATCATTTCATGCTGCCGAGGCCCACCGGCGACGGGAACGATACATGGGAGAACATCGCGGGGCGGGCGACACGATACGGCCTCGCCTCGATGGAGCAACTGATCAACAGCATTCTCAAGGTCGGCGGCCACCGCTCGGAGCTCGAAGTGAAGATCTTCGGCGGCGGGCGCGTGCTGTCGAGCTTGACGGACGTGGGCAATCACAACGTGCTTTTCGTGCGCGAGTTCCTCAAGCAGGAAGGGATGAGGATCGTCTCCGAGGATGTGGGGAAGACTTGTCCCCGGCACGTGCAATACTTTCCGATGACGGGCCGTGTGCGAGTCAGGCATCTGACGCAGCACTCGGAAGTCGTGACCCACGAGCAGCGCTACCTGCGCGGCCTCGAGAAGACGCCGGTGGCCGGAGAGATCGATCTGTTCTGACGAGCGACGCCATGCCCATCAAGGTTCTCATCGTCGACGATTCCGCGCTGGTGCGAAAGCTCCTGAGCGAGATGCTGTGCCGGGACCGCGAGATCGAAGTAGTGGGGACCGCCGCCGATCCCTACGCTGCGCGCGAACGCATCAAGCAGCTCAACCCGGACGTCATCACGCTCGATGTGGAGATGCCGCGCATGGACGGCCTCACGTTCCTCGAGAACTTGATGCGCTTGAGGCCGATGCCGGTCGTAATGGTCTCCTCGCTCACCCAGCGAGGCGCGGATGTGACGTTGCGCGCGCTCGAGCTGGGGGCGATCGATTTCGTCGCCAAGCCCAGGGTCGATATCGCAGGGAGCCTCGGCAGCTACGCGGACGAGCTGATCGCGAAAGTGAAGATGGCCGCGGGCGCCCGAGTGACGGCGCGCACGAGCCCGCCGCGCCCCACATTGCATCTGGATCCCCGGCAGTCCGCGGATGCGGTGATTCCGGCCACTTCGAGCCGACGGGTGCTCAGGACCACCGATCGGATCGTTGCAGTCGGCGCTTCGACGGGCGGCACCGAGGCGATCCGCGAGCTGCTCTCTGCCTTGCCGGCCGATGCGCCGGCGATGGTCATTTCTCAGCACATCCCTGCGGCCTTCAGCAAGCCGTTCGCCGAGCGCATGAATCGCTGCTCGGCCATGTCCGTCTGCGAGGCGCAGGACGGACAGCACATTCTCCCCGGGCACGTTTACATCGCTCCGGGCGATCAGCACCTGCTCATCGAGCGCGACGGCGCGCGCTATCGCTGCCGGCTGAGCAGCGCAGCGCACGTGAATCGACACAGGCCGAGCGTGGACGTGATGTTCCGATCGGTGGCCCAGAACGTCGGGCCGAACGCGCTCGGCGTGCTCCTCACCGGGATGGGAGACGACGGCGCCCGCGGCCTCAAGGAGATGCTCGAGGCGGGGGCGCACACGATCGCGCAGGACGAAGCGACGAGCGTCGTCTGGGGAATGCCCGGGGCGGCGGTCAAGATGGGCGCGGCCGCGCAAGTGCTCGCCCTGCGCCGGATCCCGGCCGAAATCCTCTCGATCATGAGCGAAAGCCGGGCGGCGAGGGCCGCCGCCGGGCGGGCATAGGGCGACCGGACCCTAAAGCTCGAGAAGGCCTCAGCCGATATAGCGATCATGATGACCTCGTCCGCCGCCAACGTGGAAGAGCCCACTCTTCCTGCCGAATCGAGCCCAGCGTTCGCCTTCGTGGCGGAGCTCGCGCAAGAGGTTTCGGGCGGGCGGGTGGAATTGCCCTCGTTCCCCGATGTCGCCGTACGAGTGCGCAAAGTCCTTGCGGACGAGGACGTTTCGACCGAGCAGATCGCGCGCGTGGTCGGCTCCGAAGCCGGGCTCGCCGCACGAGTGTTCACGCTGGCCAACTCGGCGGCGCTGAATCGCACCGGGCGCACGATCTCCGACCTCAAGACGGCCGTGAACCGGATTGGTCATAACAACGTGCGTACGGCGGCGGTGTCGTTCGCGATCGCGCAGCTACGCCGCGCAGCGGAGCTCAAGCACATCTCCAAGGAGCTCGAAGCGCTCTGGCAGGAAGCCACCCTGGTCGCGGCGCTCGCTTATGCCGTGGCCTCGCGCTCAGGGGTCAATGCGGACGAATCCATGCTGGCCGGCCTTTTGCACAATGTCGGCAAGATCTACATCCTCGCGCGTGCCAACCGTCACACGAGCCTGTTCAGAGATCCCGCCGCGCTCGCGCAGGTCATGCGCGAGTGGCACGCCAACGTCGGCAAGGCGATCGTCGAGAACTGGGGCTTCCCCGAGCACATCTCCGAGGCCGTCGGCGAGCACGAGAGCATCGATCGCAGCGCCAGCCAACCCGATGTGACCGATGTCCTCACGGTCGCCGTCATGATGTCCGCCTTCGTCGGCCACGAGGCCGACATGGAACTGAACATGCAAGGCGTGAAAGCCTTCTGGCGGCTCGGGCTCGACAATGCCAAATGCGTTCACGTGATGCGGGATTGCGCCGAAGAGATCGCCGCATTGAGAACCGCTCTCGGCGATTAGGCCCCCGCTGCGATTGAGCATAATCAGCCTCCCTCGCGATCAGTGACCTGGTCGCGCCCGTTCACGCGCCTGCCTCATGCGCGACATTCGGGGTTCGTCTTACGCTCGGGCGCGTGAATCCCAGCAGGAACCCGCCTCGCACGCGAAACGTACTGATTGTTTTTACGGACCAGCTGCGGGACCTTGCCCCCTTGCCGCGATCTGGAACGGAACCTCAAGCGGATGGCCCAGAAGATCCTCGTTGCCGAAGACGATCCCGAGGCGCGTGAGCTTCTCCTGCTGCTGCTCGGTGGCGGCGGTTACGAAGTGCTCGGAGCCAGCGACGGCGTGGAAGCGCTCGATCTCGCGCGCAGCGAGCGGCCGGATCTGCTGATCACCGATATCGTCATGCCGCGCATGGATGGCTACGAGCTGGTGCGCCGTCTCAGGCAGGACGAGCGCACATCGGACACTCCGGTGATCTTCTGCTCGGCCTCCTACCATCAGCGTGAAGTGCGCGAGATGGCGCGCTCGCTCGGCGTGCACAGCACGCTCGCCAAGCCGTTCGACGTCAACTCGGTGCGCACCATCGTGGATGCCGCGCTCTCGGCGCGCGCCACTGTCCAGCCGGAAGCGCCGCCCAAGCCCAAGCTTACGATCACGAGCGCGCAGGAGCGCCTGAGCGCGTTGATCTCGTTCAGCCGCAGGCTCTTCGGCCAGGTCGAGCCGGACACGATCATCGAATCGACCTGCCACGCGGCGCGCGACATCCTCCTTGCCCAATGCGCGCAACTGGTGATCACCGACGGAGACGGGCTTCGCACTTGCACGGTGAGCGGCCTGGCGGCCGAGGAGCTCGAAAAGCTTCTCGAGGCGCGCATGTATCGGGAGCTGCGCATGACGCTCGAGGGCGGCGGCAGCGCGCTGTTTCCGATGTCGCCGGAGGAAGGCGTGGACAACGGACCGATCGGGCTGCCCGGCGAGTTCGCATCGATGCTGGGCGTGCCGGTGGCATCCGGCACTCACACGTATGGATATCTGTGCGTGCTCAACAGGATTGGTTTGCCCGGCTTCACTGATGAGGATCTGGCGGTTGCACGCGCGATCGCGGCCCAGGTCGCGGTCGCCTACGAGAATGCCCGGCACTACCAGACCCTGCGCGCGGAAGTGGCGCGGCGGGCGGAGATGGAGAGCGAGGTCCGCAGCCTCAACCAGGAGCTTGAGCGCCGCGTGGCCGAACGCACGCGGCAGCTCGAGCTCGCCAACCGCGAGCTGGAAGCCTTCTCGTACTCGGTGGCGCACGACCTGCGCGCGCCTTTGAGATCGATTCATGCGCACGCGCAGATGCTGAGCGACTACCGGGGCCCGCCGGGCGCGCGCGAGCCGCTCATTCACCTGGAGCAGATCCAGCGTGGCGTGCGCGAGATGAACGCTTTGATCGACGGGCTGCTCGCGCTCTCCAGGGTCAGTCACGTCGGGATGCAGCGCGAGCAGGTCTCGCTGTCTCAAGTCGTCGCCCGGCTCGTGGACCGCTTCGCTCACGAGGTGCCGGACAGGAGCATCGAGTGGCGCATCGGGGAGCTCCCCCAGGTGTGGTGCGACCGGGACCTGATGCAGCAGGTGTTCGCCAACTTGCTCGACAACGCCGTCAAGTACACGCGCCCCCGGCCGAAGGCGATCATCGAAGTCGGCACGGGTACAGCCGATGGAGAGCGGTACATTTTCGTGCGGGACAACGGCGTTGGTTTCGACATGGGCTATGCCCGCAAGCTCTTCGGCGTGTTCCAGCGCCTGCACAGGCAGGACGAGTTCGAGGGAACGGGTGTCGGGCTCGCCACCGTCAGCCGCATCATCGAGCGGCACGGCGGGCGGATCTGGGCCCAATCCGCCGTGGGGAAAGGGACCGAGTTCCGGTTTACCCTGGCCGGGCTGGGTGACTGAGTAACGGCAGGGGCTCCCACGCAGGCCCCGTGCTAATTGCAAAGGAGCGGGGAAGCGACCATCCGGCGGGCGGCGATCCGCCGGCGGGGCTTTTTTCCGCTATCCTTTCACGCTTTCCCCCGGCATTCTCATCCGCATGCAAGAGCGTTACGACCCCGCGGCCGTCGAGGCCCAGGCGCAAGCCGCCTGGAGCGCGAGCGGTGCGTTCACGGTTCGAGAGGACCCTTCCAAGCCCAAGTATTACTGCCTGTGCATGTTCCCGTATCCGAGCGGGCGCCTGCACATGGGCCACGTCCGCAACTACACCATAGGCGATGTCTTGACGCGCTTCATGCGCATGCAGGGCTACAACGTCCTGCAGCCCATGGGCTGGGACGCCTTCGGGCTCCCGGCCGAGAACGCCGCCATCGCGAACCGTGTGCCGCCCGCCAAGTGGACGTACGACAACATCGCGTACATGAAAGGCCAGCTCCAATCGCTCGGCTTCGCGCTCGACTGGAAGCGTGAGCTGGCGACCTGCCAGCCGGAGTACTACCGCTGGAATCAATGGCTGTTCCTGCGGATGCTGGAAAAAGGGATCGCGTACAAGAAGACCGGCGTGGTGAACTGGGACCCGGTCGATCAGACCGTGCTCGCCAACGAGCAGGTGATCGATGGGCGCGGCTGGCGCACCGGCGCGTTGGTCGAGAAGCGCGAGATCCCGATGTATTACCTGCGCATCACGAGCTATGCGCAGGACCTGCTCGATGCGCTCGAGCGCCTGCCGGGCTGGCCCGAGCGGGTGCGCACCATGCAGGCGAACTGGATCGGCCGCAGCGAAGGCGTGCGCGTCTCCTTCCCCTACGAGCTCGACGGGGAGAAGCGCCTGCTCAATGTGTTCACGACGCGCGCCGACACGCTCATGGGCGCGACCTTCTGCGCCGTGGCAGCGGAGCATCCGCTCGCCACTCATGCCGCGAAGTCCAACCCCGAGCTCGCCGCGTTCATCGAGGAGTGCAAGCGCGGCACGGCCATGGAAGCGGAGCTTGCCGTCATGGAGAAGAAGGGCATGCCGACGGGCCTCACCGTACGGCATCCGATCTCGGGCGAGGAGATTCCGGTCTGGGTCGGCAATTACGTGCTCATGACGTATGGCGAGGGCGCCGTCATGGGCGTTCCGGCGCACGATGAGCGCGACTACGCGTTCGCGCTCAAGTACGGCTTACCGATCAAGCCGGTGATCCGCCATTCCAAGGGCACCGAAGTGCCTCCGCCGTGGCAGCCCGAGTACGCCGAGTACGGTGTGTGCATCAACTCAGGCAAGTACGACGGGCTGAACTACGAGCAGGCGGTCGAGGCCATTGCGGCCGACTTGAAGGCGATGAATCTCGGCGAGAAGCAGGTTCAGTGGCGCCTCAGGGACTGGGGCATTTCGCGCCAGCGCTACTGGGGTTGCCCGATCCCGCTCATCCACTGCGAGAAGTGCGGCGGCGTGCCGGTGCCAGATGAGGACCTGCCTGTCGTGCTGCCGGAAGGGCTGCTCCCGGACGGCACCGGCAATCCGCTCGCGAAGACGCCCGAGTTCTACCAGTGCAAGTGCCCGAAATGCGGTGGCGAGGCGCGTCGCGAGACGGACACGATGGACACCTTCGTCGACTCGTCCTGGTACTTCATGCGCTTCGCTTGCCCGGACAACGACCGCGCGATGGTCGATGAGCGCGTCGATTACTGGCTGCCCGTCGATCAGTACATCGGCGGCATCGAGCACGCGATCCTGCACTTGCTGTACTCGCGCTTCTGGACGCGGGTGATGCGCGACCTCGGCCTCGTCAAGATCGACGAGCCGTTCGACAAGCTCCTCACGCAGGGCATGGTGCTGAACGACATCTACTCGCGCCGGACGCCCGACGGGCGCGTGCAGTACTTCAATCCCGCCGACGTCAAGGTCGAATACGATGAGAAGGGCGCGCGGATCGGCGCCACGCTCATCGCCGACGGCCAGCCCGTCGAGTGGGAAGGCATGCGCACGATGTCGAAATCCAAGAACAACGGCGTCGATCCGAGCCGGCTGGTCGAGCAATACGGCGCGGACAGCGTGCGCCTGTTCATGATGTTCAAGGCGCCGCCCGAGGACACG
>DASVCI010000102.1:0-10511 GCA_036381695.1 Steroidobacteraceae bacterium
GGTGCAGGATTCGGCCGTGACGAGCCTGAGCTCCGCATCGGCGAGGCTCGCTCCGACTCGCGCCGCCAGGGTCCTGAGTTCTGCATCGTCGGTCACGGGAGATCGTTTAGTGCTGAACGCGATCGACGTCAAGCCGCTGGCCGACGCCGTCAGGCTGTAGGCCGTCGGCTTGCAGCGCGACTTCGGACTCATCCCGCAGAAAACCCCGGCCAGCTGAGCGCGATCGGCACGCAGCACCGGGAGCCGCTGCATCAGAAGGCTTCAGGTTCCCCAGGCTGCGCGATAGACGCGCAGCCAATTCTCGCCGAGCACCTTGTGAATCTCGGCTGTCGACCAGCCGCGTGCGATCAGCTCGCGAGTCACATTCGGCAACTTCGAAATGTTGTCGAAGCCTTGCACGTAAAGCCACGGGCCATCGCTGATGATCTCGCGGTTGATCGCGAGCGACTGGTTGATCGTGTCATAGTCGAGCGCGCGGCCCTCGACGAAGTCGGGACCGATTCCGATGTGATCCACGCCGACGCGCTTCTTGAGATACTCCATCTGATCCACGTACGCAGATACGCCAACCCTGGGGCTGTGCGCGACGTTGCGGTCCGCAGCACCGCGCACGTGGAAATCATTTACCGCTGTCAGGCCGATGACGCCTCCGGTGCCGGCAATGGCGTCTATGAGGCGATCGCTCACGTTGCGAGCGTTGTCGGCGATGGTGGCTATGTTCGTATGACTGCAAATGACCGGCCTTCCGGCGGACATCTCGATGACGTCGAGGCTGGTCCGTTCGCCGGTGTGACCGCCAACGTCGAGCAACACGTTCAGCTCGTGCGCTTCCTCGACGAGCACGCGGCCGGCGCGCGACAGGGGGACAGTGCCTTCCATGTTGCCGGCACCGAATACGTTCGTCAGGTTGTAGGCGAAGCCCATGATACGCAAACCCATCTCGTAGTACGCCCGCAGCGAAGTGCGGGGCCTGCCGAGCATCGGGTTCGTTACACGCGCGCTTAGAATGTCCGCGTCCTGCCAGCCCAGGACCAGCGACAGCTTGCCCTGCGCGTGAGCTTCGCGGATCTCCTGTACTGTGCGCGCAACGGTGACCTCCGGATGAGCATCCACGAAGTTGTAGAGATCCGCGAAAGAATCCAGATCTCCCATGCTCTTGTGCCAGCAGTTGACGCCGCCCTGCTTCAGCAGCGCCAGATAGCGCTCGTCGAGCGTGGAGACATCGAGACCATTGACGACCAGCGTCCCGCGCTGCACCGCCAACGGATCGCGCGTGGTGCTGCGATCGTCGGCCCCAGCTGCCCAGGCAAAGGGCGCCGGCACGGCCGTAGCGGCACCTGCGAGCGCCGCCCCAATGAGAAACTCACGCCGCTGCATGATTGAGAGTTGCCTCCATTTCTTTTTGCCTGCTTGATAGCAAGCGCTCGTGGCTCCCTCAATCCGTCGCGGCGAAAAGAATGTCATCGTCAAAACCCGAGGGGGTGTCGCAAAAATGCCCGATCGGGCACAGTCCGCGAACGCCGACCCCCCAACGCGAGGAGCTGTCGATGCAGATGCATGCCGCCGTCAAGAGCCTGCTGTTTGCCGCCGCAGCCCTGTGTGCGCTTGCTGCGAACGCCGAGCCGACTGTCAAGCCGACCGAGAATGACGAGCGTCTGATCGAGGCGCTGCAAGCCGACATCCCGCACATCCTGCGCCTGACGGGTGCGCCCGGCCTGAATCTCGCCATCGCCCGCCGGGGTGGCGTGATCTGGCAAGCCGGGTTCGGTTACGCGGATCTCGAGCGCAAGATTCCCATGACGGCCGACACGGTCACTCGCTCGGGATCGATGGGGAAAACCTATACCGCGACGGCCGTGATGCAGCTCGTCGAGCGCGGCGTGCTGGAGCTGGATGCACCCGTCAACCGCTATCTCGACGGCTGGAAGATCGTGAATCCGCTCGGCGGCCGCGAGGTCACAGTGCGAGACCTGCTGACCCATCGCAGTGGACTCGCCAGCAATGGCGCCTGGAGCGTGTTCACTACTCCACGCCCGCTGGCGGAGCACGTTCCTGCCGCGTACGCGCGCGAGCACAATGACTACTACGGCGGCGGCGTCCCGACCTGGCGTTCCAAGCCTGGCGAAAAATACGAGTACTCGAACCTCGGCATCGCCACACTCGGGTACCTCGTCGAGGTGACGAATCCCGAGAAGCTTTCGTTCTCCGAGTATGTGCAGAAGCACATCATCGACCCGCTCGGAATGACCTCCACGCAGTTCCCGCCGGTACAGGACGAGGCACACGTGCGGCCGGACATCTGGAAGCGGACGTCAAAAGGCTACATCGGCCTCGGACCGCTGCGCGTGCCGACGCCGCCCATCTACTTCGAGGATTATCCGGCCGGCACGGTCGTCACGAGGCCCGCCGATCACGTTCGCCTGTTGCTCGCGATGATGAACGGCGGCCGCTACAACGACTACCAGCTGCTCGAGCCCGAAACCGTCGAGCAGATGCTCACTCCGCAAGTCGATCTGAAGGCCGCGTCTGAGCCGTCGCTCGCGCCGACAGTGCAGGTAGGTCTCGTCTGGAACCTGCGCAACTGGGGCACACCGCTGCGCAGTTTCGAGCATTCCGGCGCGCACATGTGGGGCTGGACGAACCGTTTCATCGCCTTTCCGGAGCTCGACGCCGCCATCGCGGTGTTCACCAACCACTGGTCGCTGCCGAACGACCCTGCGACTCGCTACAAGGAGGCAAGCCTCATCGTCGACTTCGTACGCTCGTGGCTCGAGCGCGAGCGCGCCGGCACGCTGAAGCCAGTGCCGGAGCGTAGCTGGGCGTGGAAGGTCTCGTATGTCGCCGGGCTCATGACCGTGGATGCGGTAAACGGTGTGCTTGGAATCAAGGACCGCCTCTCACCAGCGACCATCGATGCGATGGTCGGCGGGGCTGCACCGCGTGCGACGGGCGCGGCATCGGTATGGGATCCAGAGGGATACCGCGCAGGACTGGCCGATCTTGCCAAGGCCGAGCTCACGCCGGCTGGCATCGCCGCATTCCTCAAGTCCGATCGACTGCAGGTGCTGCCCGAGGAGCTGCCTCTCATCTATCTCGAGCTCGGCGGTCCCGGGTTCCTGGCCGGTGTTCGCAATTGAGGGCAGCATGAACCGAAGAGATCTGCTCAAAGGCGCGCTCGTCGCAGCAGCGGTTTCGCGCGCGGCGCACTCTGCACCCGAGGCCGCCAGTGAGCAGCCCCCCATCGTCGTTGAAGGTTTGTTCGCAGGGGCCATGCGGTTGTCGCACCTGCGCGGCATGCAGAAGGGTGGCGTTCATTGCGGCGTTGCAGGCGGCCCGGCCGACATGAGCTCCTACGCCGCCCTGCTGCGCTTCTTCGACGAGCACAGCAAGGAAGTGGTACAGGCGAAGTCAGTTGCGGATATCCGCCGAGCACGCGCCGAGGGGCGCATCTCTAATGTCTTCTGCATGCAGAGCGCCGATGCTCTTGGTACGTCGTTCAATTCGCCGATCGGCAGCTCGCGTACTGCGCTGCGCGCATTCTACGAGGTGGGCATTCGCATCCTGGGTCTGTGCTACAACGTCGTCAATGCGTTCGGCGGAGGCTGCCTCGAGCCTCACGTCGGACTCACGCGCGCTGGCAGACGGCTGGTCGAGGAGATCCATTCGCAGCGCATCGTGCTCGACGTCGGCGGACACACCGGCGAGCAGACTTCGCTCGATGCGATCGCCATGTCGCTTGACGTACCCGTAATCTCCACTCACACCAACGTCGCGAGCATTGCAGCAAATCCGCGCGCGATCAGTGATCGTCTGATCGACGCCATCGCGCAGACCGGCGGCGTCATCGGGATCAGCGCCGTCAGCGACTTCCATGTGCGCGGCGGCGGCAACACGGGGAAAGTACCTCAGATCGGCCTCGATGAGCACATTGCTCAGTACGAATACATACGCAAGCGCGTCGGAGTCGATCACGTCGGCTTTTCAACCGACTTTGTCGACGGCATGCCGATCCCTTATGGCGGCGGCATCAACCATGACGTGATCCCGCCGGAGATGATCGACGAGCCGTGGCGCTATGTGAAAGGCTTCGAAAGCATCGAGCAGATGCCGAATCTCGTGGCCGGCTTTCGTCGCCACGGCTGGAGCCAGGCCGACATCGACAAGGTGATGGGCGGCAACTGGCTGCGCGTCTACGAGAAAGTCTGGGGAGCCTGAGCGGCAAGGCCTTCCTGGGCTTGCGCCAGGCACCGGCTGGGCGGGCGACCGAAGCGGCGCTTGAAAGCGGTCGTGAAGTTGCACAGGTGCGAGTAGCCGACCTTCCCGGCCACCTCGCTTACCGTGTAATGGCCGCTCGAAATCAGATCGAACGCCGTGCGCATGCGCTGCTCGCACAAATAGTCGGACACGGACTGGCCGAATATCTCCCGGAAGCCGAAATTCAGCTTGTTGCGATTGATGCCGAACCGCCGCGCGAGCTGCTCGATCGTCGGAGGATTCGCGAGATTCTCGTCGATCGAGGCACGCACCCGCTCGATCGCAGCGCGATCGGCTACCGATAACCTGGTATGACGCCAGCCGCGCTCGGCGAGCGCGGAGATGGCGAGGCACAGCAGCTGCTCGACCGTCGCGCTGACGAAATGCTGTCGGAACTCACCCTCCAGCTTCATATTGAGAAGGCCGGCGGTGGCCGCGCTCATGACCGGCAGCAGCGGGATATCGAAGTCCCTGAGTCGCGTCTCGCGGTCGGCCAGCCAAGGGCCGAGACTGCCGCCGCAGCTCGCGAGCAGATCCGGATAGCGGCGGCGCACATATCGGGCATGGAACGCAATGCAGACGCCACGCCGGATGATTCCGGGCGCCGCCCGCCACAGATAGGTCGAACCGGGCGGCGCAACAGTCAACGAGCACGAAGGGCCACGGCGTCGCGCCGGGCCGAGTCCTTCGACTTCGAGCCGACCGTCTCCTTCGAGGCCGATATAGAGGTAGCCATACTGATCGCCGACATACTCGGCCCAGGTGGCCGCGAGCGTCGATGCAGTGCCCCGCCAGTCGGTAATGATCGCGTGCAACCCGTCGCCGGCGCACACGATTTCGGTAAAGCCGTTGCCCTCGTTGTCCTCCGCGCTGGGTGCCGACAGCCGCAAACCCGGGCAACTGCGATAAGGCTGCCAGCCGGCGATCCTGAACCCTGGAACGCGCTCGCTGCGCTCGCAACCAACCAGCTCTGCGAGATCGTATGAGATCCTCATCGGCGACTACGCGACCACTGTTTGTCAGAACTGGTACTCGAGGATCATGCCATAGGTGCGCGGGCGGAGTGTATAGTCAAGACCGCGGCCACCGAGGCTGGTTGTGGCGGGCGTGCCGCCAAGCGACGGCCGTTCGTCGGTGAAGTTTTCGACGTACAGGCTCGCCGTCCAGCGATCGTTGGTGGCACCGACCCGGAAATTCCCGAGCCCGTAAGCTTCCTTGCGCGCCGTCGTCGTGAGATTGACGGGGCGGTCGCTCATATACCGATAGTCGAGCCGCGCAAACGCATCCCAGGACGCAGACACCGGGAACGTATAGTCTGCCGTCGCGGACACACTCCATTCCGGAATGTTCGGCATCGGGGTCCCGGCTTGCGCAAAGATGCGGGTCGCTCCCGGAAGCTGCAGCGGCTCGACAACCTTCGAGTCCGTATAGGCGGCTGCCAGGCCGAGCGTCAGCTGATCGCTGGGAGCTGCCTGGATCTCCAACTCGCCACCGCGCGATTCGACGGCGCCGGCGTTGAGCACGGCGCCGCTGAAATTGCACAAGGTGCCGGTCGCCACCTGGGTATCCTCCCAATCGATCTGGTACACGGCGGCGTTGACGATCAGGCGACCGCCGGCCCAGGTCGTCTTCCCACCGAGCTCATAGGACCAGAGCGAGTCGGACTGGAAACCGCTGGGCAGAGTCGGCTGACCGAACACGGCCTGCACTTGCGCCGCGCAGCTCGGCACGTTGGTCGGCAGCGGGAAGTTGGCGCCGCCCATGCGGAAGCCCTTGGCCGCGGTCGCATAGAAGAGGTAGCCGTCGCCCGGCCGGAGCTCCAGGCGCACTTTGGGCACGACGCCGTCTTCCTTTGCCGCACCCCTCAGGACCTGTGCGTTGCCGGGCACGAGCAGGCTGGTACCGAAGAAATCGTCGACGGTCTTGAAGTCGAAATCGTAATAGCGAAGGCCGAGCGCAGCGGCCCAGCGCTCCGTGAAGTGATAGGTGACATCACCGAACACCGCGAGCTCCTTGCGCAAGCGAGGCGAGGTGTTCGTGAAGAGAACGTCATCCAAGATCGGAAACACCTCGAGCACGGATGTCTTGCCGAAAGCCGGCAGGAACGTATGGGAGACTTCTTCCCGGTCGGTATAGAAGACACCGAAGACGTACTGCAATGGGCTGTCAGCCCCCGAGACCACGCGCGTCTCGTGCGTGAGCTCCTTGTTGCGGTTCGCAAACGGGGTATAGCGCAGCTCAGGCACAGGCAGTGGTCGCAACAGCACGCCGAGTGCATCGGTAATGTCCTGGACCGTGTCGCTCTCCGAATCAAAATACGAGGTCGTGGAGACGATGCTGACGGAACCGACGTCCCACTCGAGATTCACATCGGCGAGGCTGAACTCGTCATAGGCCGGCATGAGGAAGCGGGCGAACAGCGCGATCTCAGCCTCGCCCTGGGTAATGAAGTGCGATGAATCGAGCTCGCGCTTCGAATACATGTAGCTCGCATTGAGCCGGAAGCTGTCGGTGATGTCGAAACGCAATGCCGCGCGAGCGCCGCGTGCAGTCATGTCGTTTACGTCCGACTCCTCGAGGCCGGTGGGAACGCCCAGAGCGTCGATGTCGACGAAATCGATGTATCCGGGTTGCTCTTCGTTACAGGCACTGACGCGCAGCGCCGCACGATCGCCGATCGGCATGTTGAGCAATGCTTCCACATCATAGCCCGTGCCTCCGTCATCGACGCTCGACACGCCGGCTTCTATGTGCCCGTTGACTACGTCGAGCTCCGGCCGCTTCGTCACGAGCTTCACCGTGCCCGCAAGCGAGCTCGACCCGTACAAAGTGCCCTGCGGACCGCGCAGCACTTCGATGCGCTCCAGATCCACCAAACGCGGGTTGGCGACAGGAATCGGCGTATCGTTGATGTAGAAGCCGACAGTGTTCTGGCCGTTCACGATCGTGTTGCTCACCGTCTGCACGCCGCGCAAGCCGATGGGCCGCACGCCGCGATCGGAAACCGGCCCGGCCAGATTGGAGCTGAGGCCGGGCACGAGCGACAGGTAGTCCTCGAAATCGTTGATGCGCAGGTTTTCGAGCTCCTCCGATCCGATCGCGGTCATGCCGATCGCGACGTCCTGGATGGATTCCTGGCGCTTCTGAGCGCTGACGACGACTTCTTCGAGAACCTGCGCTGTCCCGTACGCGGGCAAAAGTAGTGCGACCACAACTGCACTTCCCGGAGCAGCGGACCGTGCGTTTCGGCAGCCATGGATGGACATTGCGACCTCGTCGTGAAACGCTGAGACCGGACAAGCTGAAATTTCGCTCTCGGTGCTATGTACGCTCGCCGTCGCTGAGCCTTCAATGGCGCGGGGTGCGTAGCCAGGAACAAAATGCGGCAGCCAAAAGAGACAGCGAGTCGCCCAAAAACAAGGGACCGCCACGGAAGGCAGACTTGGGTCTACACATGACAACAGATGCGATAGCTGTGGCCGCCGCGCCACCATTCATCCGTGTGCGCTGGCGCGTGTTCGCCTGCATCTTCGGCGCGACCATCGTCGCACTTGCCCAGCGAACGGGGATCTCGGTGACGGCCGAGCAGATGATGCCCGCGCTTGGCCTCACACAGACCTACATTGGATGGCTGTTCACCGCGTTTCTGATCGGGTACACGGTCTTTCAGTTTCCGGGCGGACTCTTCGGTCAGCGTGTCGGCTCGCACAAGGGTCTTCTCGCGAGCGTCTTGCTTTCGAGCGTGGGTACGGCGATGACGGCAGCGAGCCCTGTGCTCGGCGAGGGTCTGGTGGTTCTCGGTCTTCTTGCGGCATCGCGGTTCATCACTGGTGTCGCGCAGGCGCCGTTATTTCCGATCTCGAGCGGCGCCGTGCAGGCCTGGTTTGCGCCGCAGCGCTGGGCATCGATGTTCGGCTTGCAGATCACCGGCCTCAGTTTGGGAGCCGCAGCGGCGCCGCCCGTCATCGCCATGCTGATGCACGCGTTCGGCTGGGAGATGGCTCTGTACGCGGTGTCGTTGCCCGGCTTTGCAATCGCTGCCATCTGGGTTTGGTACGGACGCGATACTCCGCGGAAGCATCCAGCGATGACGCCCATCGAGCTGAGCGAGATACGTCCCGAGGGCATGCAGGAATTCGGTGCAGCCGACGAGCGCGTGAACCTGCGAGACGCGCTTGCCGTGCTCGCAGACGCGCGAGTTCTGCTGCTCACTGCGTCCTACGTGCTGTATGGCGTGGTCTATTACCTCTTCGTGTTCTGGACGTTTCTGTATCTGGTGCAGGAACGGGGAATCGACGTGCTGGAGGGCGGCTGGCTCGCCTCAGCACCGTTCATTGTGGGCGCGTTCGGAGCCGCAATCGGCGGCCGCGCCAGCGATGCGCTATGCCGCCGCATCGGAGTACGCTGGGGTTTCCGCGTGGTGCCGCTGACGGTGCTGCCGGCAGCCGCTGCGCTGCTCTTAATCGGTGTCTCGGTTAGCGACCCATATGTTGCCGTGGTGCTCCTGTCCATCTGCTTCGGCATCGCGACAATGATCGAAGGGCCGCTGTGGGGCGCCATGATGTGGGCGACACAGGAGCGCAGCATGGCCGGCGGCGGGGTGCTCAACACGGGCGGCAATGTCGGCGGCATCATCGGGACACCGGTCGTCGGCTATCTGACGAGCTCCGGGAACTGGCGCGGGGTGTTTGCGCTGGGCGCGGCGTGCGCGCTGGCGGCGGCAGCGGTGTGGCCGTTCATCGATGTCACGCGCGGGGTGCGCGCGGGAGGGAGGCACTCGCAGGAATAGTGCTCTCAGCAAAAGTGCACCGGCTGCATGCATAACCCCGTTCATTGCATCGTCCTCGAATGACATCTCAGCGGATCGCCGTGATTGGCGGGGGATTGGCAGGCATTACGACGGCCTACGAGCTGGTGCGGCGTGGCTTCGAGACCGTGGTTTATGAGGCGCGGGAGGACGTCGCACGGGAGACCAGCTATGCCAACGGCGCGATGCTGACACCCGCCATGTCCGATCCCTGGAACGCCCCCGGCGTTTACAAGCATCTGGCCGCTTCATTGTTCAACTCGCGCTCGCCGATGAAGCTGCGCCTCGGTACGGTGCCGTCGATGTTTACCTGGGGATTGCGCTTCCTGCGCAATTCGACAGCCGCCCGGCACGATGCAGCGACACAAGCGAGTTACCGCCTCGCGCGCCATTCCCTCGAGTGCACGCGCGCGTTGCGCGAGCAGCTCGGCCTGCAGTACGACGCGGCCGCGCGCGGCGCACTGAAACTGTTCCACTCGCAGGCGGGCATGCAAGGCCCGCTCGCCATGGCGCGTCGGCTCGAACCTCTCGGACTGCGCTTCGAAGTGCTCGACCGCGACGCCACGGTGCAAGCCGAACCGGAGCTCGAAGCGATTCGCGACCGCATCAGCGGTGCTTTGTACTTTCCGGACGACGAATCCGGAGATGCGTTGAAGTTCTGCGAGGCGCTGACGCAGGTGATAGTAAAATCAGGAGGCATTGTCCGCACCGGCACGTGCGTGAGCTCCATTGCCGTCGAACGCGGCAAGGTGATTGGTGTCGTCATCGACCAGGAATTGCATCAAGCGTGCGCCGTAGTGGTGGCCGCTGGCAACGCAACTCCGCAACTCGTGCGGCGGCTCGGAATAACGCTGCCGATCCAGCCGGCCAAAGGCTACACCCTCACCTTCGACATCTCGCATCTCGAGCGGCGGCCGCTCTTATCGGTGATCGACGATGCGCTTCACGCAGCCGTCGTGCCGCTCAACGCGCGCTTGCGCGTCGCCGGAACGGCCGAATTTGCCGGCATGGACAAGACCTTGCACGCGGAACGCGTCGAGAATCTGCTGGCACTGCTCGGCGATATCTATCCGCACATTGCGGCCGCCATCGATCGTCGCCACGCCGACGTCTGGGCCGCGCTGCGCCCGATGAGCGCGGACGGCCTGCCGTTTATCGGTCCGACGCGAGTGCCCGGATTGTTCGTCAATGCAGGCCATGGCCATCTCGGCTGGACGCTGGCTGCGGGCTCGGCGAATCTGCTCGCCGATCTCATCAGCCGGCAGGAGCCGGCCGTGGATCCCGGCCCATACCGGGCTACCCGGTGAACCTCGAGGATCATTGCGATGGCACTTCAGATCATCGACGCTGCGCAGGTGCGGGCGCGGCTCAGCATGCGCGAATGCATCGACTCCATGGCCGATGCGATGGTTGCGGTCACAACGGGCACAATCGCTGCACCCCTGCGGAC
>DASVCI010000103.1:0-2874 GCA_036381695.1 Steroidobacteraceae bacterium
CGTCGCTGGTCATCTCGCCGACGATCGCCACGACTTTGGACGTGCCGATGTCGAGCCCGACGATCAGGTTGCGGTCGTTCTTTCTAGCCACTGGTCACCCACGGATTGACGTTCCCCAGGAGAAGTCTCCGATCGATGAGGGCTCGCGAAGGAGCCTTGCATCGAGGTCGGAGGTTCCGACGCGCCAGGCGAATGGTGTGCGGCTTACGCATCCGGCGTTGCATCCTCATCCTCACGAGCCATGCGCGTAGGCGCGTTCCAGCCGATCGAGAAACCGTTGCTGTAGCGCAGATCGACGTAATCGACTTCTGCGGCCCGGGCAGCGACAACGGAGCTTGCGACACGAATGAAGCGCGCGAGCCGGGCCTGCACGTCCTGTCGGCCGAGCCGCACCCGGGCACCGTTCGACAGCGTCAGCTCCCAGGCTCCGCGCGCGTCGAGCTCGACTTTCGTCAGGCGCATCCCCAGCGCGAGGAGCTTCGGGTACGTCTCGAGATAAAGCTTCGCGACTTGCGCCTCCGTCCCCGGCGGGCCGCTGAGCTGCGGCAACTCGGGCGGCACGTGACGCACGCCCGTGAGAAACAGCTCGCCCCGAGTGTTCATCAATCCATCCTCGCCCCAGCGCGCCACCGCGACGTGCTCGGTGATGAAGACGCGCACGCCGTTCGGCCAGCGTCGCTCCACGCGCGCGCGATCGACCCAGGGAATGCTTTCCAAAGCAGCGCGCATCGCGTCGAGGTCCACGGACAGAAAGCCAGCCCCGCGAAACTGGGCGACGACTTCTTCGATCTGCACCGGCGCCACGCGCTTGAACTGCCCGCCCACCTGCACTTGTGCAATGGGCCTGTCGAGCGACATCACGAGGCCCCACACGATCACTGCCGTACCGGCGAGAAGCCCGAGCACGCCAAGCACCGGCTGTATTCCGCCGCCCAGCGCTTCCTTCAGCGCAGTCAGCGAGTACCTCGACGGCGCGTGAATCTTGCGACGATTGCGTTTGCGAGCCTTGAGGATCATGAGGGATCCCCCATGCTGGTCTCGAGGATGCGCCACACGAGCTCGTCGAAGTCGATGCCGTGCGCCTTGGCGGCTTTGGGCACCAATGAATGGCTCGTCATGCCCGGCGCCGTGTTCACCTCGAGCAAGTAGTTGGCCCCGCTGCGGTCCCGCATCAGATCGACACGTCCCCATCCCGAGCAACCGACCGCCTTGAACGCGGCAAGCGCCAGCTCGCGGATCTCGAGCTCGGCTTGCCCGGTGAGACCGGGGCAGATGTACTGCGTGTCCTCGGCGATGTACTTGGCGTGATAGTCGTAGTACTCGCCGGCAGGCACGATGCGAATGCTTGCGAGCGCCTCCTCGCCGAGAATGCCGACCGTGTACTCATCACCTTCGATGAGTTGCTCCATCAGCAGCTCACCTCGATAGCGTGCGGCCAATGCGACTGCGTGCGGCAGATCCTTCTCACTGAAGACGCGACTCACCCCGACACTCGAGCCTTCACAGGCCGGCTTGACGATGACTGGCAGGCCGAGATCGCGTGCCGCCGCGACGACATCGTCGTTGGGCGAGAGTCGCGTATATCGCGGCGTCGGGAGCTGCAACGCGAGCCACACCTGCTTGGTGCGGATCTTGTCCATGCTCAGAGCCGAGCCGAGCACGTTCGAGCCCGTGTACGGCACGTGCATCGCTTCGAGCAGGCCCTGCAGGACTCCGTCCTCTCCTCCGCCAGCATGACCGTGCAGGATGTTGAACACCCGATCGCAGCGACGAGCGATGAGATCCGGGATGAGCGCGTCGATCCCGTCGACGGCGTAAGCATCGACGCCGCCTCGCAGCAGCGCGTCGAGGCAGTTGCGACCGGAGTCGAGCGACACTTCGCGCTCCGACGACGTGCCTCCCATCAGCACAGCGACGCGGCCGAACGCTTTTGGATCGGTGATGCGTCTCATGGCTAGGCCTCCACCCTGCGGTCCCCCACGATTCGCACTTCCGGCTGCAGCTTCACGCCGTGCACGCGTTCCACTGTTTCCATCACGTGCTCTATCAACTGCTCGATGTCCGCTGCCGTCGCCGTCCCGTCGTTCACTATGAAGTTCGCGTGCATCTCCGAAACGCGTGCGCCGCCGATACGCTTGCCTTTGAGCCCCGCAGTCTCGATCAGGCGGGCGGCGTGATCGCCCGGCGGATTCGTAAACACCGATCCGCATGACCATTCGCCGATCGGCTGCGTCGCTTTGCGACGAGCGAGCAGAACGCGAATGTCCTCGTTGCTCACGCCGGGACGCAGCTCGAACGTCAGCCGCGCACCGAGGAACCACTCGTTCGCGGGGCCGAGCACGTGCCGATATCCGACCGAGTAATCGCTCGCGGGCCGTTCGCGCCGCACGCCCGAGCGATCCAGCGTCGCCACCGAAAGTACGTGGTTCCACGTCTCCCCGCCGAATGCACCGGCGTTCATGGCGAGCGCCCCGCCCAGCGTGCCGGGAATGCCGGCGAAAAATTCCGCCGGCCCGAGGCCCCACTTGATGCATTGCTTCGCCAGCTTCGCGCAGGCGACTCCGCTGCCGCACCAGACTTCATTCGTCCCGAGCCGCTCGAGCTCGTCGAACACGCCATGCGTTGCGATCACTGCGCCTCGCACGCCGCCATCGCGCACGAGCAGATTGCTGCCGAGCCCGATCCACATCACCGGCATCGAGGGCGGCAATGTCTGCAGGAACGCGGCGAGAGCCGTCACATCGGACGGCTTGAAGTACAGCTCCGCAGGCCCGCCCACGCGCCAGGACGTGTGCTTCGACATCGGCTCCTCGTGCCGCACGCGCGCCGCGAGATTCGGTGGCAAAGCCAGAGCGTTCATGCTTGCCCCCTTTG
>DASVCI010000104.1:0-36187 GCA_036381695.1 Steroidobacteraceae bacterium
GCGAGCCCGATAGGCAGACGGCGTTTCCCCGTAGGTGGCGCGAAAGGCTGTAGAGAAATGAGCATGACTCGAGAAGCCCAGTTCCAGCGCCAAGGCGGTCAGATCCTGCGCACGCGGCAGCTCTGCCAGTGCCTGGGCCAGCCGCAAGCGTCTCTGATACCTGGCGATCGTCACGCCTTCGCACTGGCGGAATGCGTGTGTGAGATATGCCGGAGAAGCGCCCACTTGCGCTGCAATCTGCGCGAGTGAGAGCCGCTCTCGACCGGCGCCGATGATCTCTTTGGCCTCGCGAACCAGCCTACTTGCGTTGCGTCGCGACGAGGCAGGTTTCGCAGAGCCGAGTCGCAGGATCTCCATCCATAGCTGCGCGATCGTCTCTTCGATCTCTACCGGATCAGCTGACGGATTACGGTGACACAGATGCCACAGCGTCGAGGCAATGCGCTGCAGGTCAGCGGCCGACGACGCGACGCGGCGGGTGCGCATGTTGCGCACGAGAGCTTCCGTAGCTTCCGAGCCCGGCCGTGCGGCGAGCGCATCGAGATGTGGCGTGATCAGCAGATACTCGACCGGATGCGGATCGACGAACCGGTCACGACTCACGTCGCCACCATGAATAAACAAAGCATGATTGGCAGTGAGCAGCGATTCCGAAGTCCCGAGCTGCCAGGTGAACACGCCTCGAAGCGGAATGATGACCTGCAGAGCTGGTGTCAGCACTTCCTCTGTCCGGTAGTTCACCGGGGCGTGTGCCACTGCAGCTTCAACGCGCATTGCTGCGTCGTCGCAGAGCGAGCGCCGCGTTTCGACGAACGCCGACGATTGCAATCCCTTCCTTGTGCGTGTTCGGAGCTGAAGCATGCGTACCTTATGCCACAATTGGAGGCGGATCGCAGCCTCGACCGCTGCTCATCTGCCCGTCCGCTATCGGCCCATTGAATAAGTGAGGATCACCCCGCCGGTCTCGAGCGGTCGCGTGGCTACGAGGCGCATCTTGATCTGCTGATCCTGCGACTTGAAGAGGAGTCGACCCTTACCCAGCAACACCGGGGCAATGCAGATGCGGTACTCGTCGACGAGCCCGGCAGGAAGGAGGGAGGCAAGCAGATCTGCGCTGCCGAACACGTAGACGTCCTTGCCTTTCTCCGCCTTGAGCGCTTTCACTGTCTCGACAGCCTCGCCTCGCAAGAGGCGCGTGTTCTTCCAAGTTGCCTCGTCGAGCGTGCGGGTGGCCACCGCCTTTTCTATCGAGTTCATCATGTCGGCTATCGCCCCGGTCTCCTTCGACCAGTAGCTCGCCATGCCCTCGTAGGTCCGCCGGCCGAAAAGCAGCGTGCCGATCTCCTTGCCTTGCTCGAGCGAGAACGTCTCCAGCTCCTCTCCCCAGACCGATTCCGTGAAGCTGAGGTCCCACGGGCTCGTACCCTCGAAATACCCGTCGAGGGTCATCACGTTCCAAACGACCAGGCGCCTCATTACGTCTCCCCGCCCTTCAGGGCCTCGACGTGTCTCGCGAGCTTGTCGAGGGTCTGATAGCCGAACTCGACGGCTCCGAATGCGATGGTAGCAGCGCGACGCTCCCTGCTCGAATGCAGTTGACGCAACGTGATGACGGTTTTCCCGTCATCTTGTTCGTCGAAGGTCACGAGGGTTCTGAATCGGTCCGGATCGTCATCCACATCTGCACCGTGAATCATCTCGAGCAGGCGTGGCGGCTCGATCCTCGTGAACACCATGCGGTTGTCGTAGCGCGTACCGTCCGGCCCGATGAAAACGAATCTCCATCGTCCACCCACGCGAATATCGATCTCCTGAGTCTCGAGCTTGAAGCCTTCCGGCCCGAACCACTGCGGCAAGTGCTCTGGATCGGTCCAGACCTTGAAGACCAGTTCGCGTGGCGCAGCGATGACACGACAGAGGACGATCTCGCGATCGATCTCCCACGTGTCCATGGGCGAACTATTTCCGATGCTTGCGCTTGCCACGTTTCTTCTCCGCTGCTTGCAACTTGAGGACGTAGGCCTCCATGCGATCGAGCCGTGCTTCCCAGACTTTCCGGCGCTCGCTGAGCCATTGCTCGGCACACACGATTGCATCTGCCGAGACGCGGCACGTCCGGGTTCGACCGATCTTCTCGGTAGAAATGAGCCCGCTCGCCTCGAGAACCTGCACGTGCTGGACGATCGCCGCCAGCGTCGTGCCGAAAGGCGCGGCCAGTTCACTCACCGACGCCGGACCCTGCGTAAGCCGATCGAGAACGGCCCGCCGCGTCGGGTCGGAAAGCGCGTGGAAGATGCGGTCGAGCTGCGGCGATTGGTTAAGCATACGCTTTAGTATCGCGGGCCGCGATCAAAAGTCAAGTCATTCCTTTAGTATTGCGCTCGCGCCGGGAATCTTCTTCGAGGTGCTCGCGAGTCCGTGCTTCGAGAAGTGGGCGGCAAGGGCGTGCACAAGTTGGCCGGCGGGCCGTGATGCGGTAAAAGGATTGCTGCTCTCCGGTCGGTAAATCAACGATGTCGAATGACGCGCGGGATATCGCGGGATCGAAGCTCTGAATTCGACTCATTCGAGGAATGAAGATGGCCAGGCATTCCATTGGCGCGATCAAGTTCTCCAAGGTCTACCCCATGTATGTTCAGAAGGCGCAGCGCAAGCATCGAACCAGGGAGGAAGTGGACCAGATCATCCGCTGGCTGACAGGTTACACCCAGGCCGGATTGCACGAGCAGATCGATAAGGAAAGCGATTTCGCTACATTCTTTGCCGAGGCGCCCGCCTTCAACCCGGCCAGCGCTCTGATCAAGGGCGTCGTGTGCGGCGTTCGCGTCGAGGACATCAAGGATCCGCTCGAGCAGAAAGTCCGATATCTCGACAAGCTGATCGATGAGCTCGCCAAGGGAAAGGCGATGGAAAAAATCTTGCGGCAGTGAATCGAGAGTCACTCCCGCCGGGCGCCGGTGCGAGCAATCAGCCGGCGCTCTGAAATGCAGCGTGACGAAGCCCTAGCTGTTGGCTGCAGGCGTAGGAGGAATGCCCTGTTCGAGCGCTGCGCGCTCTTGCGCGGCCAGGGCACGCTTGAACGCTGCGCGTTGCTGTAGCCGGGACCAATACTCCTGCACGCTTAGCGGGAACTCCGTGCCCAAGCCGATCAGCTCCGCAAGCATGAGCGCGTATCCGATGGAGATGTCCGCTGCGGTGAATCGCTGCGCGCACATGAAATCCTGTCTGGAGACGACCGAGTCTACACCGCGGAGCCTGGCGAGAAACCAGCGCGTGTAGTCCCGGACGATCTGCGGATTTCTCGATTCTTCCGGCTCGAATCGCGAGTATCGCAAGATGAGCGTTTGCGGAAACGTCAAGGTCGCCTCGCCGAAGTGCAGCCAGTTCAAGTAGGCACCGAAATCCGGCTCGTGCTTCGATACACTCAGCGCACCCGAGTCGTAGCGGGCAGCGAGATAGTGGCAGATCGCGGCGGATTCGGTCATGCGCACATCGCCATCCATGAAGAGCGGAACGGTACCGAGCGGGTTGATGGCGAGGTATTCGCGGGCATGTACCCGCGGCGGAAAGGGGAGCATCTGGAGGCGATAAGATAAGCCGAGCTCCTCGAGCATCCACAACGGACGGAAGGAGCGTGCGCTCACGCAGTGGTAGAGGATGATCATCGTCTCGCCGTCCAGGTTCGAGGGCCGGTGGGAAGATTCAGCCGGGTTGAAGCAAAATGCCCGATCTTCGCCGCTGAGGGCAAGTGCCGACAGCGGCTGGCGGCGTGTGTGCTCTATCGATCTGTCGGAAACCCCTCGTGTCTCGGCTGAAAATCGACAAGTTTCTGGTCGCCTTGTTCGCGGTCGTGTTGATCGCTAGCATCGCGCCGGCGAGCCGCGAGGTCGCGCCCTACCTGTCTGCACTGACCAATATTGCAATCGCCTTACTTTTCTTTCTGCATGGCTCGAGGTTGTCGCGCAGGGCGGTGCTCGAGGGGATAGGCGCTTGGCAGATCCATCTGGCCGTCCTGTGCGCGACCTTCGTGATGTTCCCGGTCCTGGGACTCATGGCGCAACGGCTCGCCGATACGTGGCTGCCGCCGACGATAGGAGCGGGGGTCTTGCTGCTTTGCTTGATGCCCTCGACCGTGCAGTCTTCGATTGCTTTCACAGCGATGGGTAAAGGGAATGTCTCTGCAGCCATTTGCAGCGCCGCGCTTTCCAATGTTCTCGGCGTGATCGTAACCCCGCTCCTTGCCGGCTTTCTTTTCGCACGCCAAGGCGAGGTTCTCTCGGGCGGCATCATGAAAATCGTCGGGCAGCTGCTGTTACCCTTCATCGCCGGACATTTGATGCGGCCATTGCTGCTCGACATTCTGGGGCGCCGACAGGCGCTCCTCGCCTACTTCGATCGGGGCGTGATTCTGCTCGTCGTCTATGCGGCATTCAGCGCGGCGGTGCTCGACGGATTGTGGCGCCAGTACTCGGTCGCCGATTTGGCGTGGACGGCCGCAATCGATGCGGCGATCCTGGCGACCGTGCTGTTCGGGACGACCGTGGGAGCGCGCCTGCTTCGTTTCCCCTTGCGCGACGAGATTGCGATTGTCTTCTGCGGCTCGAAGAAAAGCCTGGCTTCGGGGGTGCCTATAGCCGGCGCTCTGTTTCCGGCTGCCGTGGTCGGGCCGATGATTCTGCCGTTGAAGCTGTTCCACCAAATGCAACTGATGGCGTGTGCCGTGCTCGCCGATCGTTACGCCAGGCGGCAAGCTGAGCCCCAGCCGTGAGCAGCGGCGAATTGAACACTATTTATAAATGTAGATTGAGCCAAGAGGCGATCGAGTCACGCACGCCGCCAAGAACCTCCGGATCGTTGAAGTCATGTGCGACTTTCGGTGCGAGCAAGAGCTTCAGTCGATGGGAGTGGCCTGCAGCCGCGTACAGTGGCTCGAGTGCTTGATGAAGTCGTTCTGTTTCCTCCGCCGTGATGATTCGATCAGCGGCCCCGTGCCACAACAGCAACGCGGGAGGTGGATCTCCCGTCGCGATTTCGGGTGCTCTTCGGACTGCGTCCGATAGCTCCGCAAGGTGGCGCGAGCGGGGAGTCCAGTCATAAGCACGCTTCGTCACGCGTTCCAGGGCTTCGATAGATGTAGCGAGCCCGGTTGGCGCATTGAGGGTCACCGCAGCGCGTACGGGAACGGCTCGTTCTGCAAGGGCGAACAGGACGGCCGCGCCGCCAGCGGAGAAGCCCAGGAGTCCGATGCCCTCACCGGGTCGCAGACATCTCCGGCGCTCGAGCTCCGCAACTATGTCTGCGAGCTCGCGCGCCGCGCCGATCACCGCAGGCTCGAACAGCAGCAACCCATAGTCTGTCGTCTGACGGCGCGCAATTTCCTCCATCCCACCCTCTGGCGCGCGCTCTCCGAAAAGCGGCAGGGTGAGATAGACCTTGAGCGCTGGTACCTCGTCGAGCGGCAGCGCCCTCATCAGTGCTTGGTGATTGTTCGGCGGGCCGAAGCCGTGCCACAACAAGATCGGCGGCTTGGTTATGCGGGGTGGTACGCGTACGAGCGCCGGGACTTCGCCAAGCCGGGTTTTCACTGTGAGGGGCTCGCCGGCCTTTGAGTGGAGGGATGGGCAGGAGAGCTCTGCCGCCATCGCTCCCTTGTTGATAGCAGACTCCCACGCATTCGCGGATGAGCTGAAGCTGGCGGACGCGATCAATACACAAGCGACAATCTGGTTCTGTAGAAAACATCTCGGCATAAAAATCGCCGCACTCCAATGTCAGAGCAGTCTCCACGCATCGAAGAGCACGAACAGACGGCTGAGACTGAATGGACAAGCGTCTTTGAGAGCGCGTTCGAGCTTGCCTGCCCTCTTGCGCGAGTGCAACGTCTCCCGAGGGCAGCCCTGCTAAGAAATCAACAGGCGCCCCCATCGCGCCAGCGTGTGGTCCCAGCTCAGCCAGATGAGGCCAAGACTCAATGTGTCGTACACGCCGTGGACGATCACGTTGCACCACAGATTGAAGCGCGAGACGACGAAGAGAACGGAGAGCAACACCCCCATCACGCCGGTGAGAACGAGGCCGGCGGGACCTTGGTACGCGTGCACGAGGGCGAAAGCTACGCTCGAGATCGTCACCGCAGCCGCTTTCGATAGCC
The DNA here is from genome assembly GCA_036381695.1 of Steroidobacteraceae bacterium. Taxonomy (GTDB): domain Bacteria; phylum Pseudomonadota; class Gammaproteobacteria; order Steroidobacterales; family Steroidobacteraceae; genus Steroidobacter. Next base: position 6,152 of record DASVCI010000104.1, read on the forward strand.
ACGTGGTGCTGCCGAATGCCTCGAGCAGGCGCGTGATCAGAAAACCTCGATATACGACCTCCTCGCACAATGCAGCCGAGAGCCACAGCAGCGGCAGAAATGACAGGTAAGCGACCAAATCGCCGCGCACGAAGTCGAGTCGGGTGAGATCGCGCTCCGCACCAGTCGCCGCCTCGATGAGCGGCGTGAGCAATAGCTTCGAGAACAACAGGAGCGCGATGCCGACGAGAACGCCTGTGAGAATCGTGCGACCCCGGCGTGCGGGAGCGGAAAGCCCGATGGCCCGCAGCGGTGCGCGCGTCTCCATGGCGGTGATCAAGAAGGCCAGTATGGCGGCCAGAATCGTCTCGAGCACAGGAGCGTACAGCGCGCATAGAAGGACGAGGCCGATATACGCCAGCTGTCGAGCTGATCGCGCGAATCGAATGGACGGCTTCGTCACCGGGGTAGCGTATGACATGCGAGCACTATAGCGCCGAGATCAGCAGCGCCGCTGCTTTTTGAAACTGCACGTCATCCGCCGATGTCGGTTCGGTCGGCGTGAAGCCGAGAAAGGGCGAGTGCTCCATGGTAATGAGCACATCCGGCTTTACGCCTCGAACCAGAATCTCCCGACCCTCGAGCGTCTTGACATGCGCTCGCGTGATGACGAGCGCGGACCGGTCGCTCAACGTCTCGAGCCCATGAACGAGCCCTTTGCCGAAGGTTTGCGTCCCGACGAGGATTGCGCGCCGATGCGATTGCAGCGCGCTCGCAAGCACTTCGGCAGCACTGGCTGATCCTTCATTGACGAGCACGGCAAGAGGCTTGTCGGTCATCAATTCGCCGCGGGCGACAAGCTCCGAGCTTCCGTTTCTGGTGGAGAGCAGGGCGATCGGCTTTTCTCCCAGAAAAATCGCTGCAGCATCGAGAGTCGGCGGCAATGCGCCGCCTGGGTTGTTGCGCAGGTCCAGCACGAACGCAGAAGCGCCTTGGCGCAGAAGTCGTTGGATGCCGAGCCGTGCCTCGCGTCCGGCTGCTTCGGTGAACTGGTAGATCGCGACGTAACCGATCTTTCTGCCGTCAACTTTTTGCAGCCGCGTGTGCACTACCGGCGTTCGAAGCTGTATCCGCTCCCGCTGCAGGATTACTTGTAACGAGTCGTTGCTTCGGACGACCTGAAGTCTCACGTCTCGACCTGCCTCACCGCGCAACCGCGTAGCGCAGTCAGCAAGGCTCATCCCGTCGGTAGATACGTCATCTATCGACGCAATGACGTCGCCCGGCAAAAGCCCCGCGCGTGCCGCGGGCGAATTCGGAATGGGCGTAACGATGGTGATCCGTCGGGTGATCTCGTGAGTGTCTATGGACAACAGCTCAGCCAGCCCGACACCCGTGTGGGCGGCGCCCGAGACTTCGGTCATGAACGCCGCAGCTTGCTCTTCGGTCAGAAACCGGACGGCCGGATCATTTAGATGTGCAAGCAGCGAACGAATGCCGGCGTGAGCCTCTTCGCTGGATGAATGACGCGTCGCGACGAGTCGCGATTCCAGCGCTTGCCAGGCTTGTGCATCGAAGGAGGGGTTGTAGTACGAGTCACGGACCGCCTCCCAGGCCGATTGCAGGAGTCGTGCGAAATCTTCTTCCGCGCGAGATTGGGTCGAAAGACAGCCAAGCAAGGCGACGATCAGCACACGAGGAATCGACAAAGCGGCGCTCCTTTCCGGGAATCGGGCTCACCCATGTAATGCTGCTCGACGGCCGGCTAGAATCCAAATTCATTGCGCTCATACAAACTATGCCGGATCCGCATCATGCTCGATGAAATGCGCGCCCTGGTGGCAGTGGCGGAGGAAGGGTCGATTGGCGGCGCGGCCCAGCGCATTTGCCTGACACAACCGGCTGTCACGCGGCAGATCCAGCGCCTCGAGCAGATGCTGAGCGTCACGTTGCTCGATCGCAGGCAGAAGCCGCCAACGCTGACGCCGGCCGGCCTTCACACTGTGGAGCGCTGCCGCGCCATCCTGGCTGCTGTCAGTGAGTTGAAAGCCTCTGCAAGCAGCGCCGTCCCGCAAGGTGTGCTACGGGTCGGCATCATCCATCCGCTTGCGGATAGTGGGCTCGCGCCGATCATCAGCATTCTGCGCGAGCACTATCCGCAAGTGAGCTTGAGAATTCATGGCGGGTGGACCTCGACGCTCCTCGAGCAGCTGCAGCGCGGCATGCTGGACGCGGCTGTCGTGCTGGCTGATCCCGTCGGAGGGGAAGACGCCGGGCTGATCGCACAGGATCATTTCAATGTAGTGGCGGCGAGGACGCTGAAGTTGAAGAGTTCGATCGACCTCGAGGAGCTGGATCGTCATGACTGGGTGCTCTCACCGGAGCCTTGTACCGCACGCGCAGCGCTCGCGAGTGCGTTGAAGGCGAACGGCAAGACGCTTCGAGTGACGGCTGAGGTGCAAGACTCGTCTTTACAGCTGGCGTTGATCGGACAAGGGTTGGGCCTGGGTTTTTTCCCGTCGCGCTACGCGGCCGTGGCGAATGCGGCCGGCCTCGACATGCTCGAGATCCGGGAGCTTGCTTGTCCATTTGTCATACGTATGGAACGGCGTGCAGATCTGCATTCACTTGCACCGGTGGTCGATCGCCTTCAGGCGGAAATGCGTGCGCGAGTGCTGTTCGCCGCTGATGAGGCGCCGGCTCGAGGACAGAGCGCGTGATCCTGCCCCGCACAACCTTTCGGGCGCGGTTCGATGAGCACAGAACACCTTCAACGGAGCATGGGGGAGCTCGCCATGTTGCGTCCAGTCTCGCCGCTAATAGCCGCTTCGTTCCTGGCCTTTGCCGCATGCGGCGCACCTGCCGAAGCAGGGTCTGCACCGATCAAGAAATCCATCGAGCTGCATCCGTGCCCGGAAGTCGAGGGTGCCCAATGTGGTTACACGGAAGTTCCGGAGGATCGCGGCAATCCGGGGAGCCGCACATTGAAGCTATCGGTGCTGGTGCTGCCGGCGAGCAGGGCCGATGGAAGCGATCCGGTCTTCTTCTTTGCGGGTGGTCCGGGTGAAGCCGCAACGCGCGCAGCTCCGACGGTCATCTCCACTGATTTACGGCGCCTCAACCCGGCGAGGGATGTGGTATTCATCGATCAGCGTGGCACGGGCGACTCCAACCCGTTGCTCTGTCCACCTCAGCAGGATCCGCAAGCCTATTTCGGCAACATCCTGGGTAATAACGAAGCACTCCGTGCCTGCAGGGCTGCGCTCGAGAAGAAGGCCGACCTGACGAAGTACGTGACTTCGATCGCAGCCGACGACGTCGATGAAGTCAGGGCCAGGCTGGGCTACGACAAGGTCATCGTCTGGGGCGGATCTTATGGAACGCGGGCCGCGATGGAATATATGCGCAGGCACGGCGACCATGTCTCAGGCGCGATCCTGGACGGGGTGTTTCCGTTCGAATCGCGCGATCCTTTGAGCTATGCCCTCGATGCGCAGAAAGCCCTGGAGAGGGTCTTTGCCGACTGTGCCTCCGATTCTGTCTGCGCCTCCGACTACCCCCACCTGCGGCAGCGCTTCGACGAGCTCCTCGATCAGTTCCGATCCGGCCCGAAGTCCGCTTCGATCCGGACGGCGCCGGACGCTCCGCCCACGACTGTCCAGTACTCGATCGGCGACTTCGGCTACACGATACGCGCCATGCTCTACAGCAGCGAGGCTACGGCGCGCCTGCCACTCGAAATCGTTCGCGCGGCAAAGACGGGCAATGTGGATAGCTTTGCCCAGGCCTACTACGACCGGGCAAGCCTTTTCGCCCGCCTGATTCCCACGGGGCTCTATCTGTCCGTCATGTGCGCTGAGGAGGTGCCCCCGCTGTCGGCCGATGAAATAGTGCGATGGACCGCTGGAACCTTCCTTGGCGTTTATCTGATCAACGAGTATCAGCGTGCCTGTGCGCAATGGTCTCGCGCCTCCATCCCACCGCGGTTCCATGGGCCGTTACGCAGCTCGATCCCGACCTTGGTGTTCAGCGGAGGCCGGGACCCGGCGACGCCGGCAGGAGGAGCGGGAGGTGTGCTGCGACATCTGACAAGAAGCCGGCATGTCGTCTTTCCGAAAGTCGGACATGGCGTGAGCTACACCGCATGCGCCATCTCCCTGATCTCGAGCTTCCTCGCGGACCCGAGCTTCGAGCAGCTCGATCGGGGATGCGTCAACGACGTCTCGAACTCGACGCCGTTCCAAAGGAAAGGCGACACCCAGCTCTCAGGCCCGGCTCGCAGATAAGCGGATCTCTGCCAGCGCGTTAAACGAGGAAGGAATCCTCGTCAGTCTTGCGGCGTCTGCCGAATGTTGCGCGCCGGGCAACAAACGACGCCGGGGACCGCGCTTGTTTCGCCCCTGCAATCACCAGACACTCTTGCTGTCGATGCGATCAGCAGTCGAGTTGCACGTGTTGCGCCGGCACGTTGGCGAAGGCGCAACGCCTTCGCGACGCTGAAAGCGCAACTGCGGGTCGTGCAGCATCGATGCGATGTCAAGCACCCGGGGACGGGCATTCAACCACGGGTGCCCGGTCTCGTCACCCGGTGAACAGCACCAATGGGGTTATCCGATGCAACAGAGAACTCGATCCGGCGCCTCAGTGCGGAACACGTTGAGGCACGGCATCCTGACCACCCCGGCGCTCTGTCTGCTCGCCGCGGGTGCGCAATCGCAGGACACCGAAACGGCGAGCGGGGCCATCATCAACGAGGTGGTCGTTACGGCGCAGCGCCGATCCGAATCGATTCAGGACGTGCCGATCGCGATCACGGCTGTAAGCGCCGACACGCTTCAGGATCAGAACGTGAAGGGAGTCGAGGGCTACTTCGCCCTGACGCCGAACGTGAGCTTCCGGACCGAGGGATCGCGCGACCGCAAGGAGCTGAGCATGCGCGGGGTCAGCAATCAGCTCAATCCATACTCCGGCGTGCGCCCGGCGACCTACGCGTTCTATATAGATGAGTTCAATGTCGTGGCCGGCACCAGCAATCCGCAGATCGTGGATCTGGAGCGTATCGAAGTGCTGCGTGGGCCCCAGGGCACATACTTCGGCCGTAACGCGGTGGGCGGTGCCATCAACGTAATCACCAGGAAGCCGACTGACGAGTGGTACGGCGAGATCGGCTTGGACTACAGCAGCCACGACACCAGGCGGGCCCAGGGCGTGATCAACGTTCCGATCGCCGAGGGGGTATTGGCGCTGCGCGCTTCCGGGCAGATCGAGAGCTCCGATGGCTGGATCGAGAACGTCAATCCGACCGGCGGCGGCAACGAGTACGACTACAACACCGGGCGCGTGCAGGCGCGGCTCACGCCCAACGATCGACTCACCTGGGACTTCACGTACAGCTACAGCGATGAGGAAACCGGGATGCGCGTCGGTGTCCCGACGGGGTTCATCACCGCGACCTGGCGCTCGGTGTACTACGGCAACGCGCCGGGCGACATCGCCGACCCGGATGGCGTCGGGTTCTATCCCGACAATACCGATCGCGTGAACTTCAACCGGCCGCAAAGTGTGGGCAGCCAGTACGAATGGGTCAGCAGCCGCGCGGTATATGAGTTCGACGATGTCTCGCTCACGGCTGTCGTCGGCCGCATCGAGTCGGAGCTGTTCAACTACGGCGACGTTGACGGCGGCAGCCACGATTTTTACTACGAGGATCTGCTGCTCGAGCGCTCGTCCACGAGCGGTGAGCTGCGCCTGCAATCGCTGGGCAGCAAGACCCTGGAATGGAGCATCGGCGCCGCAATCGGCGAGGACACGGGCGACCTCGATCAATCGACTTATCACGGCGCGGAAAGCCCGCAGGGCTTCCCCGAAGGCTTCGAGGTGACGGGAAGCGACTCGAAGACGACCTCGAAGTACTGGGCCGTCTTCGGTCAGGCGACCTGGCGCTTCGCCGATCACTGGCACCTCGTGCTGGGCGGGCGCTATTCGTACGAGGAAGTGGATACGTATGCGGTGACGCGCTCGAACACGATCCAGACTGGAATCAACGATCGGACCGTGGATTTCGACGACTTCTCACCGCGCTTTACTCTGGGCTGGGAGCCCGCGCCGAACGTGCTTGCATACGTGACGGCCTCGCGGGGCTTCAAGTCCGGCGGCACGCAGACCAGCAACAACATCAATCTGAGCAACCAGTTCGAGCCCGAGATCCTGTGGAACTACGAGGCCGGGTTGAAGCTCGATCTGTTCGACCGGCGGCTGAGGCTCGACGGCACGGTCTTCTACATGGACTGGAAGGACGTGCAGCAGCTCATCCGCTTCCAGTACCTCGACGAGGAGGGCAACATCCGGGCGGTGAGCGGCATTGCCAATGCCGCCAAGGCGACCAGCTATGGCGTCGAGCTGAGCGCGGACGCGGCCGTCACCGAGCGCCTGAGGCTCAGCGGCCAGGTCGGTTACCTGCGCGCGAAGTACGACGAGTACCCGGCGGCGCTGATCGATGGACTGGTGCTCGACCTCTCCGGCAAGCCGCTGGTGGACGCGCCGCGCTGGACGATGGGTGCGCAGGCGCAGTACACCGCGCCTCTGACCGAGACTTTCGAAGGATTCGTGCGGGCCGAGTGGAATTATCGTGACGAGGCGCTATCGAACAGCTACGTCTATCGGTACTGGGAGTATCCGTTCATCGCTCCGAGCTATCATGTCGCCAACCTGCGCGTCGGCTTCCAGAGTGACAAGCTGCGCATCGTGGCGTATGCGGAGAACCTGTTCGATGAGGACTACTTCACCAATTCCTACGAGAAGGCGTTCTACAGCGGCGTGCAGGTGGAGCCCTCGACGCGCATCTTCGGGATCGGGCTCAACTACAAGTTCCAGTAGCGGGCGCAGCGCGCCGGTCATGTCGGATGATCGACCGGCGCACTTTGATTCGGGGATCGCTCGGCGCGGCCGTGGCGTTGTTCGCCGGTCGCCATGGAGTCGTACGCATATCCGAAGCGGCCGTGCCTTCGGCCGACGAGCAACTCGCGCGGCTGCTGCAAAGGCTGGCCGAGCAGCACCTGCGCGCCAGCCCAGAGGAAGCCACTCGCCTGGGATACGACACAAGTGTCAACGCGGCGTTGCGCTCGCAACTCGATGACAGGTCACTCGAGGCCATCGGATTGCAGCGACAGCGCGTTGCTTCGGCACTTGCCGATCTGCGACGCATCGATCGCGACGCGCTGAGCGCGAGCTCCAGGCTGGACTACGATGTGGCGTCGTTCGTCTACACGACTCTGGACGATCAGCTCGCCCGATACGGCTTCACCGACATCAATCTGCGCCCGAGCCCGTACATCGTCAGCCAGATGAATGGCGCCTACTACTGGCTGCCGGGCTTCCTGGGCTCGCAGCATCCGTTGCAGTCCAGGGACGATCTCGATTCGTATTTCGCGCGCCTGCATGCCTTGGCGCGCGTCATCGACCAGGAGACCGAAAGGATTCGTCACGATGCCGCGAAGGGAGTCGTCCTTCCGAATTTCGTCCTGCACACGACGCTCGCGCAGATCGAAACGCTGAGGAAGACGCCGCCCGAGCAGACTGCGATGATCGGGCCGGCCATCACCCGGGCGGAAGCGGCCGGGCTCGGCGATATTCGTAGCCGCGCGCAGCAAGTGTTCACGCAGATGATCGTGCCCGCGTTGTCTCGGCAGATCGCTGCACTGCAAGCGCTGAAGAGCCAGGCCGGCGACAAAGCGGGCGTGTGGGCATTGCCTGAAGGGGAGGAGTACTACGGATCGGCTTTGCGGTCGAACACCACGACTTCCATGTCTGCCGCTCGACTGCACCAACTCGGTCTGGACCTGGTGGCCGATCTGACTGCCCAGCTCGATCGTGAGCTGCGGGCGCTCGGGTACTCGAGCGGCTCGGTGGCCGAACGCATCGGAATGCTCGATCGGGAGCCGCGCTTTCGCGTGTCCGACGATGACGCAGGGCGCACGCGGCTTCTGTCGGCAGCCCGCCAAGCAGTGGACTCGATGCGAGCCTTGCTGCCGAAAGGATTCAGAACGATTCCGGACGAGCCGTTGGAAGTCAGGCGTGTGCCGCCTGCCATCGAGAGTGGCGCGCCCGGAGGCTTTTACGACAGCGGTGGCCCCGGCGAACCCGCGTCATTTTCGTTGAATCTGAAATCGCCCTCGCAGATGCCTCTCTGGCGCCTGCGCACACTGGCGCATCACGAAGGGCTTCCCGGTCATCATCTGCAACACGCGGTCTTGAAGGCTGCCGGTGAGCTGTCGCTCTTCCGGCGCCTGGTGCGCTTCTCCGCTTATACGGAGGGTTGGGCGCTGTATGCGGAGCGAGTGGCGGATGAGCTGGGCGCCTATCGGGAGGACCCTTTCGGGCAGATCGGGTTGCTGCAATCCGAGCTCTTCCGGGCGGCCAGGATCGTTGTCGATACCGGCCTCCACCACAAGCGCTGGACGCGCGATCAAGCCGTGCAATGGATGGTCGACCATGCTGGCGAGCATCCGGTGCCAGCTCGCCGTGAGGTCGACCGATACTGCGTGTACCCCGGACAAGCATGCAGCTTCATGGTTGGGGCCACTGCGATCCGGGCAGCGCGAGAGGACGCACGACGCATCTTGGGCGCCCGTTTCGACATTCGCGATTTTCACGATCTGGTATTGCGCTCCGGCCCCGTGCCGCTCGAAGTCCTCGAAGGCTTGGTGCGACGATGGAGCGCAACTGCGTCCGCCTGAGGCGTTCCTCGGCCGCTCAGATGACCGAGTAGAAGATCACCAGGATCGCGATCGGGACGACGTAGCGGGTGGCCGCATGCCAGAGGCGGAACGCGAGGCCATCGCCCAGCCCAAGCTCCCTGCACACCGCCTCCCGCGACAACGACCAGCCGGCGATCAGGGCGACCATGAGCCCGCCGAGCGGCATCATGATGTTCGACGTGAGATAGTCGAGCACCTCGAACGGTGTGCGCGTCGAGTCGATGCCGAGCCAACGCAGCGGTTGCACGTCGCTCCAGTGATTGAAGGACAGCACCGTGATGAATCCCATGAGCCAAATGACGAGCCCCGTGAGGTATGCGAGCGTGGGGCGCGAAAGATGCGTGTATTCTTCGAGCGCGGCGACGATCGGCTCCTGGATCACGATCGTGGCCGTCAACGCTGCAAACGACAACAGCATGAAGAGCAGAGTGCCGAAGATCTCGCCATAAGGCATCTGGCCGAAGGCGATCGGCAGCGTGACGAAGATCAGGCCGGGCCCCTGAGTGGGCTCGAGACCGTACTTGAAGACGAGCGGAAAGATCGACATGCCGGCAATGAGCGCCACGAGGCCCTGTGCGATCGAGACTGTGAGCACGGCGCGCGTGATCGAATACTCCCGCTTCATGTAGGCACCCATCATCATCAGCACTCCCACGCCTATGCCCAACGAGAAGAACGCCTGGCCGAAGGCGGTCACGACGACGGTGGCGTTGAGCTTGCTCCAGTCCAGACTGAACAGAAACTCGGCGGCCCGCCCGAAGTCGGCGAACACCGCCGAGTAGATCAGCAAGAGGAACAGGATCACGAACCGCAGCGGTGTGAGCACGCCCGACACGCGCTCGATGCCGGCGTTGATGCCGCGCGCGATGACGATCGCCGTGACAGAGACGATGAGGCCGGAGTAGAGCAGCATGCGGGCGGGACTGGACAGCATGGCCTCATAGGCGCTCTTCGCCCCGGCCGCGTCGATCCCATCGAACCCTCCGCCCAGGCCGAACACGAAATAGTCGAGCATCCAGCCGCAGACCACGAAGTAATAGCTCAGGATGAGGATCACGCTCGCGGTGGCGAGCACACCGAAGGACTTCCAGAACCGTGCGATGCCGTCTCTCTCGACCAGCACCTGCATCGTGCCGACGACGCTGCGCCCGCCGTGCCGGCCGATCAGCATCTCCGCCATGAGCGCCGGGATAGCGACCAGGAACAGGGCGAGGAAGTAGAGTGCGACGAACAGCCCGCCGCCGTTCGCGCCGGCGAGATAGCTGAATTTCCACACGTTGGCGATGCCCGCCTCGGCGCCGATGGCGATGATGAGGAAGAGCAGGTTGGAGGACCAGTGTCGTGCAGCCATCGACTCCCCGGCGTTCGATGTAGCGAATGTTCGCGCGCCCGCGAGCTTGCAAGCGTCCGGGCGCCCGTTCAATGCATGGGCCGAGGCCGTGTTGTTGCCTTCGACGCAAATTCGAAGCTCAGTGGATGAGCGCGCCGGAGTTGCGCCCGACGCAACGAACTCCACGACGCCATCGCCTTGACGGCGACGACAGCGGGCTTGAATGATAGTTGAATCGAGCCGAACGACACAGCCGCTCGAGCGGACAACAAGGGGGCTTTGGATGTTTCGAATGTGCTACCCGATGCGCTCCATCGTGATGACGCTGGCGCTGTTGATCCCAGCCCTCGCTGCCGCCGTGCCAACGGCTGTCTTCACGCAGGCACCGCCACCGCCTGGACCGCCGATCGCAATCACCGGCGCATCGGTGGTGAACGTAGAGGACGGCAGCGTCATCGAGAACGCCGTCGTCGTGATCGAAGGCGATCGCATCAAGGAGATCGGGCCGGCAGGCGCTGTCTCCATTCCCGCGAATGCCGACAAGATTCCCTTGGACGGCAAATGGCTCGTGCCGGGCCTGATGAACGCCCACGTGCATCTGGGGCTGAAGCTGCCGGGGCCCGCCGGAGCGGCGCTCGCCGACGAGACGGACATGGAGCTGGTTCTGCGCATGGCGGCGAACGCGCGCGCTTCGCTCGATGCCGGGGTCACGACCGTGCGCCTGGTGGGCGAGTATGCTGGCGCGGATTTCGTGCTCAAGGCGGCGATCGACGGCGGCAGCATGCCGGGTCCTCGCATCCGGACGGCGGGAGAGATCATTGCAACGACCGGCGGTCATGGCGACCTGGAGGCGGACGGCCCCTACGAGCTCGCGAAAGCGGTGCGCAAGCAGATCAAGCAGGGCGCAAGCTGGATCAAGGTGGCGATCTCGGGCGGCATTTCCGATTCGCACGGCAGCATCAGCGCTTCGCACCTCATGCCTGAGGAGCTCAAGTCGGTCATCGAAGTGGCGCACAGACAGGGAGCCAAGGTCACCGCGCACAACGGCTCGCCGGTCGCGGCGGACGAGGCGCTCGAGCTCGGCATCGACTGCTTCGAGCATGCGTATCATCTGACCGAAAAGCAGCTTCGCGTCATGAAGGCGAAAGGCACGTGGCTCGTGCCGACGGCCGTGGTGACCGACGAAGGCGCCATGGAGTTCTTTCGCAAGATCGGCTCGCCACCCTGGTATCTCGAGCGCGTGGAAAGCACGCGCGTCGATCACCAGAAGATGCTGCGCACCGCGATCAAGCTCGGGGTGAACATCGCGCTCGGGACCGATCAGTTTCCGTTCGAGCCGAACGCGGGCACCACCGCGACCGTGCGTGAAGCCGAGCTCTATGTCGCAGCGGGCATGACTCCGCTGCAGGCTTTGCAGGCGGCCACTCTCAACGTGGCCAGAATGCTCTCGATGGAGCAGGACGTGGGCTCGCTCGCCCCGGGGCACTATGCCGATATCATCGCAGTCGATGGCAATCCGGCCGAGGATATCTCGGCGCTCAGGACGATCAGCTTCGTCATGAAGGGCGGCCAGGTCTATCGGCACGACGGTGAGTGAGTGCCTCAGGAGAGGTTTTCGATACAGCTCAGCGCCTGCTCGATGGAAAGGACGTCGCCGTAACGCGCCTCGATGTCGAGCAGGTTGGCCTCATGCGCCAGCAACGAGCGATCCGCTACCGCGTCGCGAACCACTAGCGGGCGGAATCCGAGTTGCGCCGCATCCACCGCGCTCGCGCGAACGCAGCCGCTGGTCACACAACCGGCAATCAGCAGCGTATCGACGCCCATCATCAGCAGGTGCGAGGCGAGGGCCGTTCCGAAGAATGCCGATCCGTGCTTCTTCGTTATCACCAGGTCGCTGTCGGTTCGAGGCAAGCGGTGGTCCACTTCCGTCCAACGCGAGCCACGCGAGAGCACCGACACTCGCGGCGCCTTTCTGACCAGCAAGTTGTGCTCGAGCTCGATGGGATCGTATTCCACCGTCGTGAAAATGGCCGGAACGCCTTTGCTCTGCGCATGCCGCAGGAGCTCCACCGTACAGGCAATCGGCTCGTCCCATTTGCCCGCGAGCGGCGACTGAGCGTTTGTGAAGCCTTCGATGAAATCCACCACGAGGACGGCAGCCTTGCGCCCCGCGCCGAGCGACGGCGCCTTGCCGCAGGGATAGTGCTGCCGTAGCTGCGCGAGCAGGGCGTCGAGATTCGGATCGGGGCTGGGCCGACTCATGGCGGCAGAATCTGCTGTTGTCGGGGCTGATACAGCTCGCCGTCCTTCACGATGAGCACGATCCGATGCTCGATCACCGACAAATCCTGCAGCGGATCACCATCCACCACGATCATGTCGGCGAGCTTGCCAGGCGTGATCGTGCCGAGCTCCTGAAGCTTGCCCTGCATCTGCGCGGGCCGAAGCGTCGCGGCCTGTATCGCCTCCATGGCGGTCAGGCCCGCCTCGTGGAGGTTGCGGATCTCCCGCAGCAGCGGGCTGTGTACGTTGAGCGGCGAGCCTGCATCGGTTCCCGCGACGATCTGCTCGCGACCGCCGAGCGCGATGAATTCCCTGAGCTTGCGTTTGGCGATCTCGACGCGCTCGGCGGCGCCGATGCCCCAGGGAATCGAAGCGGGGTTTTTCCAGGTGCTGCGCAAGTGCTCGTAAATGTCGGGCGGAAACTCTTCCCTGAAGCGCGGATGATCGAGGAGCTCCGGATAGCGCGCCGCGCGAACGTACGCTTGCCGCATCTCGACCGTCGGAATGATGTAAGGCCCTCTCAAAATGTTCGCCATCGGACCGGCGCCGGTCGGCCTCACGCCCCGCACGAGCAGCCGCAGATCTTCCTCCGAGTAGCCCGACAGCGCATCGGCAGTGAAGACGTGATGAAGCCGATCCACTCCGGCCTCGACGGCCGTGCGATAGGCTTCGATGTGCCGGACGTCCGCATCGACGCCGATACCCGCTTCGTGCGCGGCGCGGGTGATTTCCCGCAGCACGTCGACGTCCCAGAATCCATAGACCTTGATCTGATCGACACCCTGAGCGATCAATCGCTCGGCCGCGGCGCGCGCCTCCTTCGGGGTCGCGACAGTGTTTGGGTCCGCATTGCCGCGCGTGCGCGCATCGACGTTGCGCTGTCTGAGGATGGGCCCGGCGAGGAAGAACCGCGGGCCGACGACGCGCCCCGACGCGATGTCCTCGCGCAGGGCGAGCTGTTCTTCGAAGGGCCCGCCCGTGTCCCGCATGGAAGTGATGCCGGACAAGAGCGTCGTGCGGGCGACGGCTGTCATGATTTCCTTGGCGCGAGCCGCGTACCTGTCGGGAAACGAGTCTGGATCGCCTTCGCCGATGTGCATCAGGTGGCCATGGGATTCCCACAAGCCGGGCAGCAGCGTCATGCCGTTGACATCGATGGTGCGCGCATCCGGCGGCACAGCGACCGATCCTGCGGCACCGACGGCTTCAAACCGATTGCCCCGGATCACGACCACCGCATTCTCGATCGGTGTGCCGCCGAAGCCGTCGATCACGCGTCCGCCGACAAAAGCCAGCGCGCTTTCCGGAGCGGAAGCTTTCGAAGGTTCGGCAGCGAGCGCGGCAGGGCCGGCAATCGTCAGCGCGCCCAGGGCAGCAAGCATCCAGGCATGAGCTTTCATGACTTCCTCTGCGGCCAACAGACACCCTGTAAAAGCGTAGCCCCGTTTCGATCTGGCGGGGCGTCACGCGCCGGGGGAGTTCGTTGCGCGCTCCGCAATGGCTCGGGCGCTTCTTGGTTGCCGACAACGCAACGTAATGGGGCGTACGCTGATATTGAATCGGCTTGGCTTCTTTTTTAGCGTGTCGGCGCGAATTGCACCTGGTAAAGGACGGAGTCGACGTGGACAGGCATTCTGTCGAATGGCGGGGCTACATACCGGCGATCACCACCCCGTTTACCCGCGAGGGAGCGCTCGATCTCGAGGCCCTCGAGCGACTGCTCGAGTGGCTGCTCGAAGAGGGGATGCACGGCATCATCGTGGGCGGCACCCAGGGTGAGTGGTTCAGCATCTCGACGGACGAGCGCCGCCAGCTTCTCGATACCGTGGGCCGCAAAGTCGCTGGCAAGATCACGTTGATCGCCGGATGCAACGCATACACGACGACCGAGGTGGCTCAGAACGCGCGCCTTGCGGCCGACTCCGGGTTCGACGGGATCCTCGTCACGCCGCCGCCTTACATGGTGCCGACCGATCGCGAGATTCTCGAGTTCTACCGCGAAGTGAACGATGCGGTGCCGCTCCCCATCTGCGTCTACAACTGGCCGCCCGGCACCAACGTCGACATGTCGCTCGATCTGCTGCGCTCGATCGCTTCCCTTTCGAAGGTAGTGGCCATCAAGAACTCGACCGCGGATCTGAGGCATTTCATCGACGTGTTCTTCGCGTTGAAGGATCAGGTGCGTGTGTTCGGCGTGCCCATGAACGAGCTCGGCATCCTGCTCGTGCAGCAGCACGCGGCGGACGGCACCATGGGTGCGGGTGCGGTGCTCGGGCGTGAGCTGCCTGATTATTTCAATGCGATCTGGGCTAACGACCTCGAGCGTGCGCGCAGGCTCGGTGAGCGCAACGAGCTGATCATGCGCGAATGGTTCAATCCGGACTACACCGGCCGCTTCGGCTCCGCGCAGGCGATTTTCAAGGCGGCGCTCAACGAGCTCGGCCTGCCCGGAGGGTATCCGCGTCGTCCCTTGCTGGCGCTCGACGAAGAGGGCATCCAGGCGGTGCGCCGCACGCTGAAGAAGTTGGGCAAGCTCTGATCCGTCGCGCGTGCGGGCCAGCACACGTTGCCCGAATCGCAATGAAGTCGGCGGCTTCATGCAATTGAACGGGGCGCGGGCGCGTCGGATACTCGATCGAGCGCGGCGGCGCATCGAGCCGCCGCGCGTGCGAAGTTCCGCAGCCGGAGTGTTTCACTCATGAGTGCCGAAGCCGCCCGACCCCGTTTTCTTGCCGTCGATCACGTGTCGTGGACCGTTCCCGATCTGGACGCCGCCATCGCTTTCTACACCGAAGCGTTCGGAGCCACCGTCCTGTATCGCATCGGCCCCATCGATGCGGCCGACCTTCCGAAAGATGCCAACGGACGCGACTGGATGGAGACGCATGTCGGTGTGCGCGGTGCGCGCCTGACGCTCGCGATGTTGCAGCTCGCGCCCAATCTCAAGTTCCAGATGGTGCAATACGACAAGCCCGACGGCCGCCGTCAGGACGTGCCGCGAAACTGCGATCGCGGCGGCCATCACATCGCGATGCTCGTCGAGGACGTGGAGGCCGCCGCGAAATGGCTCGCTCAGCGCGGATGCAAAGTGCTCGAGATCATCGCCATGGACAGCGGCCCGCTCGCCGGCAAGAAGAACGTCTACGTGCAGGACCCGTGGGGCCACCAGCTCGAACTCGTCGACTGAAAGCTGTAGGGGAGCTCAACATGAGTATCGAACGCATCAATCCACCGGCGCTCTACGACAGCGTCCGCTACGGCTTTTCGCACGCGACGCTGCAGAAGGGCGGCAAGACGCTGCATCTGGCCGGCCAGGTGGCCTGGGATGCGCAAACGAACGTCGTCGGCGCCGGGGACGTGGCTGCACAGACGCGTCAGGCGCTGGCCAATCTCAAGCAAGTCCTTGCGAGCGTGGGCTGCACGCCGGCCGATGTGGTGAGGCTGCGCACCTATGTGGTGAACCATACTGCGGACAAGCTCGGGCCGATTCTTGGAGAGATCGCCGCGTTCTATGGCGATGCGACTCCGGCGCCCAACACGTTCATCGGCGTGCCGGCGCTGGCGTTGCCGGAGTTCCTGGTGGAAATAGAAGCTGTGGCTGCGGTCCCTGACTAGCTTGTCTCAGGCGCATGCGGTTTGTGCCGTGAGCGCGCCGGTGCGCCTGCGGTCGAACAACACGAACAGCGCCAGGAAGGCGACCAGCGGCATGAGGCCGGCCGCGATGAAGACCGGAGTGTAGCCGAAATGATCGAGCGTCCAGCCGATCAGCATCGTCACCAGCATGCCGCCGACGCCGGCACCCATGCCACCCAGACCGACCACTGAACCCACCGCGTTGCGTGCAAACGCATCCGTGCACAAGGAGATCATGTTCGGCGCCCACAGACCGAAGCCGAACATCGCCGAGCTGATGCCGAGGAAAATGACGACGATGTCGAGCTCGAACGCGGCGAGAATCCCTGGAACCATCAGCAGCATGCCGGCGAACATGGCGGTGAGGCGGGCGGCGATGACGTTCATGCCGCGCCGGCACAGGAAGTCGGACAACATCCCGCCGAACACGATGCCGACGCCTTGCGCGAAAAACGGAATCCACGCGTACTTGCCGATATCCGCCGGCGTGAAGCCTGCACTGCGCGTCAGGTATTCGGGAATCCAGAAGTAATAGAACCAGACCCAGGGATCGGCGAGCACGCGCCCTATGATGATCGCCCACACATTGCGCGAGCGCAGCAGATCGAGATAAGGCGTGCGCGCCGGTTGAGACTCGCTTCCGACGGGATCCTGCGTGATGTGTCGCAGCTCTTCAGGTGTGACAGCAGGATGCTCTCGAGGCAGGCGATACAGCCACAGCCAGACCACGAGCCAGACGATTCCGGTCAGGCCCGTGAGGATGAATGCCCAACGCCAGCCGAGCGTCAGGCCGATCCAGGCGACGATGGGTGCCGAAATCACGAGGCCCGCGCTCACGCCCGCACCCCAGAGCCCCGTGGCAAAGCCGCGTTCCTTCAGCGGGAACCATTCGCTCACGGCTTTGGCGCACGCGGCCCAGCTTCCAGCCTCGCCGACTCCGAGCAGAAATCTGTATGCGGAGAACGAGGCGACGTTCCCGCCGAATGCATGCACCATGGCGGCGATCGACCACCATGCCATGATCAGCGTGAAGCCGAGGCGTGTGCCTATGCGATCGACCAGCCAGCCCGTGACGGGCTGCATGAAGGTGTACGCGAGCAGGAACGCACTCAGGATCGAAGCGTAGCCGGTGTTGCTGATCCCGAGCTCGTCGCGGAGCGTCGGGGCGAGGATCGTCAGGACCTGACGATCGATGTAGCTGATCGCCGTTGCGGCGAACAGCAGCGCGACGATGATCCAGCGGAAGTTCGGGATCGGCTTCACTGGCACGGGCCGTCGCCCGGTGCGGGGCTCGATGGGGCGACAGCCGTAACCGTACGATTGCTCACGCGCTCGGTGCGATCAGGCTCTTGAGATGCGCTTCGATCCTGAGCATCAGCCGGTACACGCCCCTCGGGAGCTGCCGGCCGGTGCGCGTGATCAAGCTGATTCGCGTTGAGCTCATCACCGGGTTGTCGACCGGAATGGCGATGAGCTTGCCTTCGCTCAGATGCGGCTGGGCGAGGAACTCGGGGAGGAAGGTGAGCCCGCGGCCGCACTTGGCGAAATCTTTCAGCAGCACCATCGAATTGGCGATCAGCCCGGGCTGCAGGAACACCCCGTCGGCGTGCTCGGCCTCGCGCACGATCTGGCGCAGGCGGAAGGAATCCTCCGGCAGGCCGATACTGTGCTGTCCGAGCTCGGAGAGCTTCACGCTCTTGCGGCCTGCGAGCTCGTGCTTGGGATGCACGATCGCCTTGAGCGGCTGCGAAAGGGTGAGCCGCGCGCGCACTTTGGGATCGCGCGGCACGTCGAAAATCAGTCCGAAGTGTGCCTCGTCCTCGCGCACCAGCTCGATGGCGTTGTTCGTGCCGCTCATCTTTACGCGCACGGTCAATCCAGGGTATTTGCGCATGAACGATTGCAGCACTTCGCTGAACGCGTCGCTGATGAACGCCTCGCCGACCGCCAGGTTGATCGTTCCGCTGCGCAGGCTTCTCAGCTCCTCGACGCGCGAGAGGAAGACCTCCTCGTGTGCGCGCATCTCCCGGTAGTAAGCGAAAGCGGCATCCCCGGCCTCAGTCAGCTTGATCTTGCGACGCCCGCCTTCGATGAGCCGCATGCCGAGCTCCTTCTCGAGCGCCGCGATCTGGCGGCTGATGGAGGAGGTGGCCACGTTGAGCTTCTCGCTGGCGGCCCGCATGGTGCCGAGGCGCGCGGCTTCATAGAGATAGCGGAAGCGTATTTCCCCGTGCATGCTCAATCCCCCCGTGATTTTGCGTTGCACGCAACGAATTCGAGTCTATGTTGAGCCCTCGCCGGTTTTCAATCCGGGGCGCAACGGGATCGCAACGGACGAATTTCGAGGAAAATGAGCGCCCTCGATCTCGCATGTTGCGTTTGGAGCAACGAACTCGATCCGGGACTGCATTGACCGTGGTGGCTCGGGGGCTGAATGATTTTCAGCCGTCGGGGCCGGGTCGGGGGCTGGCCAGGTCCCGGGCGCTGAAAGAAGGCGAGCGCTTGCAGCCCTCACGAAGAGCCTCGACAGGAGCGGTCGAGATAGATTGTCGGGCTCGATGCCGAGGCACTTACGCGCCGTGATCATGCGACTTTCACAATGAACCGCTTCGATGTCGTCGTGCTTGGCGGCGGCTTGGTCGGCTGCGCGGCGGCTCACTACTTGTCCAGGTCCGGCGCACGTGTGCTGCTCGTTGAGCGATCGGACCTCAATCGTGAAGCGTCCGGGCGCAACGCGGGCTCGCTGCACTTTCAGCTCGAATACCGCCTGATTCGCTATGGAGAGGCGCTCGCGGCCCAGTTTGCGCAGATCATCCCGCTGAGCCTGGTTGCGATCGAGGATTGGCTCAAGTTGGAAGCCGAGCTCGAGGCGCAGCTCGAAGTCGAGATGGGCGGCGGGCTGATCGTGGCGGAAGGGCCGGGCGATCTCGAAATGCTCGAGAAGCGCCAGGTGCTGCAGGAGCGCTGGGGTCTCGATACGAAGCTTCTGTCCGCAAATGAAGTCCGGCGGCTTGCTCCATACCTGACGGACACGGTCATCGCTGCCAGCTACTGCGCGAAGGAAGGCCATGCGAATCCTCGGCTGGTTGCCCCGGCATTCGCGCGCAGCGCTGCGCGACATGGTTGCGAGATTCGCTGCGGCACTCGCGTGACTTCGCTCGAGCGTGACGGCAGCGAGTGGTGTGTCGGGATCGAGAGCGGCGATCGCAAAGAAGGAATCAGCGCGGGCGCAGTGTTGAATGCGGCCGGCGCCTGGGCCGGCGAGATCGCGGCGATGGCGCACCTGCATCTTCCCATCTACGCCATCCCGCTGATCATGAATGTGCTCGAACGTCGCGAACCGCTGATTCCGCACCTCGTGCAGCACGCGAGCAAACGCCTCACGCTCAAGCAACTTGCAGTCGGCAACGTTCTCATCGGCGGCGGCTGGCCCGGCAGGTTCGTTCGGCAAGGACACGCTCCCGATCTGTGGCGCGCCGAGCCTGTCGTCGAGCACATTACCGAGAACCTTTTGCTCGCCTCCCGCCTGGTGCCGGCGATCGGGTCATTGCACTTGCTCAGAACATGGACCGGAATCACCGGCGTTACGGCCGATCAGATGCCGCTCCTCGGGGAAGTGCCGGAAGCGCCTGGATTCTATGTCGCTGCCGGCGGCGCTGCGTTCACTCACGGCCCGACGTATGCGCGCCTGATCAGCGAGTTGATTCTGAACGGCCGCACTTCCGTGCCCATAGATCTGTACAGCCCGGCTCGCTTCAGTCACGTCAACAACTTCATGGCGGCGGTCTGATCCATGGCCAAGCGCGTCACGCTGCATGTCACTCGACCGGGAGAGGTCAGCATTCTCGTGAACGGCGAGCCCGTGAGAGCCTACGATGGAGAATCGCTGGCGACGGCGCTGATCGCAGCCGGAACGCTCGTGATGTCGCGCGATGTGTCGGGCCGGCCGAAGAGCCCCTTCTGCAACATGGGCGTGTGCTTCGACTGCATCGTGGTCGTCGAGGAGCCCGGTTCTGATGGGACAGTGCGATCCACGAGAGTCCGAGCATGCATGACCTCTGTTCGCGCGGGTCTGCGCGTGCGCGTGCCGCAAGCAGAATGAACCCGGAGGGTTCAACGAGCGTCCGATGAGCGGGGAGAATCAGCAATACGACGTTGCGATCGTCGGTGTCGGGCCGGCGGGGCTCGCGGCCGCCCAGATCGTTCGCGAGCATGGGCTCAGCGTCGTGATCATCGATGAGCAGATGCGCGCGGGGGGTCAGATCCTGCGTCAGCCTCCACGCGGGTTTCGCGTGGAAAAGTGGTTGAACGGAAGACTCTACGCGCGGCCCAAATCCGTCCTCGAGACCATGGACGAGCGTGACGATGTCGATTGGCGGATGGGCGCGACCGTGCTTGGCATCATGCGTCGCTCGGGATTTCGCCCCCAGGCCGGTGGCCACGATCTCTGGATTCGGGGGGCCTCGGGTTGTTACGTGCTAGCAGCCAGGGCGGTGCTGCTGGCACCGGGTTGCTACGAACGTCCGTTGGCTTTCCCAGGATGGACCTTGCCGGGCGTGATGGGCGCGGGCGCCATCCAGGGGTTTCTCAAGAGCCAGCAGTTCGTGCCCGGCGAACGCTTCGTGCTCGCCGGCAGTCATCCGTTGCAGCTCGTGGTTGCGGACCAGCTCGTGAGCGCGGGCGCCGAAGTCGCGGCCGTCATTTTCACACAACGACTTGGGCGAGTCGCCCTTGCATGGCGTCACGCCTTGGCGGTGCTCCAGCATGGTCCCCAGCTTTTCGAGACTGCAAGAATCGTCGCGCGTCTTCGTCGAGCAGGTGTACCGCTGTGCTTTGGCAGCACGATCGTCGAAGCGCATGGCGAACGGGTGCTCGAGAGAGTTGTCCATGCGCCGGTGAGCGCCAGCGGAGAAATCGATCGCGCTCGCGCGCGTACGATCGAGTGCGACCGGCTCGGCGTCTGCCACGGCTTTCTCGCTTCCTCTGAGTTGGCTCGACAGGCCGGAGCAAGCGTTCATTGGCGCGAGCACGAAGGCGGGTGGGTGGTCGATCACGATCGCTGGTTCGAATCGAGCGTCGCCAAGCTGTTCGTTGCCGGGGAGATCGCGGGAGTGGCGGGAGCGGACGCTGCTGTGGAGAAAGGACGCGTCGCCGCAATCGGCGTGCTGCGCGCCTTGGGAGCAGTCAGTGAAGGTGCGGCCGAACGGCTCGCTCGCATACCGCGTCGGCGCCTGGCGAGAATCAGCCGGTTCGCCGCCATGCTGAGCGAGCTCTCGCGTCCTCCGGAGCGCCTCGCGCAAACCGTGATGACGGAGGATTCGATCCTGTGCCGCTGCGAATCGATCCAGCGCGGGACGTTCGAGCGGTTCTTGCAAGAGCATCCCCACATCCGCTCCCTGGATGCTGCGAAGCTCGTGAGCCGCGTCGGCATGGGGTTGTGCCAGGGCCGCTTGTGCGCGGACAACGCGGCCCACTTGCTGGCCGCCACCCGCAAGCTGGACATGAAGGAAGTCGCGCCGTTCAGGGCGCAAGCGCCGGTAAAGCCCGTGCCGCTCGAGGCTCTGCCGCCGGAACGTTGCGGCTGAGGCAACGAACGCTCACAGCTCCTGTAATTGATCTCGTGCAGGCCTTGCAGCACTGTCGCCGCAGGCGTGAGTGCACTCGGGCACGTTTTTTCAGAGGTTTGCACGTGAACACATCGATTGCGCGAAAGCTTTCCCTGGGCTGCACCGCGCTGGCGGCATGGCTGGTCGTCGGCCTTGCTCATGCGGCGGACAGTGCCAAGGCGCTCGCAGATGCAGAGGGCCTCTGGGCGTACCGGACGCTGCAGGGCGGCGGCAAGGGCGAGCATCGGCCGATCACCGGCGTGATTCTCTTCAAGGACGGAGTGTTCGCGCAGCAATCGATCTTCGACGGCGAGCCGTTCGCCGGGCAGGTCGCGATGGCGCACGCGGGTCCTTACGGCGCCGGCCCGAAGGGGATCCACATGATCGCCGAGCAGACCATCAGCATCTCCCCGGGAAAGGACGAGCCCCTCAACTTCCGTCGCAGCACCCAGCATGACATTGCTGTGCAGCGTGCGGGCGATGACCTCACGATCGTCTTCGACACGGGCACCGTCCAGACCTTTGAGCGGCTCGGGCCCGGCGAGGGCACCCTGCACGCGCTCGACAAGGGCTTGCTCGCTTTTGTCGACGGCTACTTCGTGCTCGTGCACGGGGATGAGCAGGGGGTCGTGAGCGGGTTCGGCAAGTATCGGCGCTCAGGGAGCAATTACGAGCTCGAGGTCATCCGCTGGTCGGAAGCAACGCCATCGACCGCAAAGAACCGCCGTGACTTCAAGCTCGAGGCGACCTTCGACGGCACTACGTTCGCGCTGGCGGATGGCAGGAAGTTTCCGGTGGCGCGAAGCAACAAATAGACAGGCGCCAGCATGCTGAGTGTGGTTTTCTCTTGCGTGGCATGCGCGTCACAATGCAAACGCTTCGAGCGCCCGGCGCGCGCCGGGCTGCGCAGAGTCGATCGAGGAGCGCCCTGATGCCGACGCCAGATATCACACGCGCCCTGAGGCCATTGCGTTTGGCTGCTGTGCTCGCGATGGCCGCCCTGAGTACGGCCGCGTGCAGCCGAAGCCCACAGTCGGGGTCAACGGCGCCAACACCCTCCGCGTCTTCAGCCGCTTTGGACGAGCTGATCCGCCGTTATGCGGACATGGAGCGTGCGAAAGATAAGGACGGCGGGCTCGCGGATGTGAGGGCTGCCGCATTCCAACAGGAAATCGCCGCTCGCCGGGCTTTGCTCGAGGAAGTGCGCAAAATCGAGCCGCAGGGGCTGTCGCTCGATGAGGACATCGATCGGCGCTTGCTGATCGGGTTGCTGGAGTCATCGGTGCGCACGGCGGAGGTGCGTCGCGTCTGGGAGAACGATGCGGCCTTGTACGTTCCGGCCGCCGAGATCGGCCGGGCGCTCGAGCCGACTGCGCCCGCAACGGCCGAGGAACGAGCCGCTTCCTTGAGCGAGCTCTTGCGCAAGGTGCCGGAGCGGCTCGAGGAAGGGCGCCGCAATCTGGGTCACCCGCCTCGCGAGCTCACCGAATCGGCGATCTTCAAGACCGAAGGCACGATCAAGTTGCTGCGCGAGCAAGCGCCCGTCCTCGCCGGGCAAGCGGGGGAGGCGGGCCAGACGCTGCTCGCGCAGAGCAAGGCCGCTTTGGCTGCTCTCGAGGAATACCTGAAATTCCTCAGAAGCGATCTGCTGCCGCGCTCGACAGGGAGCTGGGTGTTCGGCAAGGAGAACTACGACTACGTGTTGCAGCATCGCTGGATGATGCAGGCGGATGCAGATGAGATTCTCGAGCGTGGCAAGCAAGCTTTCGAGGAAACCGAGAAGCTGGCGCAGGAAGTCGCGTTGCGCATCGACCCGAAGGCCAAACACTGGACGGAGGTCTACGAGAAGCTCAAGGACGATCACCCTGAGGCCGATCGCATCAAGGAAGCGTACCAGGCGCAGATCGATGCAGCCCGCGCGTTCGTGATCGAGCACCAGATCATCACGCTCCCGCCAGGGGAGCGCGTGATCACGATCGATACTCCGCCGGCGATGCGTCGTTCCTCGCCGTTCGGGACCTTCCAGTCGGTGGATCCGTTCGGCGACTCGCTCGAAGGCAAGCTCGTGCTCACGCCGATCGAGGATTGGATGTCGCCGGCGCAACGCAAGGAAAGGCTACGCGCCCACCACAACGCCTGGATTCCGATCATCGCCGTGCACGAAGCGTATCCCGGCCACCACGTGGACGGACTCAAGCGCAAAGAGAATCCGCGATTGCTGCGCAAGATCGTGCGTGAGCCGATCATGTCCGAAGGATGGGGCTTGTTCACGGAGGAGCTGATGTACGAGCAGGGCTTTCTCCGAGGCGATGACGTTCGCCTGACGCAGTTGCGCAATCGGCTGTGGCGCGCCGCTCGCGTGATTCTGGACGTGAGCCTGCACACAGGCCGCATGACGTTCGACCAGGCCGTCGATTTCCTCGTCGAGAAGGTGCGCTTCGACCGGTACGCCGCGGGCCTCGATGTGGGCATGTACATTCAGCGCCCGACTTACGTGCTCGGGTATCTGATCGGCATGCAGGAGATCGCCGCCATCCGCGCGGACTACATCGCGCAGTTCGGCGAGCCTTCACCGCCGAGCGAGCTCTACGACCGGATTCTAGGCGTCGGCGCGATTCCACCCGCGCTCGTACGCGAGGCGCTTTTCGCACAGAAGGCCGACGAGCGGCAGTCAGCGGACTCGGAGTAGCCGGACGCTCAGGCGGGGGACACATATATATGAGACGAGCGATCCTTGGGGCGGTTGCCATGGCCCTGGTGCCGACGGTTTTGGCGCAGACGCCCGGTGCGCCGGAGGTGAAGGCGATCGTCGGGGCGACGGTCGTGAATCTGGATGGCGGCGCGCCGCTCGAAAATGCGGTCGTCGTGATCGAGGGCGAGAGGATCAAAGCGATCGGGCCCGCCGGCACGCAGACTCCCGCAGGCGCCGAGATCATTCGCGCTCCCGGCACATGGCTCATTCCCGGACTGATCAACATGCACGTGCATCTCGGCCTCAAGCTTCCGGGCCGCGATCGCGCGGCCTTCGCCGACGAGACCCTGGCCGAGCTCACGCTGCGCATGATGGCGAACGCCCGCAAGACGCTCGAGGCGGGAGTGACGACGATTCGCATGCCCGGCTCTGAAGGCAACACTGGCGTCGCGTTGCGCAAGGCGATTGCGCGCGGTGATTTTGCCGGACCGAGAATCTTCACGGCCGGGAACGTGACGATGACGGCGGGACATGGAAGCCGTCCCGGCGTGACGTATAACGACGGGCCGTATGAAATGGTGAAGACGGCGCGCGCGAAGATCTCCGAAGGGCAGGACTGGATCAAGATCGCGATCTCAGGCGGCGTGGCGACCGATGGCGGCGATATCGCCGAAGCGCTGATGACGCCGGCCGAGATGAGCGCAGTGATCGACGCGGCGCATCGTTTCGGCGTCAAAGTCGCAGCGCATTCGGGCTCGACGGCGGCGACCAACGCGGCCATCGACGCGGGGATCGACAGCATCGAGCACGGCTATGTGCTCGATCGCGCCGTGCTGCGAAAGATGGTCAAACAGGGCACGTGGCTGGTCCCGACGATCATGGTCACTCATCGGGGCGGACGCGAGTACTTCGAGCGGATCGGTTCCCCGGAGTGGTACTTGAAGCGTCGCGAGTCGGTGGGCAAGCAGCATTGGGAGACGCTGCGCACGGCGATCGAGGAAGGCGTAAAGATCGCGCTCGGCACCGACCAGATGCCCTTCGAGCCGAACGATGGAACGACCTCCACCGTGCGCGAGGCGGAAGCCTATGTCGAGGCGGGAATGACTCCGCTCGAGGCGCTGCGCTCGGCGACGATCGAGCCGGCGAGGATGCTCTCGGCCGAGCGCGACATCGGATCGATCGAGGCCGGAAAGTACGCCGACATCCTCGCCGTTACCGCCGATCCGACCAGGAACATCTCGGCTCTGAGAAACATCGTGCTGATCATGAAAGGTGGCGTCGTGTACCGGAAAGAACTGGGCACTTCGTCCGCTTTGACGCAAACCGCTCCATGATGACTCGTTCGCTGGCGTTGCTCGTCATCTTGCTCGGCCCGGCCGTCGGAGCTGCCGCGCCGGAGAGCAAGCCCGCAGGATACACGCGCGCGGTTGCCGGGGACGTCGAGCATTTGCAGTTCGTCACCGTCAACGGCGTGAAACTGGCGTACCGGCTGGAGGGCGCGGGCTTTCCGGTTTTCTTCATCCACGGCGAAGGCTATTCGCATGAGCTCTGGACCGAGCAGATCGAAGCGTTCAGCAGCAAGTATCTATTCGTGAGCTACGACAGGCGCGGTCACGGCATGTCGGATGATCCGATCACCGGCTATTCGGAGACCGCGCATGCGGAGGATCTGAATGCACTGCTCGAGCACTTCGGAATTCGCGAGGCGCACTTCGTTGCGAACTCGCGCGGCGGAGCCATCATCTTGCAGTTCCTGAAGCTCTATCCGCAGAAAGTGCGCAGCATCACGTTCGCGGACGCGACCATTGCCCTCGCCCCGATCACTGAGAAGAGCGCGTTCAGGAACGCACCCAAGGCGCTGAACGGCCCGCCTCCCACGCTGGAGCAAGCACTCGCAGCGCGTGAAGCTGCAACGAGGTCGCCGTTCACGAAGGTGGCGCAATCGCGCCCGCACCTCGCGCAAATCCAGCGGCGTATGGCCGCTCAATTCAGCCCGCGTGTAGCGATGAATCCGCAGCGTTCGGACTCCGGCTCCGCCATGCACATCGGGCCGTGGAACAGCCGGGATTTTCCCGACATGTCGAAGATGAACCAGCCGATGCTGCTGCTTGTCGGCGAGCTCACGGACGTCTTCTTCATCGAAGGCGCGAAGGAGGCGCATCGGCTGTGGCCGAACACGCGCTTTCGCATGATCCCGGGCACCGATCATCTGCTGATGCTGGAGGATCCGGACACCTTCAACCGGCTGGTGCTCGACTTCCTCGCCGAGGTGGATGCCCAAGTCGCCGGGCGCAACGAGTGGATCGGCCAGATTCCTTGAGGCACGCCCGTTCGGATCGTCCGCTGCACGCGTCCTGCAATGGAGGTCACACACATGAATCCATCCAAGACTTCGCTGCAAAGCGTTGGTGAGCTCGACCGGCGCAGCTTCTGTCGAGGTGGCTTGGCTGTCGCCGCCGCGGGCCTCGCGATCGGTGAGAGCGCCCAGGCCGCCAAGGGCTCCGAAGGCGCTATCCGCGAGCCGGTGAAAAACGTACCGTTTGCGACGCTCAAGCCGCAGCCGCCGATCAATATCCGCGCGGATGCGTACGGGCGGGCAGCCCTGAACCTGTCGCGTCTGGCTGCATTGACGACGCGCTGCAAGCTCGACATCGCGTACGGACCGGGCGAGGCGCAGCGCCTGGACGTCTACATGCCGTCCGATGCCACGTTGAAGAGCCTGCCGGTCTTCATCAACATCCACGGCGGCGGCTGGAAGTGGGGCTACAAGGAATGGATGGGCCTGAACGCTCCGGCGATCACGCAATTTCCGGCGATCTACGTTGCGATCGAATACGGTTTGAGCCCGAGCCAGCGCTTCCCGGGGCAGCTCCACGATTGCCTGCGGGCCGTCGCGTGGGTCCACAAGAACATTGCCGGGTTCGGTGGCGATCCGAATCGCCTGTTCGTCGGTGGCCATTCCGCGGGCGCGCACTTATCGGCATTACTGACTCTGCGCCGGGACTTGCACCCGCAGTTCGGCCTGCCGGATGGAATCATCAAGGCCTGTCTGCCGTATAGCGGTGTGTACGATTTGCGGGACCTCGCGGCTTATGGGCACTCCGGCGAATCGCCTGCTGCACCGCTCCTTGCGAGCCCTGCGGATGGCGAGGCTGCTTCCCCGATCGCGTACGTGAAAGGCAACCGCACGCCTTTCTTCATCACATGGTCGGAGAACGACAACGTCTTGTGCAAGGCGCAGAGCCCGTCGTTCCTGCTGGCGCTTCGCGAGCAGGGCGTTCGAGCGGAGGGCTACATGTTCCCGCTGTTCGATCACTTCTGGATTCATATCGACCAGCAGAACCCGGGGAATCTCTGGACGCAAACGCTGCGCAACTGGATGACCGGGGACCCCGACACGGCGGCCATCGGCACTGCGACAGCGTAAGGGGAACATGAGCGCTCACGCGCTCAGATGTAGAGCGTCGCGAGCGTTCGCTCCGACAGCCTTCTGACACGCAGCGGCGGATCCCGTCGCTGCACCGGAATCGTGCGTCGCGTCGATGGCGCACCCTTGTTCCGTAGAGGACACAAACCTCGTCAGCACGCCTCGCATCGATTGCTGCCCGGCAATGTTGCGCCAAGAGCAACAAGCGCGAACCGCGTTGCATACACTTTCTTTCATAGAATCCCTGCGACTCAACACGAACGCCCAGCCGATGCGAAGCGGCGAGTCGGCTGCGATCGAGAGAAGCGGAGGTCGCGATGAACACCTCAACGAATGCTTCGACAGTGCGAGGTCCGGGCACATTGGCCACTGCGGTCTGCCTGGCTCTGGCGGCGGGGACGGCGGCGGCCCAGAACCTGGAAGTGGTGGTTGTCACCGCAACGAAGAGAGGCGAGACCCTCCTCGAGGATACGCCGATCTCCGTGCAGTCGATCGGCGGACAGACGCTCGCCGAGATCGGCGCGCTCGATTTCGACGACTTCATGCGGCGGGTGCCGAGCCTCTCGATCAGCGACAACGGTCCTGGAGACAAGCGCATCGTGCTGCGCGGCGTCAGCGCCACGGGTGCGGGCACTGTCGGGCTGTACTTCGATGAGGTCGTCATCACCGGCTCGAACCTGGGCGACGACGGTGGCCGGCAGCCGGACATCAAGCTGTTCGACATGGATCGAATCGAGGTGTTGCGCGGCCCGCAGGGGACGACCTTCGGATCGAGCTCTCTGTCAGGCACGATTCGCTGGCTGCCAAAGGCGCCCGAGTACGGAACGTTCTCGGGAGATCTCGGCGTGCGGGCCACGACGTTGAAGGAGTCCGACACTACGGGCTATCAATACGACGGCGTGATCAATGTGCCGCTCGGCGAAAGGGTGGCCGTGCGATTTGCAGGCCTGCGCGTGACGATCCCGGGTTACATCGACGGTCGTTTCGGCGAGGACCTCGACGAGGAAAGCACGACCGCGGCGCGGGCAATGCTGGGCTGGCAGATCACCGACGACCTCGAGTTCACGGCCATGACGATGTTCCAGAAGATGGACCTCGAGGGGCGCACCAGCTTCAGCACGGAGAATCTCGATCTTCCGCTCAGCCCGACGCTGAACGGTCAGCCGCTGCCATCGCGCTATTACTCGAGCGATCAGAGCCGGCCGTTCCGTCGCGAGGACATCGCGATGTACAGCGGCAAGCTCATCTACACCAAGGACTGGGGCACGATCACGGCCGCTCATTCGCTTTTCGATCGCGACTCGGAGTTTGCGCGCGATGCCAGTGCGGCTGCGGAGGTGCTCAGTGTCGGCGCGCTGCATGCCGATTCCACCGGCGTTTCGCTCATCGAGAACCCGCAGCATTACTGGATCCGCAGCAGCGAGCTGCGCTTCAGCTCGGATTGGGACGGGCCGATCCAGGTTCTGGTCGGCGCCTACAATCACAACGAAGACCGCACGGGCGGCTCGCGATGGTATTCGGTCGATCCGAGGACCGGTCGATTCGGCATCGATTCGGTGGACTTTCTGCATCGCAGCGAGACCACTCACGTCGATGAGCAGGCATTGTTCGGCGAGGTGAGCTGGGATGTCACCGACCGGATCACGGCGACGGCGGGCATTCGCTGGTTC
The DNA here is from genome assembly GCA_036381695.1 of Steroidobacteraceae bacterium. Lineage (GTDB taxonomy): Bacteria > Pseudomonadota > Gammaproteobacteria > Steroidobacterales > Steroidobacteraceae > Steroidobacter. The sequence goes on from DASVCI010000104.1 coordinate 35,531, forward strand.
GACTTCGAGGTCGGCCAGGAAGCCTCCCGTATCGTCGACTTCAGGTCGGTGCCGGGCCCCGGCCCTGGCCACCAGTTCGAGTACAGCGAGTCGGGCACGACGTTGCGGTTCAACCTGGCTTACGACCTGAACGATGACTGGATGACCTACGTGCAGGTCGCCGAAGGCTTCCGCGCCGGCGGCGCGAACGATCAGACCGCGGCCAGCATCGCCGACGTGCAGATCCCGGCCGGCTTCGGCTCGGACTCGATCGTCAACTACGAGCTCGGCATGAAGGGAGCGCTGGCCGATCGCCGCCTCAGCCTGAGCGGCGCCATCTACCAGATCGACTGGACGGACATTCAAGTCTCGCAATTCGCCGATTCCGCGACCGGTCTTCGTTTCACCTATCGCGGCAACGGCGGCGAGGCGAGGGTCAGGGGAGCGGAGCTCGAGTTGATCGCGCAACCGAGCGAGGTTCTGCAATTCGGTCTCGGTGTGAGCTACAACAATTCCGAGTTGACGGAGGACTTGCCGATCCCGACTCAGGGTCTCGACGGCGATCCGCTGCCGTACGTTCCGGAATGGACCGGCAGCATCAACGCCCGCTACACGCACCCGTTGCCCGGCGGGGAGTGGGAAGCGTTCATCGGCGGCGACTGGTCGTATACGGGCGAG
>DASVCI010000105.1:0-9111 GCA_036381695.1 Steroidobacteraceae bacterium
GCCGCTGCGCGCTCACCGCGAAGCGACCGTCCGCGGCTCGTGGTGCGCTCGGCCGCGGGCTTCGACGCGCGGCCTCGCGGCTTGCACGGGCTCAGGCAGTGCGTCTGGTCCGCAGACTCTGGTGTGAACCGGATGCCGCACGCTTGGCAGTTCCTTCTTGGATAGATCGGCATCATCAAACCCCTTTACGCAGATCGGCAATGTACGTGTCGAGGCACGTTTGGCAGCGCACCGAACCAAAGGCGGCGCGACGCTCGCAGCCGTCGGTGATGCACTTCGGCGAAATGATGTCGAGCGCCTCGGCGATGCTGGGGGAACGTACGTGTTCCGGCTCTCCTGTGATCCTCGCGTCGTTGAGCGGAACACCGCGCATGTCTTTCCATCCGCCTCTGCACTTGTCTTTCTCGCACTGGCAGTACGGGCTGCGGCATTCAGCGGGTGCAGCCTTCAACGGTTCAGGCTCCGGTAACCGCGCGTTCGGCGCGATGATGTCGTCGGCAGCAAGCTCAGCGGCGTGCGTGCCTTCGGCCATGCCGTCGCGAAAACCAGCGGCATACATCTTGGCCGCCCTCTCGTCTTCGTATGCCGGCACCTCGGGCACCGGCTCGCGCTGCGCGTTGAATGGTACAGCCGCGTTCGTGAAGCGCATGCGTAGCGTCTGATTCAGCGCGAGGGCACGCCACGCGAGCGCATCGGCTTCGTCGAGCAGCGCTTTGATCAGCTCTGGCTCGTCGTGCAGCGTGCGGCCGTCCTCCGGGTCCTCGCCGACACGCTCGGCATATGCGAGCAGCTCACCAAGGTCGAGCAGGTGGCGCATGATGCAGTCCGCGTGATCGTCGCTCTTGTCCATCGACCAGTACAACGGCTGGCCGGGGTTGTGCTTCTCGTTACTCTTCCAGCTGTGGTGCGCGACAGCAGCGAGCGCCGCGCCGAAATAGCCGAAGAGCCCGCTGAACAGCGGATACGTTTTGCGCTCAGCGCTATCGGTGGGTAGTGACAATTTCATCGTTGCTCTCCTTGCGAGGGTTAATGTGTACTAACTCAGCGGCCCCAAAAGGTCTGCGCGATCTTCGCCATCACGAGCAGCCCGAGCGCGAACCACGTGCCGCCCTTCACGGTTTCGCCGAGCAGCACGACCGACACGAACACGCGCATCGACGTCGTCGCGAACGCCCACACAACGAATGCGTCAAGCAGCGTGCCAGCTGATGCGTCACGCACGAGCCTGAAGATGCAGTAGCCGATCGAGAGCTGGAGCACAAGCCACACCGGCAGCCCATACCACCAGGGCCAGTCGTTCGGCCAGCGCTTGTACAAGAACTCCGCGAACACCGCGGGGAACGCGGCGCCGAGGCCCCAAATCATTGCAGGTGAAAAGAAGCTCACTTCCTTGCCCTCGCTGCTTCCATTAAGATGTCTTGTGTCTCGCGCTTCGTTTCGTGGCGCACGATCACCAGCTCGTCGATCGTGCTGCGCGCGATGATGCGGTACTCGCGCACGACGCGATCGAAACCAGATTGCATCTGGCGCATCGGCCCAATTCGCTCGAGAATCTGATCCCACAGCTCGAGCGACCAGTCGTAGCTGTAGCGCGCGAGGATGTGTCCGCCCTCCTGCAGGTTCAGGCCGTGCCCGCAGCTCTTCGCATGCGCGACGAGCACCGGGATCTTGCCTGCGCGCCACTCATCCTCGGTGCGCGGATCGTCGTCGAGGAATCTCGCCTGTGGGAACTTTTTCAAGATGCGCGCGAGGTCCGGCTGCCAGTGGTACTGCACGAGCACCGGGGAACCAGCCGCCTCTTCGATGATGCTCTCGAGCGCTTGTAGCTTCGCGTCGTGGACCTCGGTCCACACGCCCTTCTCGCGGTCGACCCACACCGCGCCGGCTGCCATCTGCAGGAGCTTGCTGGACTTCGCGGCGGCGTTCGACGCGTCGATCTCGTGCTCCGCGATCTGCGTGAACAGCTCGCGCTGCATCTCCTGGTAGTGGCGCATCGCCTTCGCCGGCAAGTCGACGTAGACCGGCACGACCATCGGCTTCTTGAGGTCGAAGTAGTCCTCGGCGCGAAACGAGATGCAGATGTCGCGCACGCGATCTTGTATCTGCTCTTGCGCGAACGGCAGCGGCGTGAGCTTACGCGCGAACTGGTTGTCGCCTGCCTGGGTCCACTGGAACCAGCGGCGCTCGAAGCCCGTGTACGTACGCCCGAGGCGCTCGCCAGCATCCTGGAACCATACCTGCGCCCACAGATCCTGCAGGCCGTTTGGCGCAGGCGTGCCGGTTAGATTGATCCACCGTCGCACGTGCTTCGTGTGCGCGACACGCGCCAGCTCGCGCGCCCGCTTGCTGCCTCCTCCGGTGCGCACGAACTCGTTGCCGAGCTTGCTGACCTGCATGCTCGGGCGCATCGACTTCAGGCGCGTCGCCTCATCGCAGACGACGTTCTTGAACGGCCAGCCACAGCGCAGCCGCGTGAGGTGCTCGAACAACCACGGGATGTTCTCGTAGTTGATCGTGTACGCGTCCGCGCGTTCACGGAGCGCGGCCTCGCGCTGCTTCGGCGTGCCGATCACTGGTACGACGCGGAAGTCTTGCAGATGCTTCCACTTCCGCACTTCGGCCGGCCACGTGCTGAGCGCGACGCGCTTCGGCGCGAAGATGATCGCGGGCCCTTCGTCCGCGTAACGCTGCAGCAGCTTCAGAAACGTGAGCACGGTAACGGTCTTCCCGAATCCCATCGGCATCCACAAGGCCGCACGAGGCACGTCGGACAAGAAGACATGCCCTTCGTGCTGATACTCGTGCGGAGTGTAGATGCGCGGTTCGGTCATGCAGGACGCCCCGCCCGCACGTAGCTAGTCGTCTCGAGAGGCCCGCTGTTATAGCGCTCCATGTTCCCACCGATGAGCCGGAAGGTCTTGACCACCGCGAAGTCCGTCAAAAAGAACTGCGTATCGTTGAGACCGTAGCGTGAGAGATCAAGCTGCGCCGTCACGTGATCAGATACGACGCACGGAGAGCACTCCGGCAAGTTGTGCCGGATGATGTAATCGGCGAGCAACCCCTCCACCTGCAGCTTAATCGTCTCCTCCGCCTGATGCAGCGTTCGGTACAGAGTCATGACGTCTTTCACGCGATAGCGCAGCGAGCCGGCACAGGTGATCGTTTTGCCGTCGGCCGTCGTCAGAGTTTGAGGTGACAAGGACGCGATGCGCATCCGTGTGTTCTGTATGTAGACGCGATCGATGAACGGAATCTGCATGTGCACGCCGTCGCCAAACTGCTTCACGTGCTTTCCGAGGCGTATGCGCACACCTTGCTCCCAGGGAAGCACGATGAACCACCACTGGAATAGTCCGCGTATTACGTCAATGATGTGTTGAAACCAGCTCATGGCCTCTCCCTAGCCGTCGTACACGTTCACCACGAAACCCAGCTCGCGCAGCTTCTTGTGCATGCGCGCTTGCCGCGTGCGGGGCTTCTTGCCGGGCGCCTTGCACTCCGTGAATTGGATGTAGCGAGCAACGATCTCTCGGTGCTCCTCCGCGATCGGATACAGGTCAAGACGATCCGGCATGCCCGTCGTGCCGGGCGACACGAATTTGAGGCTCACGCCATCGCGCGCCTTGACGCGCGTCACGTGCTCGGCCTCCGTGCCGGTGCGGCCTATTTCCGTTCTGCTCATCAGTCCTTCCGGTATCGGTAAGCCTCGAACCCGCTAGCCGCGAGCGGCAGGCCAGCGGCCCACGGCGGGTTTGTCGCGAGGATTCGGCTCAGCTCCTCGTGGCTGAACCTGCTATCGTCCGGCGTCTCGGTCACCAGCTCATCGTGAACCGTGAGGATGATGTGGTAGCCAGCGGCTTCGGCGGCCGGCATCGCGTGCGCGAGCACGTCGCGGCTCACTGCTTGAACAATGTTCTCGGTGATCTTTCCGCTGTACGTCTTGATTCGCTGCCAGCGCTTCGTGTATTGGCTGACGCCCATGTAACTCAGCTCGCCCGACTCCGGGTTCACGCGCGGCTGCGGGTAGCACAGCTCACGGCCGGACGGCAGGCGAATGCGCAGCCACTGGCCCGTACAGGCGAACTGGCAGCGGCCGGTCGAGTAGACCTTGCCCGGGTGCAGGATCGCGGAGCGGAACGCCTTCTCGCAGTTCTGCCACAGGCCGGCGTGCTCACACGGCTCGTCGCAGTCCCAGCACTTCGTTGACAGCTTCGCGTGCGCGCTGCGCCACATGCGCTTCAGCGCCTCGCAGACGATGTACACCTCGCGGCGCAGCCCGAAAGTCTTGCGTTGCTCGACGGCCCACTCCCACGCGCGCTCGGCGCGATCGCGGACGTCGGTTGGCAGCGCGTCCCAGGCGGCCTCAGTCATCGCCTCGAGGTCAAGCTTGTACGCGGCGGCGATGTTCAGGAACGCGCCGACGCCGCCCTCGTAGCCCAGCGACAACTTCATGCCCTTGCCCATCTGGCGCTGGAAGCTCGAGACCTCACTCGGATCGATCCGAAACGGGCGGGAGTATTCGAGCTTGTACATATCAGGACCGATGCCCGCGTCGTACTCGCGGAAAGCTTGGAGCTCCCACTGCTCGTCGCCCAACCACGGCAGCACGCGCCCCTCGATGTTCGACAAGTCGCTAACGACGAGCTTGCGGCCGCTCGGCGCGATGATGATTCCGCGGAGCGCGTCGCTTGCCAACTCCATCACGTTGTCGTAGACGAGGTGGGCATAGCCGCCCTTCATCGCGCGGATGCCTTCTTCGATTTCCTCGGCCGACATCTTCGGCCGCGGGAAGTTTTGTGGCTGTAGGGTACGACCTGCCCAGCGGCCGGTGCGCTGCGCGCCACAGAATTGGAGCAGCCCGCGGATACGGCCGTCCTCGTTCGCCCCGTTGATCGCGCGCTGGTACTTCGCGGTGCTCGCCGTCGTCGCGGCGAGCCGCACGCGGATCAGCTCCTTTGCCGCCTCGGGTAACTCAGGATCTTCGAGCCGCTTCTCGAGCGTCGCGGCCTGCATGTCCGGGAGGCTCACGCCGTGCTCCGCGAGCAGGTACACGAGCATCTTGTCGCGCTGCGTCGCGCTCTCGACGTAGCCGTCCGTCAGCTCGCCGGAGATCTTCTTCAACTCGCGCTTCGCCTGCTCCGTAGCTGCGAGCGCCGCGCGCGCATGCGCAAGGTCAACGAATACGCCGCGGTCGTTGATCGTCTGGTCGAGGAACCACAGCTCCAGCTCTCGCTGGTTATCGGGGTAGTTCCATGTCGGAAGCTTGCGCGACAGCTCGCGCAGCGCAGCCGTGTCGTCGATGGCATACTCGATGAACTTCTCCCATTCGTCGGGATGCGTCTCGCGAGTCGCGCGGCGCAGCTTCGAATTCTTCGGGCGCGGCTTGCAAAACAGATTGATCAGCGGCTTGCCGTCGCGCTTCTGCGTCTCGAGCCCGAATATCTCGCCGAGCTTCCCGAGACTGCCGGGCAATCCGTGCGCGTAAGCTTGCGCCATCGTGCAGCGCCAGCGCTCGATCGGGACGTTGAAGAGCGCGGCAAACCAGTCCTGGAATTGGAGCACGCGCCGATCGAACGGCGCGTTGTGGGCGATGAATATCGTCTCGGGATCATCGAATCGCTCCGCAAGATCACGCGGGATCGATCGCGTCCGAGTTACGTCCCACCACTGCACGGGCTCGTCTTCAACGGCCCAGGTGATGAGCATCACCTCGGACGCGGGAGCGTACGCCCCGATCCCGTGGTCAATCGGGACCGGGGAGTACGTCTCTGTGTCGATCCAACAGCGGATCATCGCTCAGACGAGCGACTCAACCGCGGCGCCGGACGCCTTGTCCTCCCACGGGGCCGGAGCGCCCTCCGGCAGCGCGTCGAACGCCTCGAAGTCATCCGGGCTCGCGGTGCGACCGCCGAACGCATCGCCGTCCGCTGCGAACTGGATGCCGAGCAGCGTCGCGTAGATGCCGTCCTTCTTGCCCTCGCGGCCCTCGAACGGATATACCTCGATGATCGCGTTGACGTAGCAGCCGGCGTAAATCACGCCGTCCGCCTCGGTTAACACCTTCGCCTTGCCGGTCGCCGGATCTTTGACGCAATGGACGACAGCCGGGCGCGTCCTGTTGCTGGCGCTGACGTACCAGTTGCCTGCGAAGCCATCGTACTTGAGCGCCTTCAGATCGCCGTTGTGCAGGCACGTCTGGTCACGCTGCAGCAGCGCCTTCGCGTATGCGAGCCCCTTGTCGTCGCCCCACTTCTGCTTCGCAACCTTGATGATCGCCTGCTGAGTCGCCGCGAAGGCCTCGTGCTGCGGGCCGAAAATGAAGGTCGCATCGAATCGCTTACGCGCTTCGCCAGTCTTTTCGTCCTTCATGGCGCGCGGGCTGAACACGTTCGGGAATGCCAGACGGACGTTCTTGAGCGTGAGGGTTTCACCGATTCGCTGGTTTGCGGTTGCCATGACTGTCTCCTGTCTTCGGGGTTAAAGCACATCGAGCACGCGAACGCGAAGTCCGAGCGCACGACATCGTTTCATGATCGCGTCGGTCGACGCGATCGGCGTCTCCCAGCGACCCATGCTCCACACCTGTGGGAGCACCCACTGATGTGGTTGCACGCGGCCGCGGGCATCGAGCGCCGGCAAGAGATCTACCGGCGCTCCGCCCTTCGCGAGCCCCTCGATCCGCAGGCGCGGTCGAGGTGGGAGTCGTCGCGAAACCTTCAGCGTCTCGTCACCGTCGTCGGCGAGATGCGCGTAATACGATTCGGCACCGCCGCCCTGCTGCGTGCGAGGCGCGAGTGTCGCTGCGAAGAGCTTGACGTTCATACCAAGGTCTCCACGTCAGTTGCTTCGAATGAATCGATCGGCAATTCGAGCGGCGGGCGTGGGTCGTCAGCCGGTGCAAGATGCGGTGGCCCATCCGACTGATCGATCAGCGTCTCGAGCTTCGCCCACACGCGCGGCCTGTCCTTCTTGAGCAGCGTCTCGAACTTCTTCGGCGAACGGAGCTTGAACTCGTAGATCTCTTCCTTTTTCAGCCGCGCCTTCCTGAGCACCGCCTCAACCTCCTCAGGATTCGTGAAGTAGCGGTTGCCCTTCCGGCCGGCGACGAGCTTGTACGGGCCGCGCTTGCCGATCGGCGGCTGGCCGGCCCGCACGTCTTCGACGCCCTTCTCGCGCGCAGCTTTGAGTAGCGCTTCGATGATGTCCGCCTTGTCGAGGATTGCGCCGAGTCGGCGCTGATCGAGGCTCGCGACGTCGATCGGCTCGACCGTCTCGTGCGGGTTCATGAGCGCGTCGAACGCGTCGAACACTGTCTTGCTTACGTCGCGTATGAGCGCCGGGCACGTCGCCTTCGCCTTGCAGAAGCGACAATGGTCGCCGGCGGACAGATAGGAATCGAGCTCCTCGACGAACGCGCCATCCGGGTTCGCGTTCCGCTCGATGACTCGGTTCACGAGCTGCACAGCTTCCTGCGCCCGCTCGCCAAACGCGAGCAGCTCGGACACCGGCAGATCGAACTCCTTGGGCGCCTGCGTGATGCGCGGCTGGTGGATCACGATGCGGCAGCGCGCCGGCACTTCGTCGAGCAGCACGGACAGCAGCCGATGCACGCCGAGCGCGTAGAGCAGCAGCTGCTCGTTGACTTCGTAATACAGCCCGTCGATGAGCATCACGCCCGGCGCGTTAGGATTGGGCAACGCAGACCAGTCGCGTATCGGCCCGCTCGCGACGTCCACTTCGACGCCCCGGCCAAACTTCAGATCGTGAACCTGGAACTCGTTCGCGCAGATGACGATCGCGTCGGCCGTACCGCCTCGCGGATCGCCGTTCGCGTCGTGCCCGAGGATGTGCGAGATGTCGACGCGCTTCTCGAGCAGCAGCTGCCCGTGCGCGGCGAACTGGCGGATGTTGTCGACGTAGGTCTGGACGTCGTCCGCCATCTCCGCGGTGACTTCCATGTGGAACTTGCGCGGCTTGAATTCGCCGCGCCGCTCGAGCGCCGCGGAGCCGGGGCACGTCATCCAGCGATGCGCCCCGCTCGGCGAGAGATCACTGTGCGGGTAGTCTTCGCCTTCGATGACACGCCCGATGTAAGCACGCGCGTCCTTCCCCGTCTCGAGGCACATGGCAGCCAGCGCGTGCGCGATCGTGCCCTCGTCAGCATAGAACGTCGGGCTATCCGGGGTGACCGGAACGGACTTCAGCTCGCTCATTGCAGCCTCCTCCACGCCTTCGATGTTCATCAGCGTCTGTGCCCCCCGAACTCGAAGCCGCACCCGACGTGGTCAAGCGTGTCTTCGTCGCGATTGTTGAACGGCTCACCGTCGCGGATGTGCGAGATGTGCTCGTACTCGCAGACGACGCGGTCGTTCACGTAGTGCTGCACGCGCAGCGTTGCGGTCGGCCCGCGGCCCGTGAACCCGCCGTCACGCAGCTTCCCGTGGAGCAGTACCTGGACCTGCGTCGACGTGCAGCCGGCGAGTAACATCCAGATGACGAACAGCACGAGCAGCAACGCGACGTTGAAGCTGTCTTTCTGCTCCTGCGGGTAGCGCGGACGCGTCGGATAGCGCGCCTGCGTGAAGATGATTCTTTTCATAGCGGCTTCCCTGTGAGATTGGCGGCGCCCGGCATCCGTGCGCAGGCGCCGCCCGCTTCCCTGCTAGACCAGCGATTCCGTTTGCTGGGCTTGCTGACCGCCTCCTGCGATCAGCGAGTCGATGCGCGCGGCGAACGACTCGTACTGCTCGGCCTTCAGCTCCGGCGCCTTCGAGACGCCGAACTCCTTGAACAGCTCGAGCAGCGCGTTCATGTTCGTCTCGCCGAGCTTCAGCACGCGCGGCTTGATGTCCTTCTGGTAGTCGAAGGTCTGCGCGTCGGCCGGCTCAGCGGCCTGCTGGGTGGAGGGTGCCGGCGCAGCCTGATTTGCGGCCGCCGAAGAGGAGGCAGCGGCCGCGGGGGAGGAGGAGGAGGAAGTAGGCTGCGCCGGCAAACTGGACAGCACCTCGACGAGCTTGTCGATCGACGTGCGAAGGTTCTTGATCTCGGTCTCGAGTGACATCTATGTCTCCCTGTCAGTTGGTTGAAGTGATCGTCGCCAGAAGTTAG
>DASVCI010000106.1:0-22591 GCA_036381695.1 Steroidobacteraceae bacterium
CGCCGGGCGCGGCAACGACGGCAATCGCGGCAATCACCGGCAGCAGCAGGTTCACGACGAGCTGCCAATGGACGATTTCGACGGCGACGACGTCGGAATCATCTCGCCCTCGGAGCTGGCCGCTTCGCGCCAGTCGATGAACCTGACGGAGCTCAAGTTGAAGCCCGTCCCCGAGCTGGTCGAGATCGCGCAGCGCATGGGCCTCGAGAACCTGGCGCGCTCCCGCAAGCAGGACATCATCTTCTCGATCCTGAAGGCGCACGCGCGAAGCGGCGAGGACATCTACGGCGACGGAGTGCTCGAGATCCTGCAGGACGGCTTCGGCTTCCTGCGCTCGGCCGACAGCTCCTACCTCGCCGGGCCCGACGACATCTACGTGAGCCCGAGCCAGATCCGTCGCTTCAATCTGCGCACTGGCGACACCATTTCCGGGCTCATCCGCCCGCCCAAGGATGGAGAGCGCTACTTCGCGCTGCTCAAGGTCGGCGAGATCAACTTCGACTCGCCCGAGAGCGCCAAGCACAAGGTCCTGTTCGAGAACCTAACTCCGCTCCATCCGACCAATCGCCTGAAGCTCGAGCGCGGCAACGGCTCGAGCGAGGATCTGACCGCGCGCATCATCGATCTGGTGGCGCCGATCGGCAAAGGACAGCGCGGCCTCATCATCTCGCCGCCGAAAGCCGGCAAGACGATGCTGCTGCAGAACATCGCCAGCTCCCTTACGGCGAACCATCCGGAGGTGTATCTGATCGTGCTGCTCATCGACGAGCGGCCAGAGGAAGTGACCGAGATGGCGCGAACGGTGCGCGGCGAAGTCGTTTCCTCCACCTTCGACGAGCCAGCTACGCGTCACGTGCAGGTCGCCGAGATGGTGATCGAGAAGGCCAAGCGACTGGTCGAGCACAAGCGTGACGTGGTGATCCTGCTCGACTCCATCACGCGTCTTGCGCGTGCGTACAACACTGTCGTCCCGAGCTCCGGCAAGGTGCTCACCGGTGGTGTCGACGCGAACGCCTTGCAGAGGCCGAAGCGCTTCTTCGGCGCGGCGCGCAACATCGAGGAGGGCGGCTCGCTCACGATTCTGGCGACGGCCCTCATCGACACGGGCTCGCGCATGGACGACGTGATCTACGAGGAATTCAAAGGTACCGGTAACTCGGAAATCCACCTCGACCGGCGCGTGGCGGAAAAGCGCGTGTTCCCGGCCGTGAACATCAACCGCTCCGGTACACGTCGCGAGGAGTTGATCACCTCGCCCGAAGAGCTGCAGAAGATCTGGATCCTGCGCAAGCTCCTGCATCCGATGGACGAGCTCGCGGCGATCGAATTCCTCATCGACAAGATGAAGGACACGAAGACCAACGCCGAGTTCTTCGACGCGATGAAGAGATAACGCGCCGCGTTCCGATCTCCGTTTTGAGGGTGTCTGCGCACGCGGGCACGCGAACTTCGATCGCTCGTTCGCCGCTGCCCGCAAGCGAGCCCGCCATTTTCTTGCTCTCGTTCCCACGCCGCGCAGGCGCCTTAAGTCTTCCAGCCCCGTCGTTCGCGCCCGCCCGCGGGGCGAGCCCGTCGCCCCCTCCCGGCAGGCGGGCGGGGCGCTGCCAACCGCATCACACTTCGTCTGCGATCGCCTGACCGGCCCGCCACGCTGCCCGGTGATGTTTGCGATGCGCTTCTCGGACGAGGGGCAGCGCGCCGATTAACGTAATGCGCTGGATTTTGCGTCCCGCCGTGGGTTCCCAGGGACATGTCCGACCCTCGCACCGACTCGCCAACTTTGCGCCTGCGCAGGCTCGATGCGGCTACGCACGAGCTCATGGAGCTGGTGCGCTCGGGGCGCGTGTCGACCTTGTTCCAGCCGATCATCGACCCTCGCTCGCGCACCGTCTGCGGATTCGAAGCTCTGACGCGCGGACCGTCCGACAGCTGGCTGCACTCGCCTCAGAATCTGTTCGAGGCAGCTCGTCGCGGCGGCGTGAAGGTCGACGTCGATTTCCTGTGCGTGCAGAACGCCATCTCGCGCTTTGCCGCTTCGCGCGTGGCGGGCTTGCTGTTCATCAACGTCTCGCCGGACACCATCTACGAAGACGCGAACTTCGCAACGCGCTTCCTCGATTGCGCCGCCTCGGCCTCGTTCTCGCCCGAGCGTTGCGTCATCGAGCTCACCGAGGAGAGCCTGCTCGAGGACTACGCGCGTCTGCGCTCGACGCTGCAGAGATTGCGCGATGCCGGATGCGCGATCGCGATCGACGACCTGGGCGCGGGCTCATCGGGCCTTCGCACTTGGTCCGAGCTGAAGCCCGACTACGTGAAGATCGATCGATATTTCGTCAACGGCATCGATGCGGATGCCACCAAGCGCGAGTTCGTCCGCTCCATGCTCGATATGGGACGGGCGATGGGCTGCCGGGTGGTCGCCGAGGGAGTGGAGACGGAAAAGGAATGTCGCGAGCTCGTCGATCTCGGCGTCGATCGGTTGCAGGGCAATTTGTTCGGCCGCCCGGGCAGCGCGCCAATGGCGGCCTTGCACCAGCTCGAATCGCTGGACCGCTCCATCGTCACCCATACCGCGCTTTGCGCGGAGCACATCGCTACTTACGTGCCGCCTGTGCCGCCCGACATGCGCGTGCACGAAGTCGCCGATCTGATGCGCGACAATCCCGATAAGCTCACGCTCCCGGTGGTGAGGGACGGCAGGCCTCTTGGTGTTGTGCGTCGTGAGCAGCTCTTTGCACTGCTCGCCAAACCGTTGCACCCCGAGATCTACAACAAGAAGGCGGTGACAGCAGTGATGGAGTCACCCACTTTGCTGATCGACAGCCAGCTGCGGCTCGAGCAGGTGAGCCGCCTGGTGACGCAGAAGGGCAGGCCCCGTCTCACCGAGGAGTTCGTCATCACCAAGGAGGGGCGGTATTTCGGCCTCGGTCAGACGATCGACGTGCTGCGGCTCATCACCGAGCAGCAGCTCCAGTCGGCCAAGCACTCGAACCCGCTGACGCTCCTGCCTGGCAACGCGGCGCTGCGCACCGCGATCGACAAGCTCATCGAGCAGGGCAAGCGCTTCATCGTCGCGTACTTCGACCTCGATTCGTTCAAGCCCTACAACGACGTGTACGGCTACGCGCACGGCGACCAGGTGATCCTGCACCTCGCGGGCCTGCTCAAGAGCATGTTCTCTGCACGGCTCGATTTCATCGCTCACGTCGGCGGGGACGACTTCGTCGTGGTCATGCGTTCGGCTGACTGGCGCGAGCGCGTGACTCGTACGCTCGATCGCTTCAGCGCGACCGTGGCCAACTTCTACTCACCGGAGCACGCGGCAGCGGGTTACATCGTCGCGACCGATCGTGACGGCGTGCAGCGACAATTTCCTCTCCTGACCGTTTCGGTCGCGGCGCTGGACTCGGGCACTATGGGAGCGGATAGCGCCGACGCGATTGCGCATCTGCTGGCGCACGTCAAGAAAGTGGCCAAACAGCAGCGGGGCAACAGCTTCATCCTGCGCACCGACGAGCGGGTGGTCGATCTGCTCGCCGGCGAGCGCAAGCCGACCGCCCCGAATCTGCGCCGATCCGAGTCGCGCGTGTGAGCCGCTCGTGAGCGCGGCCCGACCGGCGCGCTCTCAGTTCGCCAGTCGATACAGAAGCACCGCGAGACGCTGCGCCTGCGTGTCGAAGATGCGAAGGTCGGCGAACTCCCGAGGCGTATGCGCGCCGCCGCCGAGAAGCCCGAGCCCATCGATCGCCATCTCGACATGATCGGCGGCAAATGAGACGTCGGCAGCTCCGGCATCGCGCGGATTCACGGCCGTGACCGCTCCGAACCCCAGATCCCGGCTCACTTCGTCGTACAGGCCGAGGAGCTTGTGGTTGCCTTTACTCGGCGCCATGGGCGGATAGCCATCCTTGAACTCGATCGTCGCCGATGTGTGCGGCAGGTGTGCGGCCACGATCTGGCGCATGCGCTGCTTGGTCTGCTCGCGCTGCTCGATCGTCAGCGTGCGCAAATCTCCGCTGGCGATCGCAATCGGCGCGATGATGTTGTCCTTGCCGGACACGTGCGCTTCGGGCGGCTCGGCCTGGTGCTTCACCTGCGTGCTGCCGGCGATCAGGCCCGGGTTGAACGTCATCAGCTCCTCGCCGCGGAGCTGCTCGTAAAAGTCGTTCAGGATGCGTGCCAGCTCGTAAATGGCGCCAGCGCCAACCTCGTCGCTGAAGATCTGCGAGGAGTGAGCGCTCCTGGCCTCGGCCTTGACGATCCATCCTGTGTAGCCCCGGCGGGCCACCACAGCCCTCTTGGGATCGTTGGCCGCGTTCTCGAGACCGATGGCGATATCGGCGTCTTTTGCCGCTTCGATCAGCGCCTGGCGCGCAAGCTCGAGCGGCCGCCCGGAATCTTCCTCATCGCCGTGCAGAACGACGGTGAGCTCCAGCCCATCGAGCGCACCTGCCGCCTTCAGCGCCTCGAGCGCCGCCAGGCCGACGACGATGCCACCTTTCATGTCCGCGATCCCCGGGCCGCGCGCGGTGTGCTCGTCGATGCGCTCGAATCGTTGAAACGGGTGATTGGGCTCGAAAACGGTGTCTATGTGTCCGATCAGCAGAACGTGCTGCCCGCGTCCGTCACGGTGCGCCACGAGGTGTCCGGCGCGACCGAAAGGCGCGCCGTCGATCCAGCGGACCGAAAAACCGAGCGCTTCGAACTTCGGTCGCAGGATGTCGCCGACCTGCTTGATGCCGGCGAAATTCATGGTGCCGCTGTTGACGTTGACGATCTCCTCGAGGAGGCGGATCGAGCGAGGCTTGATTTCCTTCACGTGGGCGACGATCGCCTGCTCTTCACGGGTGAGAGCGGAGGCGAGCGCGGAAGAGGAGCAGAGGGCGGCGAGCAAGCACGCGTGCACAATCCGGGCCACGAGGAGTCGCATAGCGAAATTTCACCTTGGGGGCATTTGGCCGCATGATACGCGAGTCGCTGACTGCAACGCACTCGATGACCGCTCCCTCGAACCCTCAAGACACCGCGGCACCCACTCCCGCGCCCCTCGTGGACGAAGGCGAGCCCTTCGCCTCGCGCCGTCTTCAATATGTGCCGATCACGCCCCCCGCTCCAGGAACGTGCGTGACAGTTGCTCCCCAGGTGCGCTGGACGCGGCTGCCGATGCCGATGGAGCTCAATCACATCAACGTGTGGCTCATCGAGCTCGCCGACGGGTGCGTCATCGTGGACACCGGCCTCAACGTGCAGATGGCAAAGGACGCGTGGCTCGCGCTCGAGCAGGAGCTTTTCTCCTCGCTCCCCGTCAGAGCAGTGGTCGTCACGCACATCCATCCCGATCACATCGGCCTCGCCGCCTGGCTCGAGGCGCGGTATGACGTTCCGGTTCATCTCTCGCCGCGCACTTACGAGCTCGCGCGGAGCATGGTCACAGGGGAGAATCAGCCCTCACCGGCGGAGGTCGAGACATTCGTCCGCTCGCACGGGCTCACCGATCTCAGCACGATCCGGCCGGCGCTCGATCGCTCGCGCCTCGCCCGCACCCTGAGCGGCTTGCCGCACGTCGAGCGATTCCTCGAGGACGAGAAGCCGCTGCCCGCCGGATTGGAGGCATGGACGGCGATGCAGACTGAAGGTCACGCCGAGGGCCATCTATGCCTGCGCAACGAGGCCGCTCGCGTGCTGATCAGCGGTGATCAGGTGCTGCCGACCATTTCCCCGAACATCAGCTTCGGTCCGCACACGCTCGATACGAATCCGCTCGGTTCGTACCTGCTCTCACTCGAGCGCCTGCACGCCTTGCCTGCCGACACGCTGGTCCTGCCTTCGCACGGCCTGCCTTTCCAAGGCTTGCATCGTCGTCTCGAGGATTTGCAGCGCCATCATGAAGAGCAGCTGGCCGCCGTCACGAAGCTGTGCGTGGAGCCTCGAACGGCGGGCGAGCTGCTGCCTCTCCTGTTTCGTCGTGAGCTGAAAGGCGTGCATTTGTTCCTTGCGCTCGGCGAGGCCGTCGCACACCTGGAATATCTCGTACATGCGGGCCGTCTCGAGCGCGATGTCAAAGACACGCTCGTGCGATACGTAGCCGTGCGCTGAGGAGTCTCAGTAGTCGATCCACTCGATCGGGAACTGAGGCTTCGACCCGAGAATCCGCTTGAGCGTGGTCTCGATGGTCGAGGCATCGTTATCGAAGCTGCCGTGAGTGGCTTTGATCTTCCGCCCCAAAAGGCCCGTCGACACCTGTTGCTCGGTGACGATGTCGAGCCCGTTGCCGCCGTCTTTCCAGAACTTCTGCCAGCGCTTTACGAACGGTTGCTCGGCTTCGTGCCACTTCGGCGTGCTCTTGGGCTGGAAGACCTGCTCGAGCCCGAGGATCGGCATCTTGTGGCAATGCTCGAGCGCACGGCTCACGAGATACAAAAGTGATTTGCGATACGGTCCGACCGTGTCGCAGATTTCGTTCTCGTCCGAGAGCACGTGGATGTGCAGACGCTTGCGTGGCAGCACGCCATTCTCGGTCGCTGGCACATAATGATCGACGGCGAAACGCACCGTGCAGGCTGGCGCATACAAGTGGCAGCTCGCGACGCTGAGCTTGCGGGAGGGCAGGAGATCGAGCAGGTGGCCGAGCAGAATCGATCCTGCCGAATGACCTACCAGGTGAATCTCGAGCTTCGGCACTCTGGCCTTGAGCGCGGCCAGCGCGTCGGCCAGGACGCAGCTCGCGCGGCTCGCCTCGGCCGCCGCCGCGGCGTTCTGCTTCATCTGGCTCCAGATGGGCTTGGCGATCGGGCGCGCCAGCACCTCGATCGTGCGGTCGAGCACCTCGGCGGCGGTCTCCTTCACGCGCTCGAAAATATCGCCGAAGTCCCCCTCGGGGCGCGGAATCTTCTTGAGCTCGTCCTCGAGAAGGCCGCCGAGCGTCTCGACCGGACCGGTGCGCCAGGTGACGAAGATCGGGTAGGCGCCGTTCGCCTTGAAATATGGAGCGAGGGTGCGGATGCGCTGAATGGAAGCGTCTTCGGAATTGAGCCCGCCGTGCGCATAGATCACCAGGCGCGGCTTGGAGGGCTTTCCATCGAGCTCCTTCGACGGTTCCTCGCAGACGATGTGGCGCACGCACGCGTTTCCGTTCTCGTGCGTGACGATGCGATTGATGACCTCTCCGTCATTACCCATCACGACCGTGTGTCGATAGGCATCCTGCAAGCTCCAGGGAGCGACCTGCTTGCTCACTTTGGGCACGGCCTGCGTTGCGCTCGACACGAACGCGATCGAGCCGGCGCGCGCGATCACGGTCTTCTCGCGCGTGGGGATCGGCGAGCTCGAGGTCTTGGTCTTCGCGGCCGGAACGCCGAGGGCGGCGATCCAGGCATCGGTGCCGTACTCGACCCACTCCTCGTAGGGCAGCACGGCGAAGCCGCAGTTGCCCCACTTCTCGCCCCAGGAGTTCTGCACGACGAACCCGATGCGATTGAAGCCGACGAGGGCATAGGCGTGCCCGCCGAGCGAGTCTGGATTGCGCATCGGCTTGATCACCGGGATCGAGTCGTGGCCTTTGAGCGTGCGTCTGCTCGGCACCGCCCAGCCATCGTGCACGTCCGAAGAGACGTAGATCGCGCCGATCTCGAGGATCGCGGCCTGCATGTCGACGACCGAGGCGCGATTGATGCGGTAATAGACGCCGAGCCGCCGGCTCAGCGCGTCTTCGGCCCAATTGGGCTTGGGGGGCACGAACCGGACTTCCCCTTTCGAGTCCCGGTAGGGCCACAGCTTCTCCGAGCACACGCCGTGCTTGTGCCAGGCCTTGAGCGCTCCCCGGCAGCTCGAGCCATCGTAGTCCTCGCCCGGCCACTCGTCGTAGAAGCGTGCGAGGTGATACAGCATGCGCGGGCTGACCGATTCGATCTTCCGGCGCGAGCGTCCGTTCGAGAGGTTTTTGCGCCAGAGCAGGTAGTTGACCACGCACGCGAGGCCAAACCCCGTGCAGGCGCCCTCGGTCCCTTGATCGAGGACGAGACCCGAGTCGCAATAGCTCGGCAGCAAGCGGCGGATCGTTGCGTCATCCGGCCACTGCTCCGGAAGCGAGACCACGCTCGGCGTGAACTCGCGATCGCGCAGGTCGAGACGGTCGGGCCGTGCATCCAGCGTGCGGCCGATGCTTTTGACGAATTTCGCAGGCATGATGCCGATCCTCCCAGGCGCCGGCACGTTCTCGCGCGGTTGGTCGAGTTGTCGGAAGGCCCTCGCGCGAGCCAGCACGTCTACCGAAACACTGTCGCGTTTGCAATCGTCCACATGGCCAGTCACAACGAATTCGTCGACTTCGCGTTACACCTCGCCGAGCTCGCGGCCGCCCGCATCCTGCCGTATTTCCGGACCGCGCTCGAAATCTCCAACAAGGCGGCTGCGGGCGCCTTCGATCCGGTCACGATCGCTGACCGGGAGGCCGAAGCGGCCTTGAGAAGCGAGATCCGGCGCGTCTATCCCGACCATGGCCTGCTCGGCGAAGAGCACGGCTACGAGCGTGGCTCGAGCCCGTACACCTGGGTGATCGATCCGATCGACGGCACGCGCTCGTTCATGCTCGGCCAGCTTCACTGGGGCACGCTCATCGCGCTGAACGACGGCTCGAGACCCATCGTCGGCCTCATGCATCAGCCGTACACGGGCGAGACTTTCGTCGGGGATGCAGCAAGCGCGCGACTTCATCGGGCAGGCACGGTGACAGAGCTCGCGACCAGCAAAACGGCTCGGCTGAGCGACGTGGTGCTGTGCGCGACCGATCCGGACATGTTCGCGACCGAGCAGCATCGGCAAGCGTTCGAACGAGTCGCAGCACGGGCGCGCGCGAGACGGTACGGAGGGGATTGCTACACACCTTGTCTCATCGCGGCCGGGTGCGCCCACTTGGTCGTGGAAGCCGGCCTCAAACCGTGGGACGTCCAGGCGCTGATTCCCATCGTCGAAGGGGCGGGCGGCGTCGTGACCGACTGGGCGGGGCAACCGGCGGGTGAAGCGAGCGAAGTCGTCATCGCGGCGAATCGCGAGTTGCACGAGGAAGTGATCCGCGCGCTCGCGTGGCGTGCCTGAGCATTCGTTGCGTTCCGCCTCCCGAGCACGAACGGGCTTTACATTGGCTCTCCGATCGATTCGGTCGGGCGTCGCCAAAGAATGACAATGGCGACCCAAAATTGTCAGCAGGGCAGGGCGGGCCAGGCGCCGAGCCAGGCTCCTCGACCGCACCGCGCCCATTCCGTGATGGAGTGCTCAACTTGGGTTTCGCCGGCCCCGGCATCATGACAGGCCATGATCTCCACTCCTGCGGAAATTTTTGTCGAAACCGATGCGTTTCGCGTCTCGCGCGAAGGGCAATGCCTCGCGTGCGAGCTGCATGCGGCCGTGGCCGTGTGCGTCTGCGACGACACGCAGGGCTCGGGCGGGCTGCTCCATCTGCGATATGTGGCCACTCAGGGAGACGAGCCGCTCGATCTCACGGACAACACGTTGAGCTCGGACCTGCTGCTGATGGATCGCTTCTGCAAGGAGTTGCGTGCGACAGGCGCCCGCAAGCAGAGCTGGCGAGTGAGCATCCTGGCGCATATGCCCGAGACGCCCGGCATGGAGAAGCCGGCCGCGACGGTGATCGACCTCGTGAAGGCGTATTTCGCAGACGCGCGCCTGCCCGCAGAGTGCCGCGAGTTCCGTAGCTCGGAGGGCGTCCTCGTGCGCATGGACACGCGCGAGGGCCGGATCTGGGTGAGCGGACTCGCGAGCCCGGGATCGCCCCCACAGCGGTCTCGAGCGGGCGCAGGTTGATCTCGACGCTGCCGACGCCGATCCTGCAACGTCCCCGTCGATCTCGATCGCTCAGCCTCAAACATCGAAGTGCGCGCCTCGCCAGCGCGCGAGCGGCGGCCTTTCGTGATCTTCCGGCGGGCATTCTGTTAGCCTTGCGTCGCGAAAAAAATCTCAGAGGCCGTACGTGACGACTGCCGAAACTCGCGCCGAACCGCTCTACAAGTCGCTCTATTTCCAGGTCCTCGTCGCGATCGCGATCGGCGTGGCGCTCGGCCATTTCCTGCCCGAGACCGGCGCGCAGATGAAGCCCCTGGGCGACGGGTTCATCAAGCTGATCAAGATGCTGATCGCGCCGGTCATCTTCTGCACCGTGGTGAGCGGGATCGCGGGCATGGAGAACATGAAGGCGGTGGGGCGCACAGGCGTGCTCGCGCTCGTGTACTTCGAGGTCGTGAGCACTCTTGCGCTCATCGTCGGGCTCATCATCGTCAACGTCGTCGAGCCCGGCGCAGGCATGAACGTCGACGTCGACACGCTCGATGCGAGCGCAGTCGAGTCTTACGCGCGAGCCGCCGAGCAGCAGAGCGTCACGGACTTTCTCCTCGACATCATCCCGACGACGCTCGTAGATGCGTTCGCGCAGGGCGAGATCCTGCAGGTGCTGCTGGTCTCGATCCTGTTCGGGTTCGCGCTGCATGCGGCCGGCCCGCGCGCCCGGCCCGTCTACGACTTCATCGACAAGCTGTCGCTGGTGCTGTTCCGGATCGTCGCGATCGTCATGCGCGTCGCGCCGATCGGCGCGTTCGGCGCCATGGCGTTCACCATCGGCCGCTACGGCCTCGAGAGCCTCGCCTCTCTCGGCATGCTGATGGCCTGTTTCTATGCGACTTGCCTGATCTTCATATTCGGAGTGCTGGGCCTGATCGCGCGGGTGCACGGCTTCAGCATCGCGCGTTTCATCCGATACATCCGCGAGGAGCTCTTCATCGTGCTCGGAACCTCCTCCTCCGAGTCGGTGCTGCCGCGCATGATGGCGAGAATGGAAGCGGCGGGTTGCAGCAAGTCGGTCGTGGGGCTCGTGATCCCGACAGGCTATTCGTTCAATCTCGACGGCACGTCGATCTATCTGACCATGGCGGCGGTGTTCATCGCGCAGGCGACGAACACGCCCATGACGCTGCTCGAGCAGTTGACGCTGCTCGGCGTGCTGATCCTGACGTCCAAGGGCGCCGCTGGAGTCACCGGCAGTGGCTTCATCGTGCTCGCCGCGACGCTCTCGGCGCTCGGAACACTGCCGGTCACGGCACTGGCACTGATTCTCGGGATCGACCGCTTCATGTCCGAAGCACGCGCGCTGACCAACTTGATCGGAAACGGTGTCGCGACAGTCGTCGTCGCCAAGTGGTGCAGGGCGCTGGATCAGGAGCAGCTCACCGAGCAATTGCGCGCTTCGCCGGCCGAGCCCGATC
Source organism: Steroidobacteraceae bacterium (assembly GCA_036381695.1). Taxonomy (GTDB): domain Bacteria; phylum Pseudomonadota; class Gammaproteobacteria; order Steroidobacterales; family Steroidobacteraceae; genus Steroidobacter. The sequence goes on from DASVCI010000106.1 coordinate 11,271, forward strand.
GCGCGTAAGACGCCGGAACCGATCGAGCCCCCTGACGAGCCGCTCCCGTCGAAGGTCAGGCCGGCCCCCGGGCCTCAGTCCAGGGCGCTTCTCTTTTTCCGGCGCGAGCCGCTAATCTCAGCGCCCCCTGGCCCGCGTGTCTCCAGCATGTCCGTGTCTACCCCCGTCCTGCAGTTCGTGCCAGTCAAGAACGACTCGCAGATTGCGAGCGTAGCGAGGCTCGCGCACGAGATCTGGTACGAGTACTACCCGCCGCTCATCGGGCGTGCGCAGGTGGACTACATGGTGTCGAAATTTCAGAGTCCTGCGGCGCTGGCGCGGCAGGTTGCGGAGGGCTACGAGTACTTCCTCATGGAGCGCGAGGGGGGCCATGTGGGCTATTTCGCTGTGCTCGTCAACCGGGAGGAGCAGAGCCTGTTCCTGAGCAAGCTCTACGTGCTGCAACGCGAGCGTCGCTCGGGAACCGGACGGCGGGCCATGGAGTTCATTGAACAGCTCGCCCGGGACCGCGGTCTCAAGTTGTTGTGGCTGACGGTGAACAAAGGCAATCCCGCCGTGAAGGCTTATGAGCGCCTGGGCTTCAAGATCGCCGCCGATCTGGTGATGGACATAGGCGGCGGCTTCGTCATGGACGACTTCCGGATGGAAAAGGGCCTCGGCTGACGGCGCCGTCCCGGCCAGGCGACACATGCCAGAGCGACCCAGCGCGACTACACTGCCCCCCTCCATGAGTGCGTCCATCGATAAGGATCCGGCCGAAGAAGGCGAGGACGCGCGCAGCGTGCTGGCTGCCTGGCTGGAAGACTACGCCGCGGGGCGATGTGATCGCGCGGACATGGTGGAGTCGTTCCTGTCCGTCTGTCGCAGCAACCCGGATGCGCCGTGGGACGCGCTCGCGTTGCTCGACCAATATCAGCGCCGCCGTAAGATCGACATGGAGCTGATGAGGTCGCTGAAGGCCGAGATCGCGCAGCTCGTCTTCGGCGTGCCTAACCAGACCGACACCGTCCGCGAGACGCCTCAATCCGATGCGGACAGCTCCGAGCCGACGCTGGACAACACAGGCTCACGCTGGCGCAGGCTCATGGCGGAGCGCGAGCCGGAGTCGATGAACGCGGAGCCGCCCTTCGCCGATCCGACGCTGTTCCGTCGCGATCACGAGCCTGTGACGCGTCCGCCTCCGGAGGTCCATTGGCGCGACGAACCTGTGACGCGGCCGCCTCCGAGGGTCCACTGGCATGATGAGCCCGTGACCACGAGTCCGCGCTCGGGCTCGAGTGACGTGCTCCGGGACAGATACGAGCTGCTGTCCATCCTTGGCCGGGGCAGCAACGGCACCGTATACAAGGCGCTCGACAGGCATCGCGCGCATTTGCCGCCCGAGGCGCGCTGCGTGGCCGTCAAAGTGCTTCGGCTGACCGGTCACGATCGCGCACGAGAGCTGGCCGACTTGGAGCGCGCGTTTCATCTGGCGCAGTCGTTGTCGCATCCGAACATCGCGACGGTGTTCGATCTGGATCGCGACGGCGACACGTATTTCATCGTGATGGAGCTGCTCGAGGGAGAGCTGCTCTCCGACATCCTGCGTCGGCTCGACGGTCGTCCGATGCTGCGCGAGCACGCGCTCGGGATCATCGGCAGCATCGGTGCGGCGCTCCGTTACGCGCATCAGCGCGGCGTCGTTCATGCCGATCTCAAGCCGCGCAGCGTAATGATTACGTCCGCGGGCGAGGTGCGCGTGCTCGACTTCGGATTTGCACGCAATCGTGCCTTCGAGATGCACGGCGATGCGAGCCTGCATCACGTCTCGATTCCCGCTCCCGCCTACGCGAGCGTCGAGCGCGCGAGCGGCAGTGAGCCGCACCCGAGCGATGATGTTTACAGCCTCGCGTGCATCGCGTACGAGTTGCTCTCGGGCTCGCATCCGTTCGGCGGGCGTTCGGCGGTCCTTGCGCGCGCGCATGGTCGCCGACCGCGTTCGGTTCCCGGCCTCAATCGCAAGCAGTCGCAGGCGTTGAATCGAGCACTCCTGTGGACGAGAGGCGAGCGGAAGATCGACGTCGACGAGCTGCTCACGGCACTCGGTTGCGCAGACACGCCCACTCGGATGGTACCGCCTGATCTGCTGGGCATTCCCGACGTGCGCGGCTTCTGGCGCAAGCGCGTCGTCGGAATGGGGCTCTTCGTCGCGCTCGCAGTTGCAGCGGCCGCGTATCTGTACTTGCACCCGAATTCGTGGCCGTTCGTGGCGCAGGTGCCGCCGCTGAATCTGCCGACGGCCCGGGATTTTCCATGGGCCCTGCATCGTGACCGCTCCAGCGAGCCGCTGTTTCCCTCCAGGGTGGCGGGAGATTCGCGGCCTTTTGAAAGCGAAGCCGCGACGACCTCTCCAGTCCACACCGCTCAAGAGCCAGAGAATGCAGGCGCCGCTCCGGCGCAGGGGCTCGATGATGCAAGCGCAGCGGCGGAAAGCGATGCAACGGAGGCAGCAGCGTCTGAACAGACGGCTGCGCAAGCTCCAGCGTCACCCGAACGCTCGGCCGCTTCGAGAGAAGCGTCAGTCCGCGATCGCGAGGACACGGTAGAGGAAGTGCAGGCCCCGAGAGCCGCTCCGGCCGTAGCAGCCGGGCCGATCAAACTTCAGCTCGACAAAGACCAATTCGTAGCCAGCGAGAGCGACGGCTTTGCCCGCATCGTCGTGCGCCGGCAGGGGCCGGCGGGCCGCTCCGTCAGCTTCCGCTGGTTCCTTACCAGCAATTCCGCCGAACAGGGCTCTGATTTCGCCAACATCGGACCGGGCGAGGAAACCATCCCGGCCGGCGCGCGCGAGGGCGCCATCCTCGTGCCGCTGGTCTCGGATGCGGAAGTCGAAAACACCGAAGTGTTCCTCGTCGAGCTCGAGCCCGCCGGGGAGGGCGTGCAGCTCGGGGAGCGCTCGCACGCGGCAGTCATCATTGTCGACGACGACTGAAGCCGGCGATGATTGGACTCTCGATGCGTGAGCCTCGAGACGGAAGTCCGGGGAAGCTCTGATTCATCAGTCTTCCTGATCCGGCAAAGTGGCCCCTGGCGGCGAGGCGAGCCGGTCGCAGCCTCTGGACCCTTGTGCAGCCGCAAAGATCAAGAATGAGGGCGAGGACATGAATGTGCGCTTTTCGGATCGTGCGGTGCGCTGCCGCGTCACTCGGGCGGAGTTGGACAGGCTCCTGAGCGGCCGTGCCGTGTCTTTGGATCTCGCGCTTCCGCGCGATCACTGGTTCCGCGTCAACGTCCGCCCTGCCGCGCTCAACGGTTGGCAGCTCGACAGCGACCCGACAGGCCTGTGGCTCGCGATTCCTCGCTCGGAGCTGCGAGAGCTGGCGCAATCGCTCCCGGACAAACAGGGGATCCAACAGAGTTTCGATACTTCAGCCGGCGAGATCATCGCCGTGACTTTCGAGGTGGACGTCGAGGACGATCTGCCTGCCTGATCCGGCCCGGCGCGGGCGGCCGTTGCTCTTGCCGCCGCCTCAAGACCCGGGCTGCTGTTCCCGTTCAATCGCGCGATAACCGATGTCGCGCCGGTATTGCATCCCTTCCCATCGGATCTCGTTGCAGAGCGCATACGCGGCGCGCTGAGCTTCGCTGACGTTCGACCCGAGCCCGACTGCGCACAGCACGCGTCCTCCGTTCGTGAGGATCCTGTCGCCGTCGAGCTTCGTGCCGGCGTGGAACACCTTTCCAGGACGCTTCGCCGCAGCTTCGAGCCCGTGGATCTCATCGCCCTTGCGAACTGATTCGGGGTAGCCGCTCGCCGCCAGGACGACTCCAAGCGCAGCCCTCGGATCCCACTCGGCGCTCACTTCATTCAGCCGGCCCTCGAGCGCCGCCTCGCAAAGCTCGACGAGATCCGATCGCAGCCGCATCAAAATGGGCTGCGTTTCGGGATCGCCGAAGCGACAGTTGAACTCGAGGACGTTGGGCGTGCCGTCCGGAGCGATCATCAGCCCCGCATACAGGAAGCCGACGTAGGGCGTGCCGTCCTCGATCAAGCCGCGGACGGTGGGTTCCATCACTTCCCGCATGATGCGCGCGTGAATCTCGTCGCTTACGACGGGTGCGGGTGAGTACGCTCCCATGCCGCCGGTGTTCGGCCCTTTGTCCCCGTCGTCGCGGCGCTTGTGATCCTGCGAAGTGGCGAGCGGCAGAATGTGCTCGCCGCTCACGATCGCGATGAAGCTCGCTTCCTCGCCTTCGAGGAACTCCTCGATGACGACGGTTTCGCCGGCCGCGCCGAACTGCCCCGAGAACATGGCCTGTGCGGCGGCGACAGCTTCATCCGTGCTTGGCGCGATGATCACGCCCTTGCCCGCAGCGAGGCCGTCCGCCTTCACTACGAGCGGCGCGCGCTGCGCCCTCACCCAGGCTTCATCGAAGGTCGAGCGGGTGAACGTCGCGTAAGCGGCGGTCGGGATCTTGTGCCGCGCAAGGAACGCTTTCGTGTATGCCTTGGAACCTTCCAAGCGCGCCGCCAGCTTGCGTGGACCGAAGCATTTGAGCCCGGCCGCGGCGAACTCGTCGACCACGCCTTTTACGAGCGGCGCTTCCGGCCCGACGATCGTCAGATCGATGCTCTGCTCTCGGGCGAATTGGAGCAGAGCCGCAGTGTCTTCGGCCGCGATCGCGACGTTACGAATTCCCGGCTCGAGCGCTGTTCCGGCGTTGCCGGGCGCCACGTAGACCTCGCGAACGCGCGACGACTGCGCGACTTTCCAGGCGAGAGCATGCTCGCGCCCACCGGAGCCGAGTACGAGAACCTTCATGCTCAATCTTCGTGCCAGCGCTCAGTGACGGAAGTGCCTCATTCCCGTCAGCACCATGGCCATGCCGTGCTCGTCGGCGGCGGCGATGACTTCGCTGTCCCGCATCGAGCCGCCCGGCTGAATCACCGCCTTGATGCCGAGCTCGGCCGCCACATCGAGCCCGTCCCGGAACGGGAAGAACGCATCGGAGGCCATCACCGCGCCCGCCACCGTCAGGCCCTCATCCCTGGCCTTCATGGCCGCGATCCGGCTCGAGACGACGCGGCTCATCTGACCTGCGCCGATGCCGACGGTCATTCGATCCTTCGCGTACACGATCGCATTCGACTTGACGAACTTGCACACCTGCCAGGCGAAGAACAGATCTTCGAGCTCCTCGCGCGTGGGCTGGCGCTTCGTGACGACCTTCAGGTCAGCCTCGCCGACCATGCCTTCGTCTCGTGTCTGCACGAGCAAGCCGCCGTTCACGCTTCTGTACTCGTGCGGCATGTTGCTCGCGGCGAGCGGGCCAGTGACCAGCACGCGGACGTTCTCCTTCCGCTTGCAGATCTCGAGCGCGTCGTCAGCCGCTTCCGGGGCGATGATCACCTCGACGAACTGTCGCTCGAGGATCGCTCGCGCGGTGTTGGCATCGAGCGGCCGGTTGAATGCAATGATTCCGCCGAAGGCCGAAGTCGGATCCGTGCGATACGCCTTGTCATAGGCGGCGAGCGGGTCCCGATCGACAGCCACACCGCACGGGTTCGCGTGCTTGACGATGACGCACGCGGGCTCGGAAAACTGGCGCACGCACTCGAGCGCAGTATCGCTGTCGGCAATGTTGTTGTATGACAGCGTCTTGCCCTGAAGCTGGCGCGCGCTGCCGATGCTGGCGCCGCTCGCGTCCGGCGCCGTGTAGAACGCGGCCCTCTGATGCGGATTTTCGCCGTAGCGCAGGTCGAGGCGCTTGCGGAAGGAGAGTGCCAGGTTGTCGGGAAATTCTTTCGACGCGCCCGGGGTCACGCGGGCGAGATAGCTCGCCACAGCCGCATCGTACGCCGCAGTGTGCGCGAACGCCTTGGCTGCCAGGCGCTTGCGCGTCTGCTCACTGACAGCGCCATTCTGCGCCTCCAGTTCTTCCAGCACGAGCGCGTAATCGCGCGGATCGACGAGAACGGTGAGTCGGTCGTGATTCTTGGCCGCCGCGCGCACCATCGCCGGGCCGCCGATGTCGACGTTCTCGATCGCGTCCTCGTACGTGCAATCGGGCTTGGCGACGGTCGCGGCGAACGGGTAAAGATTGACGACGAGCAGGTCGATTGGCTCGATCCCATGCTCGCGCATGACGGACTCGTCCATTCCGCGACGCCCGAGCAGCCCGCCGTGGATTTTCGGATGCAGCGTCTTCACCCGTCCATCCATGATTTCCGGGAAGCCGGTGTAGCTCGAGACCTGGGTCACCGGAATGCCGGCTTTCTCGAGCAGGCTCGCCGTGCCCCCTGTCGAGAGGATCGTGACACCCCGCCGATGCAGCGCTTGCGCAAGATCGACGAGACCTTCCTTGTCGGAGACGCTGAGCAGGGCGCGACGAATCGGAATGGACATGAACGGAAACTATTCCTCAGCCTGCCAGGCCATAAGCTTTGAGCTTCTTGCGCAAGGTGCCGCGATTGATGCCGAGAATGTCGGCGGCGCGGCTCTGGTTGCCTTGCGCATAGTCGAGCACCGCTTTGAAGAGCGGCTCTTCGACTTCACGCAGCACCAGCTCGTAGAGCTGCCCCGGCTTGTGGCCGTTCAGCGTCGCGAAATACGAGTCGAGCGCTTCCGCCGTCATCGCCCTGAGCGGCAGCGTGCGTTGAGCGGGTTTTACCACGGGCTCTCGGCGAGCTCTCGTTTTTTTTCTGGACACCATAGTTTCGTCACCAGCCCCGTGCCGACCGCATGTCGTTCCCCGCGCGCCGGCTCTTGGCCGGGGCGGCGAACACGTCGGAGTCAGGCCGCGTAGCTCGTCGATTCCTCATGTGATTGCGCCAGTGCGTCGAAATACGCCCTCGCACAATCGAGCTGTGTCCGCGCGTCTTCTGCCCGCATGACGGCATGACGTAGCGCGTGTCCTCCTGGACCGCTCTTCGCATACCAGTCGATGTGTTTGCGCGCGACCCTGACTCCCGCTTCCTCCCCATAGAAAGCATGCAGATCGCGCAAATGGGCGAGCATGATATCACGTACTTCCTCGGGTGAAGGCTCTTCGGGCACGCGGCCAGTCTCAAGATACGACACGATCTCGCGAAAGATCCACGGCCGGCCTTGTGCGCTGCGTCCTACCATCAGTCCGTCTGCGCGCGTTTGTTCAAGTACGAGCTTCGCTTTGTGTGGCGAGTCGATGTCGCCATTGGCGAAAACCGGAATCGACACGCTCGCCTTGATGGCGGCGATGGTCTCGTATTCGGCCTCTCCCTTGAACATGCAGGCGCGCGTGCGCCCGTGAACGGCGAGGGCTTGCACGCCGATCGTTTCGGCCATGCGCGCGATCGCCGGCCCGTTGCGATGCTCGGGATCCCAGCCCGTGCGCATCTTGAGCGTCACCGGAACGTCGACGGCCTTGACAACTGCCTCGAGAATGGCTCGCACCAGCCGCTCGTCCTTCATCAGCGCCGAGCCCGCGGCCTTGTTGCACACTTTCTTCGCCGGGCAGCCCATGTTGATATCGATGATCTGCGCGCCCGCATCGACGTTGCGTCGCGCGGCTTCAGCGAGCATCTGCGGATCGCCGCCGGCGATCTGCACGATGCGCGGCTCGGGCTCGCCGCTGTGGTCCATGCGTCGCAAGGACTTTTTGGTGTGCCACAGGCGAACATCGCTGGTGAGCATCTCTCCGGCCGCGATTCCCGCGCCCATGCGGCGACATAACAGCCGGAATGGCAGATCGGTCACGCCCGCCATGGGCGCGAGCGCAAGATTGTTGCTGAGCTTGTAGGGGCCGATCTGCATGGCGGGCGCAGCGCTTCGTCAGCGGATCGGCACGTCTTGCGAGCACACCGGCCCGTTCTTGCCACGCAGGCACACGTCGAAGCGGAAGCCTTCCGCGTCCGGGCCCGGATCGACGATCGAGATCGTCGCGTTCGCTTGTTGCGCGGGCGCGAGGAGACGGTCCGGCGCGCGCGTCGGGTCGAGATAGTCCCTGGGCTCGAACTCCCGCGCGCGCACCTGCTCGCCCCAGCGGTCCTCGAGCACCAGCTTGAGCAAGGGATAGGGCTGCGGGAAGGGGGCATTGTTCTTCACGCTGGCGCGCACTTTGAGCGTGCCCGGCGCCTGTGGGTCGCTGCCCACGTGCCACTGAAGAATCTCGTAAGCGTGCAGATCCCAGTCGGGGCGCAGCGTCAGGCCTACGGTTTCGTAAGCGCGGATCAGCACCGGGCCGATCTGCGGATGGCGCGCGAGCGTCGCGCGATAGTGATGAATGACCTGCACGATGAGGAGGAGCGCAAGCGGTGCGGCCAGAGCTTTCCAGATCCAGGGCGTCCGCGCGCGCGGGGCGGGCGTCGTCAGATCGAAGTCGTCCTCAGGCTCGGGCTCGCCCGGCTGCGCACGATGCCGGGACGCGTACGAAGCTGCGGCCGTCTCATCGACGATCGCGTCTTCCTCATCTTCTGGATCTGGCTCGGGCCCGGCTCCGGCGTCCTGGGCTTCGTAAAGCGGCTCGGACTCCGCGGCGTAGCCGAGCTCTTCCACGTCTTGCGTCTCGGGCTCGCTCGAATACGAATCGAACGATTCGGGCGACTCGCCATCCTCGGCGGGCGGAGCCTCGAGCGCTTCGTCCACATTCTCGATCTCGACCCATTCCTCCCGCGTTTCCTCGCGCATCGCGGGCTCGCCCGAGCTCGTCTCGCTCACGCGATATCGTCCGCTGATCTCGATGTGCCGTCCTTCGAGCGTGATGTCCTCGCGCGCCGCCGGATCGCGCTGGGTGAAGCGAGGCTCGGGATCCTGCGGATCGGGCTCGTCGAGGAGCTGCTCGAGCGCGTCGAACTGCGTCTGGCAGCGGCCGCAGCGCACCTGCCCGTCGGCCACGCGCAGAATCTCGTGCGTGACGCGAAAGGTCGTGTGACAGCTCGGACACTGAGTCAGCATTCTGGTCGAGGACCCTCTGATCGTTTGCGCGGGCGAGCCCCCCATGGCTTCGATCCGCCTGCTATTCCCGCACCTTCCCGCACGTCCAAGCGAGGGCGTGCTCAGCTCGCTCGCCGGGAGCCTTCCAGTCGCGCCCAATCCTCGCGCAGGGTCGGGGGGGCGATATCAAACCACGCGGAGTATCGACTGGCTACGGGCGCGACCTGCTGATGCAGGATTCCCGACAGCACGATCTGCCCGCCAGGCCTCACGAGCTGCGCGAATCGGGGCGCAAGCTCGATCAGCGGGCCGGCCAGTATGTTCGCAAGCAGGATGTCCGCCTGCGTCCGATCCTCCAAAGGAGGCTCGGTGACGATCAGCCTGTCGCTCACCCCGTTGCGTTCGGCGTTCTCGCGCGTTGCGGTCAGCGCTTGCGGGTCGATATCGACCGCGAGCACCGAGGCTGCGCCCAACTTGAGTGCTGCGATCGCGAGCACTCCCGAGCCGCAGCCGTAATCGATCACCTGCTTGCCCGCGAGCGAGGCGCCGTCGAGCCATTCCAGGCACAGCGCCGTCGTCGCGTGAGTGCCGGTGCCGAACGCGAGCCCCGGATCGAGCTCGATCAGGCAAACGTCCGCCTCGCTGAGCCGCTCCGGCGGGCGCTGCCCGCCGGGACAAATCCAGAGCCTTCGCCCGAAGCGCATCGGCCGGAAATCCGCGAGCCACTCGCGCTCCCACGCGCGATCAGGCACCTCTTCGAAGGTCCAGGCGGGCAGGGGTTGCGGAAGTCTCGCTTCGAGACTCGCGATTACTGCCTCACGAGCGATCGGTTCGGTAAAGAGCGCCCGGATCGCCACGTTCCGCCAGAGCGGCATTTCCCCGGGAAGCGGCTCGAGCACCGGATCGTCGCCGGCATCGAGCAGGGTGATCGACTGCGCGCCGGCGGCGGTGAGGGCTTCCTCGAAGGGCTCCGGGTCGGCGCGGCCGATGGTCAGGGTGAGCTGGAGGAACGCCATGAAGGCCGCTCGTGCAGGGAATCGCTCGCGTGAGTCTACGCGGGCACCAGTTCCCTGTGACTACTTGATGCCGAGGCGCCGCTCCAGGTAGTGGATGTCGAGCCCGCCGGCCTTGAACGCCGCGTGATTGAAGATCTCCTGGTGCAAGGGGATGTTGGTCTTGATCCCCTCGATCACCATCTCCGAGAGCGCGTTCTTCATGCGGGCGATCGCGGTGTCCCTGTCCTCGCCGTAGGCGATGATCTTGCCGATCATCGAATCGTAGAAGGGCGGCACGGTGTAACCGCTGTAGAGGTGGCTGTCGACGCGGATTCCGGGGCCGCCTGGCGCGTGGAACAGCTTCACCGGGCCCGGAGAGGGGATGAAGCCCTTCGGGTCCTCCGCATTGATCCGGCATTCGATCGCGTGGCCGCGAATCTGGACGTCGTTCTGCGTCCACGGCAGGCGCTCGCCCGCGGCGATCCTGAGCTGCGCTTTGACGATGTCGATGCCCGTCACCTGCTCGGTGACCGGGTGCTCGACCTGCACGCGCGTGTTCATCTCGATGAAGTAGAACTCGCCGTCCTGATACAGGAATTCGAGCGTGCCGGCGCCGCGATAGCCGACCTCGCGGCAGGCGGCGATGCAGCGATCGCCGATGAGCTTGCGCTGCTTGGCGGTGATGCCGGGCGCCGGAGCCTCCTCGATTACTTTCTGGTGACGCCGCTGCAGCGAGCAGTCGCGCTCGCCGAGGTGGATCACGTTGCCGTAGTTGTCCGCGAGGATCTGGAACTCGATGTGTCTCGGCCGCTCGAGGAATTTCTCCATGTACACATCGCCGTTGCCGAACGCAGCGAGCGCTTCGGCCTGAGTCACGTTGATGGCGTTGAGGAGCGTCGCATCGCTGTGAACCACTCGCATGCCGCGCCCGCCACCGCCGCCCGCGGCCTTGATGATCACCGGATAGCCGAGCTCGTGCGCGATCCGGAAGTTCTCTTCGGGCACGTTGCTGAGCGGGCCGTCCGAGCCCGGCACGCAGGGCACGCCCGCGGCCTTCATGACTTTGATCGCGGAGACTTTGTCGCCCATGAGGCGGATCGTCTCCGGCTTCGGCCCGATGAAGATGAAGCCGCTCTTCTCGACGCGCTCGGCGAAATCCGCGTTCTCGGACAAGAAGCCGTAGCCGGGATGGATCGCGACCGAGTCTGTGACCTCGGCGGCGCTGATGATCGCCGGCATGTTGAGGTAGCTGTCTTTCGAAGGCGGCGGGCCGATGCAGACCGACTCGTCGGCGAGCAGGACGTGCTTCTGGTTGAAGTCGGCGGTGGAGTGCACCGCGACGGTCTTGATTCCGAGCTCGCGGCAGGCGCGCAGGATGCGAAGCGCGATTTCGCCGCGATTGGCGATGACGACTTTTTCGAGCATGTCTGGATGC
>DASVCI010000107.1:0-17466 GCA_036381695.1 Steroidobacteraceae bacterium
CGGCCGTACTGGCTCTTCCGGCGCAGGGAGTACGACACGGTCGTCCTGAGCGGCCTGGTGCATGCCGACCTCATGCACCTGATCTTCAACATGCTGACGTTCTATTTCTTCGCCTTCCCGCTCGAGGCCCGCATCGGCAGGACCGCCTTCATCGTTCTGTATCTGGCCGGGCTCCTCGTGAGCCACGCGCAGACCTACCACAAGCAACGAAACAATCCCGAGTACGCTTCGCTCGGCGCATCCGGCGCCATCTCGGCCGTGCTCTTCGCCGCGATCGTTTACTTCCCGCGGCAGTCGCTCTACATCATTCCGATTCCGGTGCCGATTCCCGCCCCGTTGTTCGCCGTGGGATATCTTGTGTACACGTACTACGCCTCCAAGCACCCGCATGGGCGCATCAATCACGACGCGCACCTGGGAGGCGCGCTCACTGGCCTCGTGTTCGTCGCGCTGACAGACCCGGGCGCTTACGGTCCGCTCCTCCGGACCTTCTTCTGAGGTTTCTCGCGCCTGCAGTACGCGCGTTGAGCGGGCGCCGGGTGCTGTCCGGCGCATGCGTCCGGCCGCGTCCGTAATCTTCGCTGACGCCGGGAGCTGTCGACCTCATCCGCGAGCGGCGGCGTAGCGAATCTCCGCAAAAAATCCGGTGCGGCAAGGCCAGCCGATGCGCGGTGCATACATCGGTGGCAACGGTTGTTGGTGCAGCGCGGGGTTCAGTATTTGAGCGTATTGGCAGCGTCTATCCGAGTGTTACGGTCCGGAGCCTTCGCATCAGGGAGGTCTTATGGACAGTCACACTTTCTCGATCGTCTCCAGGCCCCATGCGCTGGTGCTGGCCGCGTCCTGCATTGTACAAGCAACATGTATACCAAGCGCCTGGTCGCAGCAGCAGGCAGCGCAGGTTCCGGAGGAGGTCATCGTCACCGGCTCTCGCATCCGGCAGAACCCGCTCGAGATGGCCGCACCGCTGCAGACGCTTTCCGCCGCCGACATCGATCGAAGCGGGGAGGTCAGCGTCGCCGACTATCTGCAGCGCCTGCCGATCGCCGGCTCGGCGATCAACCGCACCAACAACTCGAGCGGCAACCTCGGCTTTCCGCCTGACGGCGGCGGCATCGGCGCCGGCGCGAGCGAGATCGACCTGCGCTACCTGACTTCCAAGCGCGTGCTCGTGCTCGTGGACGGCAAGCGCTGGGTGCGAGGCTCGTCCGCGAGCGGCGTGTCCGGGGCGGTCGATCTCAATACCATCCCGACTGCGGCAATCGAGCGCATCGAAGTGCTGCAAGACGGCGCTTCTCCGATCTACGGCTCGGATGCCATCGCCGGCGTGGTCAATATCATTACCCGCACCGACTTCGACGGCTTTCAGCTCGAGACGAACCAGGGCGGGTTCGATGAAGGCGATGGATACTCGCAGGACTACAGCGTCGCATTCGGAGCGCAAGGGGAGCGCGGGCGCGCATTCTTCACGGCCGCGTACACCCGGCAGGATGCCGTCTTCGCACCGGATCGGGAGCTCTCGAGCGAAGTCGTGTTCGGCGCCGGTCCGGGGGTGGGCGGGAGCTCGGGCACTCCGCAGGGGCGCTTCATCTTCCTCGATCCGAGGGGCGATGTGGACGGGGACGGCGAGCCCGATGTCGTCGACATCACGCTCGACACCGGAGCGGTCAACGACGCGACGCGCACGGCCATTTACGACCCGAACAACCCGACGGGCGGGGATTTCCACGCCTTCGGCACGCTCGATCGGTTCAACTTCAGGCCGTACAACTACCTGGTGACGCCGAACCGGCGCGTGAATCTGTTCGGCAAGGCCGAATACGACGTCTCGAACGAAGTCACGTTCCGCTTCACCGCCTCGTACACGAACCGGGAGTCGCGCAACCAGGCGGCGCCCAATCCGCTGTTTCTCGGCTCCGATGCGGGCTCGGGCTTTTATTTCGACAACATCTTCATTCCGGCCGATCATCCGTTCAACCCGTTCGGCATCGACCTCGACGGCACCGACAACTTGATTTTGATCGGTCGCCGGCCGATCGAGGCCGGGCCGCGCATCTTCGAGCAGACGGTCGATACGTGGATCCTTTCTGCCACGCTCGATGGCGAGCTCAGCATCGGCGAGCGCCCGCTCTACTGGGACGTGAGCGTCAATTGGGGCAAGAACAACGCCTCCCAGCGCGGCCACAACATCTTCAACTCGCGCAAGGTCGCGCTCGCGCTCGGCCCGGTGGACGAATGCCTGGCCGTACCGGGCTGCGTGCCGTTCAACATCTTCGGCGGCCTGGGCGCCAACGGCACGGGCAGCATCACGCCGGAGATGCTCGAGTGGGCCACGTTCACGCAGAGCGACCAGAGCGAGCAGGAGCTGAACGATGTGGTGTTCAACCTGAGCGGCGACTTGTTCGATCTGCCCGCCGGGCCGTTCGGCTATGCGCTCGGATACGAGTACCGCAAGGAATCCGGCTCGTTCATCCCGGACCCGTTCGTGCAGGCGGGCGAGACCGCGGACGTGCCCGCCTCTTCGACCGAGGGCGATGTCAAGGTCAACGAGGTCTATCTGGAGCTGCGCGCCCCGATCCTCGCGGACCTGCCCGGGATCAACTCGCTCGAGCTGTCGGCCGCGGTGCGCTCGTCGGACTACGACCGCATCGGCCGCGATGAAGTCCTCAAGGGAGGGCTCTACTGGCGCGTGAGCGACGATCTGGCGGTGCGCGCCAACTATGCGGAAGGCTTTCGGGCGCCGAACATCGGCGAGCTGTTCAACACGGGCTCGCGCTTCGACAGCGCGCTGAATGACCCGTGCTCGAACTTCCTCACCAAGGATCCGGTGACTCAGGCGAACTGCGCGGCGCTGGGCGTGCCCACCTCGTTCGTGCAGATCAATCCGCAGATCAGCGTCCAGACCGGCGGCAACCCTGACCTCGAGCCCGAGACCTCCGACACGTACATGATCGGCTTTGCATACAGCCCGGGCTGGGCGGAGCGGGCCGAATGGATCGAAGAGCTGACCATCGATGCCACCTACTACAACATAGAGCTGGACCAGGCGATCCAGGCGCTCTCCGCGCAGAACCAGCTCACCAACTGCGTAGCGACGCTTTCGCCCGTGTTCTGCAACGGCATCACCCGCGCCCCCGGCGGCTCGATCATCGCGTTCGCCAATCAGCTCACCAACATCGGGCGCATCGAGACGGACGGGTTCGACTGGAGCGTCACGCTGACGACGCCGGAGTTCGGCTTCGGGTCGCTCCGCTTCCAGTGGTCGAACACTTACCTCGCCGGCTACAAGGAGTTCACGCCCGGCACCGACGGGCTGGTCGGCATCGAGCGGGCCGGCACCGAGCTCGGCTCGCCCACCCGCGGGTACGTCCGTTACAAGTCGACGTTGCTCACCGACTGGCTGTTCGGCAACTGGGTGACCTCGCTGACCTTGCGCTACCTGAGCGGCATCACCGAGCAGTGCCCCGGCGTTCTGTTCGATTTCGGGGTGCAGAACCTGTGCTCGGATCCGGTCGGCGGCTTCAACGACATGGACGAGCGCGTATACACCGACCTCAGGGTGAGCTGGAGACCGCCGTTCCTCGATCAACAGCTCGAGCTCGCGCTCGGCGTCAACAACATTCTGGACGAGGATCCGCCGCCGTGCTTAAGCTGCGATCTGAATAACTACGACGGCACTCTCTACCCGGTACCCGGGCGCTTCATCCATGCCCGGGCGTCCATCACGTTCTGACCGGGGGAGGAAGCCGCATAACACTCAATAAGGGAGAATCTATATGAAACGAACGTATTGCACGCTTCTTGGTCTCGTCACGCCGCTCGTCGCGTTCGGGCAGGCGCCGGGCGAGGACAGGATCCTCGAGCAGATCATCGTCACGGCCCAGAAGCGTGCGACCGCCCTGCAGGACGTGCCGTTCTCGGTCGCCGCGCCTACGGGGGATCAGATCCGCAACGCCGGAGCCACCAACATCGTCGAGGTCGGACGCATGGTGCCCGGCCTTGCGATCGCCGACCTCGGCCCGGGCCAGAGCCAGGTGGCGCTGCGCGGCGTCAGCGCTGGCCAGGTCGTGCGTGATCAGCCCGGTGTCAAGGCGCAAGTCGGCGTGTATCTCGACGAATCGCCGATCTCGGTCGCGCTCTTCACCCCGGACCTGGACCTCTTCGATCTCGATCGCTTCGAGGTCCTGCGGGGTCCGCAAGGCACGCTGTTCGGCTCCGGCTCGATCTCGGGCGTGTTGAGGTACATCACCGCACAGCCTGAGCTCGGCAACTTGACCGGTACGGCGGAGCTGTCCCTCACGCAAGGCACCGATGCCGAGATGGGTGGATCGATCAAGGGCATGATCAACATCCCGATGGGCGATTCGATGGCGCTCAGGGTGGTGGGCTATCACAACGAGCTGCCGGGCTTCATCGACTCGGTATATCCGGGCCGTCCGAAGCGGGAAGATGTCGATAGCGGCCAGAAGACAGGCGCCCGCATCTCCTGGTTGATCCAGCCGAGCGACAGCTTCTCGGTCACGCCGCGCATCGTGTACCAGAAGCTCGAGACCGACGGCTATCCGCGCATCGACATCTACAACATCCTGGGCAATCCGTTCACGACCACCGAGCAGCCGGTCGATCCCGGCGAGCGCGGCCAGGTCACGCAGTTCCGGGAAGGGCTGAGCGACGAGTTTCGCTTCGCCGACGTGAAGCTCGAAGCGGAAGTGGGCGCAGTCACGCTCACCTCCGTCACGACTTTCACCAATCGTGACGTGCTCGTGCTGCGCGACGCGAGTCAATTGACGGGCAGCGTCACCTGGGACCTGGGCGGCACGCCCGAGGAAGTGCGCATCGATTCGCCGCTTTTCGACCTCACCAACCTCGAGGCTTTCAGCCAGGAGTTCCGGGTGGCTTCGAGCGATGAGGGGAATTTCCAGTGGCTGGTCGGCACGTTCTTCGAGGACGTGGACAGGAAATACGGCCAGACGCTGCCGACGCCAGGGTATGACGCGATCACTCAACGCCTGATCGGCGTGGACAGCTCCGATACGCTCGCGCCCCCCAACACGCCGTTCTTCTCGCGCCTGCAATACAACCTGCAGCAGTTCGCGATCTTCGGCGAAGCCACGTGGCGGTTCGCCGAGCAATGGGCGGCCACCCTCGGCGCGCGCTACTACGATTACGACGAGGATCGAGTCCTCAACTTCGGCGGCGTCTTCGCCGCGCCGCAGGCGGACGTGCCCGGCTCGGTGAGCGCGGACGGGTTCTCGCCCCGTTTCATTCTCACGTATGACGTGACGGACGACATCTCGTTCAACGCGCAGGTGGCGCGCGGCTTCCGCCTCGGCGGCATCAACGACCCGTTGAACGACCCGATCTGCGCCCCGGCCGACCGCGTGCTCTTCGGCAGCATCTTCAGGGAGACCTGGGAGGACGAGCGCACCTGGAACTACGAGGTGGGCGCCAAGACGCAGTGGGCGGGCGGGCGCTACACGTTCAATACGGCCGTGTTCTATTCCGACATCGAGGACTTGCAGGCCAACGTCGATGCGGGAAGTTGCTCCTCGCGCATCGTCGTCAACGTTCCCGAAGCGCACACCTTCGGTGTCGAGGCGGAGTTGTTCGCGAGGCCCAACGAGAACTGGGACATGGGCATCGGCTTCACGTGGGTGGAAGCGGAGATCGACACCAGTGTGACAGGTGTCGGTACCGAACCGCTCGCGGGCATCCGCGAGGGCAACCGTCTGCCGACCGCGCCCGAGCTGCAAGCCTCCGCCAGCATCGGCTATCAGCAGCCGATGTTCACGAACCTGGAAGGGTTCGCGATCTTCACGGTCCAGTACGTCGGGTCCTCGTTCACCCAGCTCGCCGATCAGGAGTTTCCGTTCGGGCAGATCGGCGGGGCGGGGCCCGCGTTCATCGAGTTCGGCGATCCGACGATCTCGAGCTTCAGCTTCGATCCCGAGCTCCCCTCGTACGAGATCGGGAACCTCCGCTTCGGCGTGCGGGCCGAGACCTGGGAGGCGGCGGTGTTCGTCAACAACGTCTGGGACGAGCGTGCGTTTCTCTCGATCGACCGTGAGCGAGGCACCCGCGCCCGTGTCGGGTATCTCACCAACCCGCCGCGCACATTCGGTGTGACGCTCAGAATGAACTTCTGATCGGGCGGGGTCGTGCACGCAACGTGAACGGCCGCTTCGGGGAGCGTGAGAAGCGCTCCCCGAGCATCCAGGGACGAACGGATCCCCGGGCGAGGCTCCCGAGCGGTGAGCCTCGCCCGGTGGGATGTTCCTCGGCGGCGTGACTAGTATCATCGGTGTTTTCGTCGCCGAGTCACCCGAGGTCCCTCATGGCGCAGTCCCGCTTCCTTCCGCTCTTGCGCTCTACGCTCCTGCTAGCCGCGGCTTTGACGGCTCTTGCGGCTTGTGACAGCTCCAAGCCGCCCAGCTCTCACACCACCGAAGCGCCGAAGCCCGCGGTGAACGTCGAATGGACGGCGTTCGTCGATGAGTTCATCGAGGGCTACTTCGCCGCCAATCCGCCGTTCGCCGTCGCGCAGGGTCGGCATGAGTTCGACGGGCAGCTCGGCGACTGGAGCGCGGAGGGCATCGCCAGGGAGATCGCGCGTCTCGAGCAGCTGCGTGAGCGAGCGATGGCCTTCGACGATGCGAACCTTCTGCCCGAGGAGAAGTTTCAGCGCGAGTACCTGGTGAGCCGCATCGACAACGATTTGTTCTGGATGCGCGATGCCAGGGCACCGTTCACCAACCCATCCTGGTATTTCAATGTCGGGCTCGATCCGAGCACGTACGTCTCCGTGCCGTATGCGCCTGCCGACGTGCGTTTACGGGCGTTCATCAAGTATGCGCGGCAGATTCCCGATGCGCTCGAGAAGATCAAGGCGAATCTCGAGGGTCCATTGCCGCCCACGTTCGTCGACTTCGGAGTGAAGAGCTTCGGCGGCTTCGTCGAGTTCTATCGCCAGGACGTGCCCGAGGCGTTCGCCGAAGTTCAGGATCCCGCGCTCAAGAAGGAGCTCGCCGAGGTGATCGAGCCCGCGGCGCGCGCCATGGACGCGATGAGCAAGTGGTTCCGCTCGCGCAAGGCCGGCGGGCCCGAGGCGTACGCGCTCGGGCCCGAGCGATTCGCACAGATGCTGAAGATGACCGAGCGCGTGGATACGCCGCTCGAGCGGCTCGAGGAGATCGGCCGCGCCGATCTCGACCGCAATCTCGCCGCGCTCGCCGAGGCGTGCAAGAGCTATGCGCCGAACGCGAGCATCGAGGCGTGCATCGACAAGATGAATGCCAACAAGCCCGCCGGCGGCGCGGTCGAGGGCGCGCGCGAGCAGCTCGCCGAGCTCAAGCAGTTCATCCTCGACCGCGAGATCGTCACCATTCCGGGCGAGGAGGAGGCGCGGGTCGAGGAGGCGCCGGCGTATCGGCGACAGAATTTCGCTTACATCAATATCCCCGGCCCGTACGAGAAGGGGCTCCCGTCGGTGTACTACATCGCGCCGCCCGATCCGAGCTGGCCGAAGGCCGAGCAGGAAGCGTACGTGCCCGGCAAGGCGGACCTGCTGTTCACTTCGATCCATGAAGTGTGGCCCGGCCACTTCCTGCAGTTCCTGCATTCCAATCGCGCGCCGTGGCGCTTCGGCCAGTTGTTCGTGGGCTACGCCTTCGCCGAAGGCTGGGCGCACTATACCGAGGAGCTGATGATCGAGAAGGGCATCGCCGAGGGAAGCCCGGAGCTGCGCATCGGTCAGCTCACCAACGCGCTGCTTCGGAACGTGCGCTATCTGTGCGCGATCGGCCTGCACACCCAGGGCATGACGGTCGAGGAATGCGAGCGCATGTTCAAGGAGAAGGCGTATCAGGATGCCGGCAACGCGCGCCAGCAGGCCGCGCGCGGCACCTACGACCCGGCCTATCTCAACTACACGATGGGCAAGCTCATGATCCGCAAGCTCCGGGCCGACTGGAGCGCTAGCCGCGGCGGCGAGAAGGCGTGGAAGCAGTTCCACGACGAGTTCCTTTCCTACGGCGGTCCTCCGATCCCGCTGGTGCGCATCCAGATGATGAAAGGAGAGGCGGGCGAGCTGTTCTGATCTGCTGCCTCGTCGTGCGCGAGCGGTTCTGATCAGCCGCTTCGCTGGCGTCGTCGAGATCGAGGCTGCACGAGCCGCCTCGATCTCGACGGCTGCGGTCAAGCCCAGACGCTGCGTTTGCGTCGGGAATTGAGCCAGACGCCGAAGAGCAGGCCCGCGAGCACGAGACCACCGCCCGCGAGCATCCAGCGCAGCATGGCGTTGCGCTGGAGCTGCCTCACTTGCCCGCTCAACTGCGTCACTTGCTGCGACAGATTCTCGTTGGCCGCGCGCAGTTGCTTGTTCTGCTCGTATTGCGCGATCGCGCTCGCGGACGCGCGACGGATTTCGGCGATCTCCGCCTCGAGCTTCTGGTTGCGGTCCGTCAACTCCTCGATGCGCGCCTCAGCCTCCGAGCGCGCCACCCGGATCTGCTGACCGCTCTCCCGCAGGCTTTTCAGCTCGCCCTCGAGCGATTCGATGCGCCGGTTCGCGGCCGCCAGTCGATCGCGCGCAATGGGCTGCTCGGTCAGATACTGAGTCGGCACCCAGCCTTCGGTGCCGTTCTGCGTCCGCACCTGAGTGAAACCCGCTTGCTCGTCCTCGCCGAGCACCTCGAGCTTCGTGCCGCTCGGAAGGCCGCGATGGAGAATCTTGTAGCTGGTCGAGGGCCCACGCCTCAAAGGTACGGCCAGCTCATCGGAAATGTAGCGGGTAGCGGCGAGCCCCTCGGACGCGAGCGACAGCCCGAGTGCCATCCAGAGCCCCGCCAGGACGAACTTTCGCATCAACTCCTTCCTTCATCGTTCGACTCGCCGACGCATGCGTCGGCAGCCGGCGACTATAGCGAAAGTTCCTACGCCTTCGGCGATTTTCGGCAAATGGCGACAGGCTCGACGGGAAGTCGGTTCCGACGCGCGGTCAGTGCTCCCACTGCGTCGGCACGCCAACAGCGCGCATCGCTGCGTCCAATTGCTTGACGATGCTCCGGGCGGCCGGCTCGGAGCGCAGGCTTCTCGCGATCGAATTCAGGGACGTGGCAAGCGTCTGCACGTTCGGCCGTTCCGCTTCCAGCTCCGCTTGCGCCGGCGCGATCACATCCTCGAGATCATCCAGGTCGCAACCGTCGAACGGCAGCTCCCGGGCGATCTCGCGCGCCGCTGCCAGAGCCTCACGGATGCCTTCGATTGCAGCTCGTTCCATTGCACGCACTCCGACGGATTCAGGTTGACTCGGGACTGGCTGGCAGCCTTCCGAACTACGCCCGCCCACGCGGAGGGGTTCCGGCGCTAAGTCGTGTCGTTCGAGTCGTACTGAATGACCGAAAGCGGGACGAGCTGCTCCCAGCGGAAATCCGGGGCCAGCTTCAGATCGATCAGCACCGCCAGCGCCGCTACTTCGTAGCCAGCGGTCATCGCCAGGGTCGCTCCGGCGTGCAACGTGCCACCTGTCGCCAGAACATCGTCGATGAGCAGCAGCCGCCCGCTCCCGGGCTGCATCTCGAGCACTCCGGTGCCGTACTCGAGCCGGTAGGGCGCGCTGACCACGGGCGGGGGGAGCTTGCCTTGCTTGCGGATCGGCACGAACCCCTTGCCTCGCTTGAGCGCGAGCGCCGAGCCGAGAATGAAGCCGCGCGATTCGATGCCGGCGATGGCATCTATTTCGCGCCATTGCCTCTCGCCGAGGAGCGACTCGATCTGGACGATGGTTTCGGCAAGGTGCTCGCGCAGGAGCGGCGAGATGTCGCGGAACAGGATGCCCGGTGAGGGAAAGTCAGGGATGTTGCGGATGTAGCGTTTCAAATCGACCATGCGTCTTTCTTCCAGGCGTGCTCGGGCCCGGGCGCGGGCGTGGCATCGGCGGTCAAGGCAAGGGCCCCGCCGGACCATTATCCTATGGCATCCCGGCCGCCGCCTCCCGAAGCCGGCCGGCCGCCCGACAGCTTCTCACAGGACCTTCCATGTCGACATTGTTTCCTTCCGCCTTTCGCGCCCATCCCTGGCACGGCGTCGAGCTCGGCCCCGAAGCCCCGGCCGCCGTCACTGCATACATCGAGATCGTGCCGACCGATACAGTCAAATACGAGCTCGACAAGGCGACGGGCCTGCTCAAGGTGGACCGCCCGCAGCGCTACTCCAATGTGTGTCCCTCGCTCTATGGCTTTCTTCCCCGGACCTTGTGCGCGGAGCGCGTCGCTGCGTACTGTGGCGAGCGGACCGGACGGGAAGGCATCGTCGGCGACGGTGATCCGATGGATGTGTGCGTGCTGACCGAGAAGTCGATCGGACATGGCGACCTGCTGGTGCAGGCAATTCCGATCGGCGGCTTGCGCATGCTCGATGCGAGCGAGGCCGACGACAAGATCATCGCCGTGATGCGCGATGATGCGCTCTATGGCCACCTGACGGACATCAGCCAATGTCCCGGCTCGGTGATCGAGCGCCTGAAGCATTATTTCCTCACCTACAAGCACGCGCCGGGCTCGCAGGAACACAAGGCCGAGATCACCCATGTGTACGGGCGCGAGGAGGCCTATGAAGTGATCCGCCGCAGCCAGGCGGACTATGTGTCTGCCTTCATGGGCGCGGGAATGCTCAGGTGAGTGATCAGGTGGGCGCGCGTTCGAGAGTGCAGCAGTTCGCCCGGCGCGCCGATCCTTGAAAAGGAGACTATCATGAGAGCTCAGCGCCTCATCTCTCTCGTCATGGCTTTGCAGCGCGGCCGCACGCTCACCGCCGGCGAGCTGGCGCAGCGCCTCGGGGTTTCGGTGCGCACGATATTTCGCGATATCGATGCCCTGTCGGCGATGGGCGTTCCGGTTTACACCGAGGCCGGTCGTGGCGGCGGCATCCGCCTCGTCGAGGGGTACAGCTCGGATCTCACCGGTCTGTCGCCGGGAGAGGCCGAGGCTCTCGCGCTCATTGCGAGCCCCGCGAGTGTGGGCGTTCGCGAGCTCGACATGCCGACGCGCACTGCGCTCGACAAGCTGGCCGCGGCCGTGCCGGCCATCCATCAATTGCGCGCCCAGCATGCCCGCAGCCGGTTGCTGTTCGACACCAAGCCGTGGTTCCGCTCGCTCGATGCCCCGCCGTTTCTCGATGAGCTGCGCAGCTGCATCTGGAAGGACGAAGCGATAGAGATCCGCTATGAGCGCAGCAACCGCGAGTGTCGCGACTACCGCGTCGAGCCGTACGCGCTCGTTGTGAAAGTGGACACCTGGTATCTCATCGGCAAGGTGAAGCAGGAGATGCGCGTGTTCCGCGTTTCGCGCCTCCAATCGCTCACCGCGACGGGCGTTACTTTCGTCAGAGACCGGGACTTCGATTTGCAGAAGTTCTGGAAGGGCTGGTGCGAGCGTTTCGAGCGCAGCCCCCCGAACAATTTCCCGGTGCAGATCGAGATCACCGCCCGCGGGTGCCGCAGGCTCCGGGAATGCTTCGGCGCCTGGGTCCGCTCGCGCCTCGAGCCGCTCGGCGAGCGCTTCAAGGGCTCGAAGCCCTTGACGCTCGAGTTCGACCGCGAAGATGCGGTGCTTCGAATGCTGTTCGAGCTCGGGCCCGAGGCGACGGTGGTGCGCCCGGCCCACTTGAGGCGCAAGCTTCGCGCCCGCGCGCTCAAGATTCTCGAAGGCAGCGCCCGGCCCGAGTCCCGCCGACGCCTCAAAGCTCCTCCTGAGAGCGTGCATCACGGCATCAAGGCCCGCATCGCGGGGTGAAGCGCGGCCCGGGCGGGCGGTCGCGTTGCAAGGGCCTTTCGGCCGACTGGCCGAACGTACCGATCGCACTTATTCTGTCAGACCGTCTCGGGCATTTTTTCCGGCCGCGCCCGCGTGCAACAGACCATACGCTTCGTCAGATCCAGGGACGGCGTGCGCCTCGCCGTCGCGAGCTCTGGACGGGGCCCGCCCCTCGTCAAGTCCGCCAACTGGCTGTCGCACCTCGAGTTCGACTGGCACAGCCCGGTGTGGCGGCACTGGTTCCGGTTCCTGTCCGACGGCAGGGAGCTGATCCGCTTCGACCCGCGGGGCTGCGGCTTGTCCGACTGGAAAGTAGAGGACCTTTCGCACGCCGCCCAGGTGGCCGATCTCGAGGCGATCATCGAGGCCTCCGAGCTCGATCGCTTTGCGCTCCTTGGGCTCTCGCAGGGCGGAGCTGCGTGCATCGAGTATGCGGTGCGTCATCCCGAGCGCGTCACCAAGCTCGTCCTGTACGGGTGCTATGCGGAAGGCTGGGCGCACCGGGGCGAGGAGTCGCGCCGGCAGAACGAAGCGTTGATCGAGCTCATCCGCCAGGGCTGGGGTCAGGAGAACCCGGCGTTCCGTCAGCTCTTCGCCTCGCTCTTCATTCCCGACGCCGATGCCGAGCAGGTGCACTGGTTCAGCGACCTGATGCGCACGACGACCGAGCCTGAGATTGCAGCGCGCATTCTCGAGTTCTTCGGACAGATCGACGTGCGAGCGCTGCTGCCCCAGGTGCGCGTGCCGACGCTCGTCGTTCACGCTCGCGGCGATGGGCGCATTCCTTTCGAGCAAGGACGGCTCCTCGCTGCCGAGATTCCGGGGGCGCGCTTCGTCACGCTCGAGAGCCGCAATCACGTCCTCATCGAGAGCGAGCCGGCCTGGAAGCGCTTCTGCCAGGAGCTCGACGAGTTCCTCGAAAGAGCAGGGCCGCCCTCGGGCGAGATGCCGCAGCGCGGCGATCTGCCTGAGCTTACGGCACGCGAGAATGCGATCCTGTATCTGGTCGCGCAGGGCCATGGCAACAGCGAAATCGCGGCGCGCCTCTTCATTTCGGAGAAGACGGTGCGCAATCACCTGACCAATATCTTCGAGAAGCTCGGCGTCGACTCGCGGGCCCGGGCCATCGTAGTCGCCAGAAACCGGGGAATCGGCGTGCGCGGCGAGGCCTGAGCACGCGTGCGGCACGCTGCGGCGCATGACGAGCGACGACCTGGGACATTTGTCCCGACTCCCGGGGCCCGATTGAGGCGCTCGCCTCATGCATCACGCCCCCTGACGGCTCAACATGCGCGGCGCTCGAAACTCCGGAAGCTTGCGCCATGAACGCCGCCGTCCAAGCCGTCATCAGCCCCGCCGCCGAAAAGCTCTTCCGAGAGAACAGCGATCGCGCGCGCTACACCGGCTGCATCAAAGCCTCGAAGCGCGTGCGATGGGACATCGACGCCGACGTCATCCGCGGCCGGGGGTTCGATCTGCGTTGCAAGCTCCTGCCCGACGGGCTCACCAAGGTCAACGAGCTCGCCTTCCTGAGCCCCGAGGAAAAGCGCTCGATGAGCCACGTGCAGGGCCGCACCTATGCGTCGATGTTCGCGCTGGTGGAGCGCTTCATCAGCGCCAAGACGCTCGAGCTGGCTTGTCGCCGCCGATTGGGCGATCAAGTGGCGCTCGAGGGGCTGGTGCGCTTCAGCGACGAGGAGCTCAAGCATCAGGAGCTCTTCCGCAGGATCGAAGCAGCCCTCGCCGCGTGCATGCCGGGAGGGTACGCATTCCTCGCCGATCCGAACCAGCTGGCGCGAGAAGTGCTCGCCAGATCCAGCTGGGCCGTGCTCGCCCTGACCTGCCACATCGAGCTGCTGACGCAGGTGCACTATCGCGAGAGCATCGAGCGCGACGAGGAGCTGTCGCCGCTTTACCGGGATGTGTTCCGGTTCCACTGGCTCGAGGAGCGCCAGCACGCGGTCATGGACGAGATCGAGTGGTGTCGCGAGGATCGCTCGCTCTCTCCGGCGGCCCGCGAGCACGCGGTCGATGAGCTCATCTGCCTGCTTCTCGTGCTCGATGGGGTGCTCGAGGCCCAGGCCTCGGCCGACGCCGGGTATTTCATGCGGTTGTGCGAGCGCACCTTCCCGGTGCAGGAGCAACGAGCCATTCGCTCGACGCTCCTCGCCGCTTACCGCTGGCAGTTTCTCGGCTCCGGGACCCGGCATCCTCACTTCGAGAAGCTCCTCGCAGGCATGACCACCCGCAAGCAGATGCAACGGATCGAGTCCGAGCTCGCAGCCATCGCCGGCTGATCCTGCTCGGCCCCGCGTCGGGGCTGGCGTTTCCCGACGCGTCGGGCTCACACTAGCGCGGTCAGGCAAGAAGCCGGCGTCCGGCTCGCGTGGCCGTGCTTACCGTGTTGCGACTCTTTGCGGCAATCATTGTGCTCGGCACGACAGTGCTCGCCATCACGTGTGCCGAGGAGATCGATGCGTCCACGCCGACTCGTGCGACTCGTGAGGCCCATTTCCCGGAAGTGCAGCACTGGCGCGCGATTGCTCTCGAGCGCGGCCTGAACGAAGCCGGGAAGATCGAAGACCCGTATCGGCGCGCTGTCACTTTCGCTGGCATTGCACGCGCGCGTGCGCGCGCGGATGAGCCTCCCGACCCGGTGATTCGTCAGGCCTTGACGGCGGCGAGCGCGATCCCGGATGCGACCTTTCGCGGTTGGGCGATGCACGACATCACGCTCGCTCAACTTGCAGCCAACGATGTGTACGGCGCCCAGCAGACCGCCATGCAGGTCGACGCGCGCGACCCACGAAGTGCCGCCCTTCTGGCCGTTGCCGAAGCCCGATTGAGAAGGAGCGATCTCGCCGGTGCGCGTGCGATTGCGCAGAGGCTCGAGGAGCGCGACGAGCAAGGTGAGTTGCTGCGACAACTCGTCGTCGCTCACCTCGCGCGAGGGCAAATCTCTGCTGCGCGCGCTTTGTTGCCGCGAATTCGCGATGCATTCCACCATGCACGCGCGCTTGCCGACATTGCCGACCTCGAGCTGAGGTCCGGTCACCCCGATCGTGCGCTCGCGCTCGCGAAGGAAGCGAAGCGCTCTGAGCGCGACCTTGTCTACGAGCGGCTGGCGCTCGTACAAGCCGATATGGGGGATTTGTCTGGCGCGCAAAGCACTTTGCGGCAAATTCGGGACGACCTGAGGCGCCCGTTCGCGCAAGCTCGTGTACTCGTCGTTGCCAAGTCGAGCGACAGCGCGGCGCTGAGAGATTCAGTCGCGAAGGCAAGGCGCGCGGCCGAGCGCTCGAAGGATCCAGAGCAAGGCGCGATGGCGCTGGCGCGCCTCGTGAGACTTCAGCTCGCCAGGGGTGATCGATCGTTTCTGCATGAAACGATGAGCCTGGCCTCAACCCTTGCGGGGCGTCTCTCACCGGGCCCGGTTCGCGAAGAGACGCTCGACTATATAGCGAGAACCTACTTGCGAGCCGACGAGATCGAGCGCGCGATCGAGCTTGCAAGCCGGTTGGATGACAGGGTCATACGCGCGCTTCTCGTGCGGGACATAGTCGCCCGTCGGGGCGGGGAAACAGTTGATTCGACCGCCGCAAGCGTGATCCCCCTTCAGGATCCGCTGATGAAGACGGCCGCGCAGTTCGGCGCGTTGGGCTCGCAGCTCACTCGACGCGGCGGGGCGGTCTCGCGAGAGACAGTAGAAGCGGCTGCTGACGCCGTCCGCAGCCTCGAGGAAGCTCGACTCAAGCCAGCGGCCTTCGCGGCCCTTGCGGCCGCGCAGGCTTGGGCTGGCGACACGGATGCCGCCGCACCGTTGTTCGAGGAAGCCCTGCTTGCCGCAGAACGCATCCTCGAGGCTGAGGCGCGCGCCCGCGCGTACCTCGAGATGACCGAAGCGCTCGACGACCGGCTGGTCTTTCTCGGCCAGCCGGCGCCGGGCGGCGCCCGGGAGGCGCGCGATTGAGGGCTCAGCTCAGACGAAGCGGCCGATGAAGTCGGCCTTGCCGATCTCCACTCCGTTGTGGCGCAGCAGGTCGTACGCGGTCGTGACGTGGAAGAAGAAGTTGGGCAGTGCCCAGTGCCTGAGATAGATCAAGCCGGGACAGGTGAACGTCTCGCTGCGGGTCTTGAGCGTGATCGTGCGATCTTCCGAGCCGTCGATCTGCTCGGGCTTTACGCTCTCGAGAAAAGTGATCGTCTTCTCGACGCGCGCGATCAGCTCGAGCATCGTCGTCTCGTTGTCCTCGAACTTCGGTGCTTCGATGTCGCCCAGGCGCGCCACCGCGAACTTCGCCGCATCCGAGGCGATCTGCACCTGGCGCGTGAGCGGCAGCATGTCCGGAAAGAGCCTGGCTCCGGCGAGGACGTTCGGATCGAACTGCCTGGCCTCGGCATACGCGATGCCTTTCTGCAGGATCGACTTGAGGTTCTTCAGAGTGTGAATGAACGTGGGCACGCACGCCTGATACATCGAGATCTGCATGGGAAGGTCCTTTTGTGTTGCCGTGACGGCGTTATGCAAACGGCGGCGATTATAGAAATCCGCCGCGCGAGGATTACTCGCCTGGAGTCAGCAGTCTCGTGAATCGGAGCGTGCTGCGGGTAGCGCTCCGTAAGGCGAGACGGTCCTCAACCCTTCTTGTTGTTGTTGAGGTTCGGCGCGAACACGTCGACGGAAAGCATGACCGTGCGGCTCTCGTTCGGCTGCAGAGCGCCGACCCCCACGACTTTGCGATCGATCTCCTCGCCGCGATCGTTACGGATCGAGATCACGACCGAGTACTCCCAGGGCTCGCCGCTCGGCGGATGGCGAAACGTTCCCTCCACGCGCAGCGGCGAGAACGCCGGCTGCATGCGCCGCTCGACGATCGCCTTCGGGTCGAAGCGCAGATGATGCCGACACGCCGGGCAGACGCTCGCGCTCTCGAGAATCGTCGCCTTGCAGTGCGGGCAGATACGCGTTTTGCCGGTCGTGACGACACGGCTCATGTTCATCGGCTCACAGCCCTCTGGTCAGTCGGATGCTCCACCCTCGCTCGCTGGCCCTCGATCTGACGGTTTGGGCGGCGCGAGGGCCGGCAGGCATTCGGGACGGCCTCGCGACGAGGCGGCCGAAGAGACTCAGGCGCTCTTACCGCCGCTGCTCTTCTCGTCCCAGCCGAACTCGGCGCGACCCCGCATGCGCGAGCCGGCCGCAACGGTGAGCGAGCCCGCCTTGAGGTCGCCATTCAAGATGCCCGTCTGCAACAGCTCCACGCGTGAGGCGGCATCGATGTTGCCTTCGAGCTCACCGCCCACCACGACCGTGTTGGCCCGCACTCCGCCGGTGACCTTGGCCCCGGCCTCGATGGTGAGGTTGCCCTGCACGTGGATGTCGCCTTTGAACTGGCCGGCGATGCGCACGTGGCCCGCGCCTTCGATCTTGCCCTCGATGGTCAGGCCCGCGGCCAGGACCGACTCTTTGGCCTCGGCGCGTGCGGCCGGCGCCGCCTGGTTACGGGCGGTCTCAATGCTGATCGGCGCTGCGGCGCTCTTCTCCTGGGGGGCCGGCTCGTTCGTGCCTTGCTCGCGGCCGTACTGATCTTTCCACAACGCCATGACGACTCTCCTCGACTGTCGGCGGAAGTAATGCGGAGCGAGGGTAATTACA
>DASVCI010000108.1:0-19351 GCA_036381695.1 Steroidobacteraceae bacterium
GCCCGGCGTTCGCCCATGGGCTTGTCGGGGCCGGTGGTTGTGTCGCGCAGCGTCTGGCGTTCCATCTCCGCATTGATCTCGGCGCCGAGCATGACGAAGTAGGCCGATAAGTACAGCCAGAGCAGCATCACGACCATGCCTCCGAGCGCGCCGTAGGTTTCGCCATATGTAGCGCCGAACCGCCTGAGATACAGCGCAAACAACAGGCTCCCTCCGAGCCAAAGCGTCGCGGCGATCGCCGAGCCCCAGCTCACCCAGCCCCATCTGGGCTCGTGTCGGTCCGGTGCGAAGCGATACACGATCGACAGCCCGGCGACCGCGATGAGCCACAACGCCACCCATCGAAGCACCAGGATCGCGACATTGGCCGCCTGGCCGAGCGGCAGAAAGCCGAGCGCGATCGGAACGGCTACGCCGAACGCCACCACTGCCAGGAAGCCCAGCACGGCGCCGCCGGTGAACGCGAGCGAGATGAACAGCCGCTTGAAGAAGCCCCTGTTCTCCTCTTCGTCATAGGCGACGTTCGTGGCCGTCATGAGCGCGACCATGCCCTTGCGCGCGCTCCAGAGCGCAACGAGCACCGCCGCGATCAGGCCGAACCCGAGGGTCTGTCCGCGCTGGCTCGCGAGCTCAGCGAGCTGGCGCTCGAGAATCGTCACGCCCTCGGCCGGCAGGAACCCCTGAAGAGACTGCAATTGCTGCGCGATGTCATCGGGCGAAGAGAACAGGCCATACACCAGAACGATCGCGGTCAGGGCCGGGAAAAGGGCGAGGAGCGAATAGAGCGCGAGGCCCGCTGCCACGATGGAGGCGTTGTCCTTCGTCAGTTGTTCTTTTACACGCAGCGCAATATCGAGCCATCCTCGCGGTGGAATCTGCTGCGGCTCGCGAGCGTGCCGGCCTCGGCTCGGCTCGTGGTGCAAGCCATGCCGATCGGCGCGGACCTCGTGTGTCATGAATGACCTCTTTGCTGAAGGATTCGGGAGGCAGCCCGGTTCAAGAACAACGCCAGCCTCGGTGCGGCGGATCCCGGCGGGGACTCAGGCGCTGGGAACAACGGGCGCGGCGGAACGTCCCTCTGCCGTGACTCACCGATGTCGGCACGCATGAGCTTCGCGCTCTCCAGACAAAACGCATGCGCGAGCACCGTGCTGGCCGTCGCTCTTACGCTCGGCTCGCAGGCGTGGGCCGAGCGGGTGAGTGTCGAGATCCAGGGCCTGGAAGGCGAGGAGCTCGAATCCGCCCGGGCCAGCGTGGAGCTTAAAGAGTACGAAGATCGCGAGATCTCTCCGTCGCAGGTCGTGCGGCTCTACGAGCGTGCGGATGAGCAAATTCGCCTCGCGCTCGAGCCTTTCGGCTATTACCACGCGACCGTCTCCGGAGCGCTCGAGCGGCCCGACCAGGAGACCTATCGAGCTGTGTTCAAGGTCGAGCGCGGTGAGCCCGTGATCGTGCGCGACGTGAGCATCGAAGTCGGCCCCGAGGCGATGCAGGTCGAAGCGGTGCGCCAGGCGGTCGAGCGCTTCGAGCCCAAGGTCGGCGATCGTCTCGATCATCGCCTTTACGAGCGCAGCAAGCGGGAGGTCGAAACGGCGCTCGCCGCGGCGGGCTTTCTGAGACCGGAGGCCGTCCGGCATCGCGTCGAGGTGGTGCGTGCCTCGAACACGGCCGAAGTCGATCTGGCCTGGAACCCTCAGGAGCGCTTCCGCTTCGGGCCCGTGAGATTCTCGGGCGACGTCCCGTTTCCGGACAGCTTCCTCGAGCGCTACACGCCCTGGAAAGAGGGCGAGTTCTATTCGCTCGAGAAGCTCCTCGAGCTGCAGCAACGGCTGTCGACCGCCGACTACTTTTCCTCCGTCTCGGTCACGCCCGATCTCGAGAATGCCCGCGACGGTACTGTGCCGATCGATGTGATGTTGATCCGGGATGAGCGCACCGTCTACACGGCCGAGGTGTACGTCAGTACGGACACCGGGCCGGGCGGGCGGCTCGGCATCGAGCGACGCTGGATCAACGATCGCGGCCACAAGCTCAAAGGCGAGATCGAGTACTCGCCGCGCCTGAAAGAGGCGAGCGCGCAGTACATCATCCCGAAGCCGGGCGAGCGCAATCGGATGTTCACCTTCGGAGCCGCCTACCGCGACGAGGAGACGGATACGAGCACTTCGCGGATGTTGCGCCTCGCCGCCACCGAAGTGACGGATCGATGGAAGGGCTTCACGCGCACGCTGGGTCTTCAGTATCTGAACGGCGACTTCGAGATTGCAGAGGAGCAACGACACACGAGCTTGCTGTACGCCGAGGGCTTGCTCGTCAGAAAGAAGGCCGATGATCTCTACTTCCCGTTGAGCGGGTACTCCCTGCTCTATGGCCTGAGGCTCGCTGCGGAATCAGTGCTGTCGGATACGAGCCTGGTGCAGGCGCGTGCCGAGGGCAAGCAGTTGAAGCAGCTTGGCGAGAACGGCCGACTCATCGTGCGCGCGTCACTCGGCGCCATGTGGGTCGAGGATTTCGATGCACTGCCGCCCGAGCTGAGATTTTTCGCCGGCGGCGATCGCTCGATTCGCGGGTTCGATTATCAGCAGCTGGGCGAGCAAAACGAGCTCGGGAGAGTCATCGGAGGCGAGTACCTCGCAGTAGCCAGTGCCGAGTACGAGCACTATTTTCTCGAGAGCTGGGGGCTCGCCGCGTTCGTCGATGCGGGCGATGCGTTCACCGACGAGTTTGAAACCAACGTAGGCGCGGGGCTTGGCTTGAGGTGGAAGTCGCCCGTGGGCATGGTCCGCCTCGACATCGCCCGGCCGGTCGTGACGGACTTCGATCATTCCTGGCGCATTCACCTCGTCATCGGGCCCGACTTATGAGCAATCGCGCCAGAGCGCATGCGAGGAGCGCGCCCGTATGAAATGGCTCAAGTGGACTGCGCTCGTGCTCGTCGCTTTGGTGCTGTTGCTCGCAGGGGTGACTGCGTGGCTGCTCGGAACGCAGTCCGGTGCGCGTCGCGCCGCTGCGATCGCCAGCAACGTACTCGCAGAGAAGCTGCACATCGGCGCTGTTGAAGGGACTTTGTCCGGTCCGCTCACACTTACGAACCTGCGTTACCGGGATCCCGAGGTCGGCGTCGATGTGCGCGCCGAACGCATTCTCCTCGATCTCGCGCTGACCGATTTGGTGCGTTGGCTCCTGCACGTCGAGCAGGCGCAGCTCAGCGGAGTTCAGGTCGATCTGAGCGAGCCGACGCGTGCTGCACCCGAACCGTCTGAAGGAGAAAAGCCGTTCATGCTCGAGGCGCCGATCGATGTGGTCGTCGATTCGTTCACTGCCCGGGACATTCGGGTGCGACGAGACGAGACACAGATTTTCGACGTCACTCGGGCGGTGTTCGCCGGCCACTGGAGAGGCACCGACCTGGCCGTGGAGCGGCTCGACTTGCGCTCGAGTCAGGGCGAAGTTCAGTTCGCCGGACGGGTCAGCCAATCGAACCTCTTTGCAGGCGAAGGCAGCGGGCGCTTCCGCTGGCAGGTCGGTGAGCGCACGTTCGCCGGCGGGCTCAGAACCGAAGCGCGGGATGAGAACGCCTCGCTCACCTTGAGCTTGACGTCGCCCGCGACCGCCCGGCTCGAAGTGTTCCTGAACCAGACCGGCGAGCGCCCCTGGCGCTTCGCGCTCGATGTGCCCAGGTTCGATCCACGCGAACGGTTGCTGCCGGACTCCAGTCTGTCGAGCCTCGCGGCGAAGTTGGAGGGCAATGGCTCGCTCGAACGCGGGACCGTGTCGGGAGATCTGCTCGTAAACGACGAGCCCATCCGCATCGATCACCTGGCTTTCGAGCGCAAGGAGGAGGTGGTGTCGCTGGATGCGCTTCTGCGCATCGCGAAAAGTGCCGGGGAATTGCGCGCTCGAGGCGACGTGCGCTTCGAGAGCGATCCCTGGACGGCGCAACTCGCGCTCGACTGGGGAGACATCGTGATTCCCGCGGTCTGGGCGGGCCAGGAGCTGCATACGCGCGGACAGTTGAGCTTTGATGGTAACGCCGAGCGCTACAGCACGAAGGGAACGCTCTCGATAGGTCCTCCCGCGCGTGTCGCGAACGTTTCGCTCGATGTAGACGGATCGAGCGAGGCTGTGCTCCTCAATCAGTTCGACATCGTACAGAAGCAAGGGCGTCTGGCTGCAAGCGGACGCGTGCAGTTGCAACCTGCGCTCGCTTGGGACGTCACAGCCACCGCGAGGAGGTTCGATCCCGGCGCCTTGGCAGCGGGCTGGCGCGGCAACCTGGCTTTCGACTTGTCGAGCACGGGCCGCATGACGGAGCAGGGGCCCGAAGGCAGGCTGACTCTCGAGGACCTCGCGGGTGATCTGCGCGGGCGAACAGTCGCCGGTCGAGCGGACTTGTCGATCACTCCTGCTCGCGTGATTTCCGGCGTGCTCGATCTGCGCTCCGGACAAAGTGAGCTGCGCTTCCGTGGCGAGCCCGGTGAGGAACTGGACGCGACGCTTGCCGTCGAAATCGCCTCGCTGAACGACTGGTTGCCGGACGCAGGCGGGCGATTGAGCGCGACATCCGTCGTGCGCGGGAAATGGCCGGCGTTGTCGATCGTCGCCGACGCGCGAGGCAACGCTCTGCACGCTGCGGGTGTCCGCGTGGACTCGCTCGCGCTCGACGCGAAGATCGATGATCTGAGCGACCCGGCGGGTTTCGCCCGAATCGACCTCGAGCGTCTGGCGGCGGCAGGCTTCGAGTTCGAAGCGCTCCGCGCACGCCTTTCAGGGGAGGAGGAAGCGCATCGCCTTACGCTGACGGGCACGGGCCGGCCGCTCGCCTTCGAGGTGGGCTTGCAAGGCGAGCGCATCGAGAAGGGCTGGGCGGGTGTCCTCGAGAATCTGGTGCTGGATGTCGAGAACGCGGCCAGGCTCGCGCTGCGCGAGCCCGCACGCATCGAATGGCAGGAGCGCGCGATCGAAGTCTCCCGAGCGTGCCTCGTCGACGGCGCGATCGAGGTCTGCGCGGGCGGCAGCTCCCAACCGGATGGCTCGATGGAGGCTGCCTACTCGATCGCCAATGTGCCGCTCGCGCTCGGCAACGTGTTCGCTCCGCAAGACATGCCGATCGAGCTGAGCGGCACCTTGCAAGGCCGTGGCACGATCAGGCGAACTCCGGAAGGCGAGTTGTTCGGCGAAGTCTCGCTCGCTTCTCCCGAAGGACGCATCGCGCGCCTTGCAACGGCAGGAGCAGAGGAAACTCAGGAGGCCGAGGCGCAAGCGCCGCCCGAGACGCTGCTCAGCTACCGGGCTCTGCAAGTCAACGCGACTCTGGCGGGCCGCGATGGCAACGGTACGGTGAGCGCGCAACTTCAGGAGAACGGCTCGCTCAGTGCGAGAGGAACGGTACGAGGGCTGGGAGAGCTCGAATCGCCGCTCGAGGCCGAGCTCAACGCCAGCTTTCCCGATCTTGCGCCCTTCGGCGTATTCGTGGCGCAGGTTGCTGATTTCGGTGGCGCCCTGGACGCGCGCGTCGCTGTCACAGGCACGTTGCAGGAGCCGCAGATTGGCGGTGAGCTGAACGTAAGAGAGCTTCGCGCAGACCTTCCTGCGCTCGGATTGCGACTCGAGAACGGTCGGCTGGAGGCGCGGCCAGGCGAAGCCAACCGCATCGATTTGAGCGGCGGAGTCGATTCGGGCGACGGCCATCTCGCGTTTTCCGGCCAGGCGAGCCCGGAAGGAGAAGTGACGCTTCAGGTGAGCGGAGATCGGTTCCTCGCCGCCGACATTCCCGGCGCCAGGGTGATCGTGACTCCGGCACTCGAGTTTGTCCGCGCCGGCGAGCGCATGCAGCTTTCCGGTGAAGTGACGATCCCCGAGGCGGCAGTGAATTTGCAGAAGCTGCCACGTGACGGCGATCGCGCGCAGCAGGCTTCGCCCGACGTCGTGATCATCGACGAAGAGCGGCGGCAGGAAGAAGTCGAAAAGGCGCCGCTTTATGCAAACATCACCGTCGCGCTGGGTGAGAAGGTCGAGCTGACCGGGTTCGGCCTGCAAGCCCAGGTGCAAGGGCGCCTCGATGTGCGTGAGGTGCCGGGTGAGCCGACGACGGGCTCGGGGGAAGTTCGCGTCTCCGGCACGTACAAGGCGTTCGGGCAGGACTTGACCATACAACGAGGCGAGCTTTCGTATGCCGCGAGCCCGCTCGACGACCCGGGTTTGAACATCGAAGCCATTCGGGTCGTCGAGGAAGTGACGGCAGGCTTGCGCGTGCGAGGCACTGCGCGCTCGCCGGAGCTGACTGTCTTTTCCGATCCGCCGATGGCCGAGTCCGAAGCGCTCGCCTACCTGGTCACAGGCAAGCCGCTCGATCAGGTCGGAAGCGGCGAGGGTGATACCATGCAAACCGCAGCTCGCTCGCTCGGGAGCGCGGCTGGCGGATTGCTGGCCAGGAACCTCGGACGGCGGCTCGGCGTCGATGAGGTGGCGGTCAAGGAAGAGCAGATGCTCGGCGGGTCGGCCTTGACCGTCGGTGAGTATCTCTCGCCGAGGCTGTACTTGAGCTACGGCGTCGGCCTCTTCGAGCCGGGCGAAGTGGTTACGTTGCGCTACGAGCTTTCCAAGGAGCTGGCCGTTCAGACTCAGCGGGGTCCGGAGGCCACGCGCGCCGGCATTCAATACAGAATAGAAAAGTGACGAGGTGCGCGGTTTTCCGCGCCGCCTGCGCTACCGATGCGCCGCCCTTGCGACTACAATCGCGCTGCCTGGGGACATGCAACGCGGTTGATCCACCTTGCACGAGCACGATCCGGCCCAAGACCGCGCGCCTTCCGATCCGACAGCGATCTCGCCCGCGTTCGCCGAGCTGGAGAGTCTCGAGCCCGGCACGGTCATCGGCCGCTATCGGGTGCTGAAATTGCTCGGCCGCGGCGGCATGGGCGCGGTGTACCTGGCCGAGCGCGCTGACGAGCAGTTCGAGCAGCAGGTCGCGTTGAAGCTGATCGGCCGCACCCTGCCGAGCGGCGCTTTGGCGCGGAGGTTTCGCGCCGAGCGCCAGATCCTCGCCCACCTGAACCATCCCAACATCGCGCGATTGCTGGACGGCGGAGCCGGCGAGGGCGGTGTGCCTTATCTGGCGATGGAGTACGTCGAAGGCACGAGGATCGACCGCTACTGCGAACAGCAGCAACTCGACGTTCGCGCGCGCCTGAGGCTCTTTCAGCAAGTCTGCGCGGCCGTGCAGTACGCGCACCAGAAGCTGGTCGTCCATCGAGATATCAAGCCCTCGAACATCCTGGTGACGGCGCAGGGCGTGCCGAAGCTCCTCGATTTCGGCATCGCCAAGCTCATCGATCCCGACCAGACGGGCGAGATGGATGGCTTGACCCGCCTGTACGAGCGGGTGCTGACACCCGATCACGCAAGCCCCGAGCAAGTGCGAGGCGAGCCCATCAGCACGGCAAGCGATGTGTACTCGCTCGGAGTGCTGCTCTATCAGCTCCTTACCGGCACCAAGCCGTACATCGTGCCGAGCCGCAACATCGAAGCGCTCGAGCACGTCATCTGCAACTTGCAGCCGCCCAAGCCGAGCGTGTCGGTGCGAAGCCGCGGGGATTCCGAGGCCGGCTCGCGCGCTCTGTCCCGGGTGCTGGCCGGAGACCTGGACAACATCGTCCTCAAGGCCATGCACAAGGAGCCCGAGCGGCGTTACCCGTCTGCCGGCGCGTTGTCCGAGGACATCGGGCGCTACCTCGAAGACCTTCCCGTCCAGGCGCGACCGGACGCATGGACTTACCGCGCGGGCAAGTTCATCCGGCGTAATGCAGGAGCGCTCGCCACGGCGGCCGCCGTAACGGTGACGATCGTCGGTCTCACGACGTTCTACACCGCAAGGCTCGCAGCCGAGCGAGATGCCGCTCAGCGTGAAAGGCGGACCGCGGCCGAAGTGTCGCAGTTCATGCAGGAGGTGTTCCGGGTCGCCAATCCCAGCGAATCGCGAGGCAACACGGTCACCGTCCGCGAAGTGCTGGACGCTGCCGTGGCCCGTATTGACACCGAGCTCAAAGCGGAGCCTCGCGTTCGCGCGACGCTGCTCAGAACCATGGGCCAGGTCTACAACGGGCTTGGTTTGTGGAAGCAGGCGTACGAGCTGCTCACACGGGCGGTCGCGCAGGAACGCGCCAGCTTCGGCAACGATCACATAGAGCTCGCCCAAGCACTCGCCTCGCTGGGCGGCGTCCACGAGAACCTCGGCCAGGTCGAGCTGGCCCTGAGTCATTACGATGAGGCATGGAAGATCCGGGAGAAGCTGGGGCGCACGGAGGATGCCGAGGCCGTCGGCTTGCTGACCTCGATCGCCGGGGCATTGCGTGCCCAGCAGCGCTTCGAGGAAGCGCTGGACTATCACAGCCGGGCCGAGCGGCTCGCGCGCGCGCTCGATCCGCCGCAGCCGCACGTCCTCGGTCAAGTGCTGCAAGGCTATGCGATGACCTACTTGCTCACCGGCGAGCTGGTGCTGGCCGAGCACCTGGCGCGGGAATCCCTCGATCTCGTGCGCAACGCCGTCTATGAAGGGCACGATCTGTACGCGAACTCGGTGTACGCCCTCGCCGAATCCCTGCGGCGTCAATACAAGCTGAGCGAGGCGGGCGAGTTGCAGCGGGAGCTCCTGGACTTGCAGATCAGGCGGCTTGGGCCCGATGCGCTGCTCGTTGCTCGCACGTGGAACAACTTCTCGCATGTGATGCGAGCGAGCGGCCGATACGACGAGGCGCGGGAGGCGCTCTTGCAGGCGCGCGAAATCTTCCGCAAGCGTCTCGGAGAGCAAAGCTTCGATCTGGCGATCGCGTATCACAATCTCGGCGGCCTCGAGAACGAGGCGGGCCGGCCGAGGCGCGCCCTGACCGAGCTCAACGAGGCGCTCGAGCTCAAAGTAACTCTGGCCGGCGAGCGCAGCCCGCACCTCATGAGCACGCTGATCGAGATGAGCGCCGCCTACCGCGAGCTGGGCGAGCTCGGCCAGGCCGAACAGTTGCTCGCGAGAGCGCAGAGCATTGCGGCGGAAAACGTCGACGCGACCGAAGCGCGCCGTGCGCAGCTCCTGCTCGAGGAAGCGCAGATTGCGTTTGTGCGAGGCCGGCTCGAGCAGGCAGAACAGGCGGCGCGCAGTGCCCTCAGTCTTCTGGACGCGCAGAATCCGGGTCGATTGGCTACGGCGCAATGCGTCCTCGCGAACATATTGCTCGCGCGCGGAGCCAATGATGAAGCGCGCACTTTCTTCGAAGGCGCGCT
The DNA here is from genome assembly GCA_036381695.1 of Steroidobacteraceae bacterium. Lineage (GTDB taxonomy): Bacteria > Pseudomonadota > Gammaproteobacteria > Steroidobacterales > Steroidobacteraceae > Steroidobacter. Next base: position 9,274 of record DASVCI010000108.1, read on the forward strand.
CGAGACGCGTCGGCGCATCATGCCCGCCGATCACTGGATGATCGCCGAAGCTGAAAGCGGGCTCGGGGCCGCGTTGAGCTCGCTCGATCCAATGCGCGCCGAAGAGCTACTGTCGCAAAGCGTGCTTCGGTTGCGTCGTGCGCGACCCGAAGGCGACAGCGCCCTTGCGCTTGCGGAGAAGCGCCTGGCTTCCTATCGCGAGCGGATCTTCGCGAACAAGACCGAGTGACTTCAGAGCATCCCGCGAGCATCTGACCGCAAATTGCGGCAGCGGATGCGCTCGCGAGTGCGAGCGCCGGAATTTTTTACGCTTCTTCGAGACATAAACCGGTCTCATCGCGCGCGAAGTGTGACGCACTCAACAAATCGCGCACTGCTGGCCTCTGAGCAGAAGCTCCTTCTGCCTGCCATCGACGCTTTGATCGGGCGTTGTGTCGCGAGAGCTTACATCTCACTCGCGTATCGCCTTCATTCACGCACCTGGACCGCGATTTGCATAGATCAAAGGAGGACAGGTACGGAGAACCAAAGCAATGCGAAGACGCCGCCGTTGGCTGTTGTTGGCGCTGGTGCCGACTGCGCTCGGTATCGCGACGCTCGGAATCGGATGGATCGCTTTCCAGCCACGAGCCGGGAACGCACCTTCCTTCCACACTCCGGTCGTTCAGGGCCCGACGACCGAGACGCCGCCGTCAGGCGAGCCATCGCCTGCAGGCGAGGAGCCTGTCGCTGTTCCGCTCGAGGTGGCCACACCGATTCCTGCGAGCTCGCCGCGACCGAGCGAGCCATCGAGCAATGGCGAGCCATCGAGCAATGAACCTTCATCTGAACCGACGCGAGTGAGCACGCCGGCGGAACCGGGCGAAGCGTCCGGGCCGGTGCTGCACGCGCAGAGCGATTCGGCGAGCAGCAGTGAGCCGCCGCCGCTCCGTCGGCCGATCAGGCTGGTGAGCCTGAGCCCGGTGGGACTGCCGCCCGGCGGCGGTGGACGCGGCGGTACGGACGATGAAAACGGCGGATCTGGTCCTGTGGAGCCTGCTCCGGAGGCGCCTTCGAACAACACGCCGCCCGCGCAAGGCTCGGACTCTGCGCCGGCCGGCGAAGACGAACCCGGCGACGATGAGCCCAACGACGGCTCGAACGGGTCGAACGATGAGGGAGGTTCGAACGATCCGGGGCCGGGCGACGGGTCCGGCGGTGACAACGAGCGCGGCTCGAACGGATCGGGCGACGAGGGAGGCTCGAACGATCCGGGGCCGAACGACGGGTCCGGCGATGAGAACCAGGGCGACGACGGGAACGGCGGTTCGGATCCCGACGACTCCACGCCCTGGATCCCGCACGACCCGGATGAGGAACCGGTCAGAGTGCCCGAGCCCGGTACGCTCGGCTTGCTGCTGCTCGGCCTCGCGGGCTGTGCTTTGCGTCGCCGACGTTGAGAATCGGCGACTCGCTGAAATCTTGGAAATCTCCTTGCGGAGCGAGAGCCTCAGCGCACCTGAGGCCTCTCGCCTCCGGCGATCGAGGCCGCACGCCCGACGACCGTAACCCGCTGCCCGGGCTGAAGCCTCTCGACCCCCCGAACGACCACGAGATCGCCGGCTGAAACCGGGCCGCGGATCGTCACAAGATCGCCTTCCGAGGCGATGGACGTGACCGCCACCCGCTCGGCAGTGTTATCGGCTCGAACGCGCATCACGTAGTGTCCGTCCCTGCGCACGGCGATCGCATCGCGAGGGACGACGAGCGACTCAACGGCTTCGCGCTCGGGGAGCCCCACCTCGATCGGCGTTCCGACGGCCAGGGTGCCGTCCGCCAGCACGAGTCGCAGCTCGAACTGTCGCGAACGTTCCTCTCCGACAGGTACGACAGTTCGCACGCGCGCCTTCATCTGTCGATCGCCCGCCCGCACCGCAAGCTCCATGTCTGCCTTCACCATGCCGACCAACGCGAGCGGCGCCTGAACCCGTGCTTCCAGATGCACGGTATCGACGACGCGAACGATAGATGCACCGGTCGCAACATATTCCCCGCGTTGTGCGAAGCGCTCGGTAACGATGCCCGAGAACGGCGCGCGCAGCTCGGTTTGCGACAAATCGTGTTCGGCCGCGCGCAGTCGAACCTTTGCCTGCTGGAGCTGGGCGGTCAGCATGGCCAGTTGTGAGCGAACCTCGTCGATCTGCGTCTGGGAGATCGAGTTGTTGGCGAGCTGTTCGATGCGCCGAAGCTGCCGCTCGGAGGCCGAGCGCTGAGCCTCGACGCGGGCCACTTCAGCTTTGGCTTCCTCGACCCGCAGCCGCACCGCCTCGTCTTCGAGCTTCGCCACACGCTCACCGGCCCGGACACGAGTGCCGACTTCCGCCACGTACTCGAGTCTTCCTTCAGCGCTGGTCGCTAGTCGCGCATCGTTGCGGCTGACGACTCCGCCCGGCACCCAGCGTCTCGGCGCAATGCGAGCGATCGCCGCCTGCGCCACTTCGACGACGACCCCGGCTTCTTCCTGGGTGTCCGGATTCGATTCGGCGCCTGTGGCGATGAGCGGCGGGGCGGTGCTCGAGGTCACCGCGGTGGCCAGCACGAGTAACAGCTTCGGTCCGTGATTGTTCATTCTGAGGCTTCTCCAGGGATCGCAGCAGGCAGAGTCGGTGCGACGGTCTCCGCTCGCGCTTTTCGTTCGTAGATCAATCGCGTGAGGCTCGGCAACAGCAACACCGAGAACACCATGCTGAGGGCGATGCCCGCCACGTTCACTGCGGCGAGCCCACGATACATCACGCTCGCCGGTCCGGGGTTGATGACCATGGGCAGCGCGCCGAGCACACCGGTGAGCGTGCTCGCGACCATGGCTCGCATGCGCTGATTCAGCGCGAGCCTCAGCGCCTCCTCCAGGTCATGGCCGTGGTCGAGCGCCTCGCGCGTGCGATCGACCAGCAGGATCGAGTGATTGACGATGATGCCGATCATCATGATGAAGCCGATCATGGTCAGCAGATCGAGCGGCTGAAAGGCAACCACGCCGAGCAGACGGATACCGAGCACGCCGCCGGCGAGCGCGAGCGGCACGGTCAGCACCACGATCAGCGCGTCGCGCAAAGATCGGAACATCGCCGCCATGAGCATGAACAGCACGCCCAGCGCCAGCAGGAAATTGAGTCCCATCGTCGAGATGATCTTGTCCAGGCGGTCTGCGCTGCCGGCAAGGCGGATGTTCGCGTCCGGCGGCAACATTCTTCGCAGCACGGGCACGACGTTTCGTTCCAGTTGCGACAGGGTGTCCTCGAGCGACAGCGTCTGCGGCGGATCGACTGTCAGCGTGACCGTGCGCTGATGATCCACTCGACGGATCTGCTCGGGAGCAACGGCTGTTTCGAGCCGCACGAGCTCGCCGAACGAGACCAGCTCGCCTGAGGGTGTGACGAGCGGTGCGCGCGCCAGCGCTTCGGGCGTTTCAGGCAGCTCGGCGCGCAGAATCACGGGGAGCCGCGTCTGCCCGTCGAAGTACTCTCCGAGCCAGGCGCCATCGCCCAGCGTCCGCACGACAGTGCCGAGCGCAGCCCGGTCCCACCCCACTTCGGCGATGCGACGATCGTTCGGTTCGGCGCGAAGCTCGAGCGCCTGCACGTCGGCGTTCGGGAACGATTGCACGTTCGCGCCGGGGAAAGTCTGCTCGAGGAGCTTGCGACCTTCCTCGGCCGCAGCGTACAACGCACCCGTGTCGCTGCTTTGCAAGTGGATCGCGATGGATCGCGGCGAGCCGCCGAGGCCGCCGAAGAGATCTCCTTCCGTGACGAATACGCGCGTGTCCGGGAAGCCGACCACGATCTCCTCACGCACGATGCGCTCGAGCTCCCTGATTCTGTCCCCGTCTACCACGCGCGCTGCGAGCGTCCCACCTCCCGGCCACAGGATTACGTAGTAGTTGCTGAGCTGCGGCTCCTTCTTGCCGCGCATGTAGGGCTGCATTCGCTCCATGAGCCGACTTGCGATCTCCCGATCGACGGTTTGCGGGCTCATGCCGGGCGGGAAGCTGAAGAACGCATCGATGGCGGCGCGCTTGACCGGCGGCAAGTAATCGAGCTTCGGCAGCAGGAGCCACGCCAGCGCCAACGGCGCCACCAGAAGCGCAGCCACCCACGCGAGTTGCTGTTTGCGCGTGCGCGTCCACTCGATGACTTTGTCCGTAAGCCCTGGCCAGCCGGCTCCATAACCGGAGTTGGTGCTGTGACCGCTGAGCCAGCGGCCCGCAGCGGCGGGCACGACCGTAACGGCGACGAGGATCGAAAGCGCTACCGCGATGGAGATCGTGAGCGCGAGGTCCGCGAAGATCTGTCCTTCGACGTCCTCGAGGAACAACACGGGCAAGAAGACGGCCACTGTGGTGGTTGTCGAAGCGAACAGAGCCGGCACGACCTGGCGCGTGCCATCGTGCGCCGCCTGATCGATGGGCATGCCGCTCTCTTTCAGCCGGATGATGTTGCCGGAGACGACGATGGCGCCTTCGACGACCATGCCGACGGCAAAGGCAAGCCCGGCCAGGGAGATGACGTTGATGCTGCGCCCGCCGAGTTGCAACGCGCAGAATGTCGCAAGCAAGCAGACGGGGATCGTGCTCGCGATGACGACGGTCGCGCGCGCATCGCGCATGAACCACCACACGCACAGGAGCGCGAGCAGGGCGCCGACGACGAGATTCTCGATCAGCAGGTTCACCGCACGCTTGATGAAGAGCGAAGCGTCGAACGACTGCTCGATCCCGAGGCCGCGTTCCTCGAGCGGCCCCTCTCGCAATTCGGCGACCACCACTTTCACCTGCTCGAGCGTCTCGAGCACGTTCGCTCCCGGCGCGCGCTGGATGCGCAGGCTGATGGCGGGATTGCCGTTCTGATATGCGAAGAACTGCGGATCGGGCGGCTGTTTTCGCACCGTCGCCACGTCTTGCAGGCGCACGGGCTGTCCATCGCGCCAGGCCAGCACGAGTTGCCCCAGCTCCTCGATGTCATAGCGGCCCGTGTAGCGCAACGAGTACTGCCGTCGCCCCACCTCGAGCTGGCCGGCGGAGACGTTCGTGGCGCTCGCGGCCTGGCGAGCGATGTCCGGGATGCCGACACCGAGCGCCGCCGCGCGCGCCAGGTCGACCGTGATTCGAACGTCCTCGGGCGGGCCGGCCTGGACTTCCACGAGTGAGACGCCGGGCACCGACTCGATGCGCGGCTTGACGACATCCTCGATGAACCGTCGATGTCGATCGATCGGGCCCGGCGTGCCGGGCAGGAGTTGCACGAAGAAGAATGTGAGGTTCTCGTTGGCGTCGCCGCCGTTCCCGCCGAGTTGCACGATCGGCCGGTCGGCATCGCGCGGCAAAGGCGGCAGACGGCTCATGCGTCCGATGACCTCGACCAGCGCCGCCTTCATGTCGGTGCCGATCGCGAAGGTCAGAAAGATCTGGCTGCCGCCGGCGTTGGCGTTGCCCTGGATCTCCTCGACGCCCGCGAGCCCCTGCAAAACTTGCTCCTGCGGCTCGAGGAGCTCCGCTTCGACCTCTTCGGGGGAGGCGCCGCGCCAGTCGGTGAAGATGGAGATGGTGGGCCGCTCGATGTCGGGAAACAATTGCAGCGGCAACTGTGCCAAGCTCAACGTGCCGAACAGACACACGAGCACGACCGTGACGGCGACCGCGATCGGGTTGCGGATCGCTCCCTGGATGAGACGCATCCTATGACTCCCTGAGCTCGAACGGGCGCATTGGACTGGCCCCCCGGGGGCCGGTTCGGGCGTCTGAGACGAAACGAGACGAAATCGCGATCAGGCGAGCGATCGACGCGGCTCAAGTGGCGGAGCCGCTGCCCGGCGCCGAAGTGGAGCCAGGTTGCAACGGCTGGTCGAAGGCTCACCGGTGAGACTCCGGCCCGGGCCCGCCGGTTTAAAAAGGGCTCACGACTCAAAGAACCAGAGACAAGACAAGAGGGGAGAGCAGAGGGCACGTCCGGCTCGGGCATCGGGCACCAATTGCCGCAAAACCGATTAAGCTTCGTCCGCCACGTTACCGGGAGGTGCAATGTCGATCGCGCGAGTCTGGCTGTTGGCGGCCTCGATCTGCCTCATGGCCGGTTGTTCCACTTCGCCGTCCCGGCGCCCCGCGCCGCCTCCTGCCACGCCGGTGGAGCAGATTCCGTCGGTCGCCGGGACCTGGGTGCTGACGATCCAAAGCCCCATGGGCCAGCGCGACTCCGAGACGATTTTCATCCAGGACGGCACCAAGCTGTCCGGGCGCATGCTGAGCTCACAGGGGGAGGTGCCCCTCACCGGCACGCTGAACGGCGATGCGATCGCGTTCGGCATCGATCTCAAGGTGCAGGGTCGCGACCTGCGCATCGATTATTCCGGCTCGGTGAGCGGCGAGACGATGAGCGGCACCGTTCGTTTCGGTGCGTTCGCCGACGGCAAGTGGACGGGCCGACGCAAGGCTGAGTGAGCCGGCCCGGCTCACCGCCCGGGCGTGCCGATCACTTCTTCTTGCTGCTGCGCTTTTTCCTGCCGCGCGTACGCGAGCCGCTTTGTTTTTTCTTCCCGCCGCCACGCTTGCTTGGAGGCGGCGGCACCTTGGCGCCCTCGCGGCGCGCCTCCGACAAGCCGATGGCGATTGCCTGTTTGCGGCTCTTCACCTTCCGGCCGGAGCGGCCGCTGCGCAACGTTCCCCGCTTGCGCTCGCGCATGGCCCGTGCGACTTTCTTCGAGGCCTTCTTGCTGTATCGACGCGGCATGACAGGATCTCCCGGGTGAGGGCTCTCGCGCTGGAACGCCTCGTTGCAAGGCACGGTTCCTGCGCGAGCTCGGCTGTCTCATCGGTAGATCAAGAACGCTTCACGCTCTTCAGCCCATGAGGCTTCGTCCGCGCGCGCGAGCGCATCGAGGTCCGCCGGCGAGGCCTTCGGATCGTCAACCCATTCGCGCAGCAACGGGCTGCCGTTGATCACGTCGATGGCGAGCCGGTCGGTCTCGTATTCATAAGGGAAGTCGCGCCATAACGGATACTCCGGATCGAGCGCGCGCAGCGCCTTGAAAGCGAGCGCCTGCAGGCGCCAGGGTCGAAACGCCTCGTGCCGGTAGCTGCCGTCCTCGACGTGAATCTGCACGCCGGCGCATAACTTGCCCACGTGCTTGTGAAACGTCGGCTCGAACCAACACAGCCGCAAGCGACACCCTTGAAGCCAATCGGGAGCAAGCGCTTGCATACGTGCGAGGAGCGCGCGCGCGTCGAGATCTGGTGCGCCGAACAACTCGAGCGGACGCGTGGTGCCGCGCCCTTCGGAGAGCGTGGTGCCTTCGAGCATCACAGTGCCCGCATAGGCGCGCGCCATCCACAAATTCGGGGCGTTGGGACTCGGGTTGACCCAGGTCCGCTCATACAGCGGCCAGCCGTACCCCGGCGCCTCGTCGCTCCGCCAGCCCTCCATCGCGATCACTTCGTACTCGACGTTGAGGCCGAGCGTGCGGACGAACCAGTGCGCGAGCTCTCCGACCGTCAAGCCGTGCCGCATCGGCAGAGGACCCGAGCCGACGAAGCTTTCCCAACCAGGGCGCAGACGCAGGCCTTCGATCGGCCGCCCGACGGGATTCGGCCGGTCCAGAATCCAGACGGCCTTGCCCGATTGCGCCGCCGCTTCGAGCACGTACCTGAGCGTGGTGATGAACGTGTAGATCCTGCAACCGAGGTCCTGCAGATCGACCAGCAGGATGTCGAACGTGTCGAGCATCTCCGGGGTCGGCCGACGAACCTCGCCGTACAGGCTGAACACGGGAATCCCATGCACGGGATCGTTAAAAGTCGGCGACTCGATCATGTTGTCCTGCTTGTCACCGCGCATGCCGTGCTGAGGGCCGAAGGCTGCCGTCAGGTTCACACCCTTCAGCGCCGCCAGCGCATCGAGCGAATGCGTCAGATCAGCCGTGACCGAGGCGGGGTGCGCGAGCAGTGCCACGCGCTTGCCTCTCAAGCGGTCATGAAGGCGCGAGTCTTCCAGAAGACGTTCGATGCCGAGCTTCATTCGGCCTCCGGATAGGGCGGAAGATCGAGCGTGAATCCGGCCGCGTGGTGAAAGTCAGGCTTTCCAGGCGCGTGAGCGAGCGCCCAGTACGAAAGCCGGCCGTCCGCGTCTTCGAGCACGGTCGTGATGGCTAGTCGCAACGGACGCGAGGTCAGTGAGGCGTGATCGAGCAGGGCACCAAGGTGCAAATCGACGTCGGCTTCGAGTGCGTCCTCGCGTCGTCGGCAGACCACTCGGGGCGGACGTTCAGGGACAACTACGCGCATGCCCAATCGATAATCATCGAATCGGTACGCCGCCCACTCGCTCGAAGGGGAGAAGTTGAGCTCGAAGTAGCCCGGTGACGAGGCGCTCCGAAGAAAGGCTTCGAAGCACGTATGCCGCCACAGTTCGTCCGCGTGGCCCGAAGGGCGCTGCGGCGGCAGTCGCAGCCGATCCAGATCGGCTTCGACCCGATAGTAGAGCACCAGCAGATCCGCGCTCATCCGATCCACGCGCACACTCACCGCCTGCACATACGGGCACGGGGTCGAGGGGTGGCACGTGAGCGGCAGGACATCCATGTCGGCATTCTACCGTTCCCCATCGGGCCTCAGAGCGGAAACGAGCGACGCGAGGGCTCGACAGGCGTATGCTATGGCCCCCTCTCGCAGTGCAATCGAGCGGCGCGGCGAGCGCGAGAGCTCCGAGCCTGCGCCCAGCTTCTTCATGCGAATAGCCAAACCTCTTCTTCTCATCGCGACGCCCATCGGGCTGGCTGTCGGGCTGTACGAAGGCTGGCGCCTTGCCGGCGGGCTCGTCGTCGTCATGGCCATGCTGATGGCCGTGATCGGTGTAGCCATGACCACGGTCGTGCTCACGATCCGGCGGGAGCGCAGGCAGGAAGAAGAGAAGAAGCGCGCGGCCGGCGAGTTGCCGTCCGACTCCTCATTCAAGTAACCGGCTGCTGCGTGCCTCGCCCGCAGGCGCAGCGCTCGCGATCGATTTCAGAAGCGCGCGTTTATTTTCGCGGCTCGATGACGAGCGTCTGAACGGCGCGACCGAAGTACCCGCGCTCATCGCCGAGGCGGGCAAACGCGATGCCCGTCCCTTCGTCTCCCAGCCACGTGGTGGCATCGAGCAACACCCACTCGCCCACGGGCAGACGGGCGAGGCTCACCGTCAGATCCGCGTTGATGAACGTGTATTGGCTGAAATCCAGCACGGTGGATGCGCCATTGCAGAAGTCGCTCGCCGTAACGGCACGCATCAAGGGCGTGATCGCCTGGCCTTCGATGATCGGCCGGTGCGCGCGAAACCAGATGGCCGCAGGACCAGGCTCACCGAACTCGCCCTTGACCACGCTCAGCGTCAGCCCGTGAACGAACGAGTGCTCGAAATTGAAGAGCCGCGCGGGTGGGCGTCCTTGCTCAGGGCCGGGAAGCTTCACGGGCTCTTCCACTGCAGTCTCGGGCAACGACAGGGGTGCACGGCGAACTTTCAGCACGCTCGCACGAGCGACCGGAACTTTCTCGTGAAGCAGCGTGATCGCGCACAGTTGGATCTTGCGTCCTTCGCGCACGACCTGTGCGTCGATCTCGAGCGGCGCGATAGGGACGGGACGCAGCAAGTCGAGCGTGAGGCGGGCGACTTGCATGGGCTCGCGCGTGCTCATGCGCTCGGCGACCCAGGAGACGAGCGCAGCCGTTGCGCCGCCATGCTGCAGATCAGGATCCCACGGGCCCGCCGCGCAGGGCTCGGTGTAAGCCGTGTTGCCTTCGACGCGATAGACGAAACTCATGCTGAAAGCACCCTGGTCGACTCGACGCTCTGCTTCACGGCCCCGACACGATCCCAGAGTTGAGATCCGGGAGCTCTAGCCCGGAAAATTCACGAACACGTTTGAATCTCTGAAAGACAAAAGCCCCAAGCGTGGTAAAAAGGCTTTGCTACAAGGCTTTCGAACCACCCAAGAGGCTTTTGCGTGCGAGACGATACCACACGACAGTCTGTTCTGTTTCCGGAACTGTTCGGCAAGCAGCTGACCGTGAAGT
>DASVCI010000109.1:0-3534 GCA_036381695.1 Steroidobacteraceae bacterium
CGCATGAGTCCTCGGCCAGAGTGCTCGAGCCCCCCATTCTGGTGGCCAAAGTGAGTGACGTTGCCGTCGTGCCGCTCGAGAGGCAACGTCCGGCTTCCGTAGCTTGCGGCGCCCAGCGAGACAGAGCAGAGAAATGACTGACACTGGCAAGACACCGCAAGGCGGCTCGAGGCATGCGCCAGCCGAAACTCCCTCGCGCAACAAGATCCGGGTCCTCATCGCGAAGCTCGGGCTCGATGGTCATGACCGTGGAGCGAAGGTAGTGGCCAGAATCCTCAGGGACGCAGGGATGGAGGTCATCTACACAGGTCTTTACAAGACGCCCGCGCAAGTGGTCGACGCGGCGATCCAGGAAGATGCGGACGTGATCGGCGTCAGCCTTCTGTCCGGGTCGCACGTTCCCTTGTTTCGGGAGCTGTGCAAGTGCCTGCGAGAACAAAGCGCCGATCACATCTTCGTCGTAGCCGGCGGCGTGATTCCCGAGCAGGATTACGAGGCCCTCAAGGAGTGCGGGGTGGACGTCATCATCCCGCAGGAAGCGCGCTCGGAGCTGATCGTCTCTACGATCACCGGGCTGGTTGCGAGCCGCGGGCGCATATGACGGGTATTGCTCTCTCCAACAGGGCGAAGCGCGCGCAATACGTCCCCTCGCTCGAGCTCGTCCCGCAAGTACTGGCCGGATCGAGGTCGGCCATCGCTCGCATGATCTCGCGCGCTGAGGGCGGATATGCGGAAGCCTCGAAGGCGCTCGCAGAGATTTACAAGCACGGCGGCAAGGCGCACATCATCGGCATTACCGGTGTGCCGGGCGCGGGCAAGTCCACCCTGGTCTCTTCTCTGATCAAAGCCCTGGCTGCCGACGGCCACAAAGTCGGCGTCGTGGCGATCGATCCGAGCAGCCCTTTCTCCGGTGGCGCCATACTCGGCGATCGGGTGCGGATGAACGATGCGGCCGAGGAGAACCGCGCTTTCGTTCGCAGCATGGCCACGCGAGGACACTTGGGCGGGCTTGCTCCTGCGACCCTGCAGGCGGTCGACATCCTCGATGCGGCCGGATACTCGCCGATCATCATCGAGACTGTGGGAGTCGGGCAGGACGAGGTCGAGATCGTCAGGGCCGCTCACACAGTCGTGGTGCTCTCGGCACCCGGATTGGGGGATGACATCCAAGCGATCAAGGCCGGGATTCTCGAGATCGCCGACATTCAAGTCGTCAGCAAGGCCGATAAGCCGGAAGCTGCGGCAACAGTCGCGGCGCTGCGCGGCATGCTCACGCTGGGAGCGGACAGGCGCGGGTCGGCGTGGACGACACCGGTGCTGGCAGTGAGCTCGGTTTCCGGCGAGCACATCGACGCGCTCAAGACGACGATCGGTGATCACTGGACTCATCTGAGAGAGAGCGGCGAGCTCGAGGCGCGCCTGCGCGAGAACTGCAAGACGCGAGTGCTCAACATGGCGAGGCATCTTTTTCAGGAACGATTCGATGCGCGTGCGGGAGATCTCGAGAGACAGCTCGAAGCCCTGGTGAGCAGGCAAGCGGACCCGCAGGGCGCCGCTCGTGTCTTGCTTGGCTGGAAGGATGAGGGGCATCAATGAAGCTGTTCTCGGATGAGGCGATCGCGGAGATCGCGAGGCAACAGGCTGAGTGGGAGCGCAATGAGCTCGCCGCCGCGCTCGCGGCCAGGCGGGAGGAGAAACCGGAGTATCGTCTCGAGTGCGGCATTCCGGTCAAGCGCATCTACACGGCGGCGGACGTGGCGGACATTCCCGCCGAGGAGCTCGGGTTTCCCGGCGCTTATCCCTTCACGCGGGGCGTCTACCCGACCATGTATCGGGGACGACCGTGGACGATCCGTCAGGTGGCAGGCTTCGGCAACCCGGAGGCAACGAACCGCCGCTACAAGTACATGATCGAGACCGGGCAGACGGGCCTGTCGACCGACTTCGATCTGCCGACGCTCCTCGGCCTCGATTCGGACGATCCGATGGCGTTCGGGGAAGTCGGACGCGTGGGCGTCGCGATCGACACGATCGAGGACATGGACAGGCTCTTCGACGGCATCGACCTCGAGAAGATCTCCGTCTCGTTGACCATCAATCCTTCCGCGTGGGTGATCTACGCCATGTTCATCAGTGTGGCGGAGCAGCGCGGATGCGACTTGACCAGGCTCGCGGGCACTCTGCAGGCGGATCCGTTGAAAGAGTACGTCGCGCAGAAGGAGTGGATCTACCCCGTCAAGCACGCGGTGAGGCTCCTGCGCGATCTCATCGTCTACAGCACCCGGGCGACGCCGAAAATCAATCCTGTCAGCCTGAGCGGCTATCACCTCTCCGACGTGGGCGGCAACGCCATCCAGGAGATCGCCTTCGTCATGGCCTTCACGATCGCCTATTGCGAGGAGGTGCTGGCTGCGGGCCTGGACATCGACGATTTCGCACCCAGGCTGTCGTTCTTCTTCATCAGCCATCAGGACTTCTTCGAGCAGATCTGCAAGTTCAGGGCCGCGCGGCGCGTCTACGCGAAGATCATGTCGCGCCGCTTCAAGGCCAAGAAGCCCGAGTCGATGCGGCTGCGCGTGCACGTGCAGACGGCCGCCATGAGCCTGACGAAAGTCGAGCATCAGAACAATCTGATGCGCACGGCTATCCAGGCGCTCGGTGCCGTGCTCGCCGGCTGTCAGAGTATGCACACCAACGGACTCGATGAGGCGTTCGCCATTCCCACCGAGGAGGCGATGAAGCTCGCGATCCGCACTCAGCAGATCATCCGCGACGAGATCAACGTGACCTCCGTCGTCGATCCGCTCGGCGGCTCCTATTTCATCGAGCGGTTGACCTGGGAGATGGAGCAGGAGATCTGGAAGGTGCTCGAGGAGGTGGATCGCCTCGGCGGCGCGATCAAGCTCGTGGAGGAAGGCTGGTTCCAGCAGAAGCTGGCCGACTCCGCCTATGAGACATTCAAGAAGATCGACCGCGGCGAGAAGATCTCCGTCGGAGTCAATCGCTACGTCGATGAGACTAGCCCTTCGACGGATGTGGAAATCCACCCCTATGACGAGCGCTGCACGCAGTTGCAGATCGAGCGGCTGAACGCGGTGCGCGCCAAGCGCGACTCGCATCTCGTGAAGAAGCTCCTCAAAGAGCTCCAGGAGCAGGCGCGAACGGACGTGAACCTCGTTCCGAAGACCATCGAGCTCGTGAAGGCGAGGGCGACGCTCGGCGAGATTTGCGGTGCGCTCCGCGAGGTCTGGGGCGCTTACCAGGAGCCGATGATCGTCTAGACACCCTCCCGCTTTGCAGCGCTGGCGTCAAGCCGCCCGAGTCGGGCGGCCCTCCTTTCACCCGGGCCTGGGAACGGCGCAACGTCCTTTTCGAGGGTGCCCGTGATAAGCGCCGCTAATCGATCTCATTAGATCTATTAGTTAGCGCTTCCCCGGCGGCTGACTACCATCGATCGCAAAGACGGCAATATCGGGGGGAGATCGAATCTTGGCCGCAGACCGCCGCACGCCACGACGAAGGGGGCGGATCTTG
>DASVCI010000110.1:0-4539 GCA_036381695.1 Steroidobacteraceae bacterium
GGCGGTGTCTTTGGACCCCGCCGGCTTTTTATTGGCCGCCGGCTTCTGACAGGAGGCCGTGAAACGGCCCGCGGGCGTCTGCCCGCTGCGCGACTCTTACGTCCCTTTCCCGTTAAACGACCGTGAACGGGCCCGATGGAGCAACAGGCAGAAGGCCCCCGCCCCTGCCCCGAGCCGCTTCCCTGCTTGCCTGGCGCGCGTTGGAAGGCAGCGCCGTCACTCCCGGGCAGGCGACTCCTGGGCGGCTTCCTTGCGGGCCGGCTGAGCGCCCGAGATGCCCGAGCGCAGCTTTTCGATGAGCTTGGTGATGTACTCCGGCGAGCGCGTGTTCCGCGCCACCCAGCCATAAACCACCGGGACCATGTACAGCGTCAGGAGCATGGAGAACGTGACACCGTAGACCACGACCGCGCCGATCGCGCGACGGCTCTCGGCGCCTGCGCCAGACGCCAGAAGCAGCGGCACGGCGCCGAAAACTGTACACAAGCTCGTCATCAGCACCGGACGCAGGCGGATCGCGGCGGCCTCGATCACCGCCTCATGGAACTCCACGCCCCGGTCACGCAGCTGGTTCGCGAACTCCACGATCAGGATGCCGTTCTTGGCGGCCAGGCCAATCAGCATGATGCAGCCGATCTGGCTGAACACGTTGATCGAGCCGCCCGTCATCCACAGGCCGAGAAGCGCGCCGGCCACGGCGAGCGGCACGGTCACCATGATGATGATCGGATGGCGGAAGCTCTCGAACTGCGCGGCCAGCACCAGGAACACGATTACCAGCGCGAGCAGGAAGCTGAGGTACAGCGCGCTGCCCGACCGCTTGAATTCGCGCGACTCGCCGTCGTAGTTGATCTGCGCGTGAGCGGGCAGCTCGGTGCGGATCAACTCCTCCATGTAGTCGAGCGCCTCACCCAGCGAGTAGCCGGGGTTGAGGTTGGCGGAGATCGTGATGGAGCGCAGGCGATCGAACCGCTTCAGCTCCATGGGGCCGGCGATCTCTTCGACGCGCACCAGACTCGACAGCGGCACGAGCGCGTTCGTGGTCGAAGAGCGCACGTAGATGTTGGCCAGATCGCTGGGCGAGGCGCGGTCTTCCTCACGAGCCTGCAGGATGACGTTGTACTCCTCGCCGCGATCGAGGAACGTCGTGACGATGCGCGAGCCCATCATCGTCTCGAGCGTGCGGCCGACCGCCGTCAGCGAGACGCCCAGGTCGGCGGCGCGATTGCGATCCACCGACACCTTGAGCTGCGGCTTGCGCGCGTAGAAATCCGAATCCAGATTCGTAAGTCCCGGATTTTCCGAGGCTTTTTCGAGAATGATGTCGCGCCAGCGGGCCAGCTCCTCATAGTCCCCGCCGCCGATCACGACCTGGACCGGCATCCCGCCTCCGCGAATGCCGAGTGACCCTGGAAGCGTGACGATGACGCGCACGCCCGCCAGATCCTGCAGCTTCGTGCGCAGCCGTGCAGCGATCTCCTGTGCGGATTCCTCGCGCTCTTCCCATGGACTCAGCGCCATGAAAATGCGGCCCGAGTTGACGTCTCCGCCACCACCCCAGCTTCCGATGCGGGTGAGCATGCGACGCACGGTGCCAGCTTTGATCTCTTCCATGATCACGCTTTCCACCTCCCGGAGGTAGCGATCCATGTATTGCATGCTCGACCCTTCCGGTGCGGTCAGCAGCACCATCACCCGTTGACGGTCCTCTGAAGGCGCGTACTCGGCGGGAAGTACACGGAACAGAAGCACGGCCAGCGCCAGGGCTCCCAGTCCACAAAGCCCCAACACGAGCGGCGCGCGCAGCGCTTTTCGAAGCGAGGCCTCGTAGACGCGCGAAAGCCACCGGAAGAAGCGATCCACGGCGTTCGCCACTCGTCCGCGCACGATGCCGCCCCCGAAAATCTTCGAGCTCATCATGGGCACGAGCGTCAGCGCGACGAACGCCGAGACCGCGATCGCGGCCGCCATGCTGATCCCGAACTCGCCGAAGAGCCGGCCGACGTTCCCTGGGATGTACGACATCGGCAGAAAGACGGCGATCAGCACGAGCGTGGTGGCAATGACGGCGAAGCCGATTTCCCGGCTTCCATCCACCGCCGCAAGCAACGGCGGCTGTCCCAGCTCGATCCGGCGAACGATGTTTTCGAGCACCACGATCGCGTCGTCGACGACCAGGCCGATGGCCAGCACGGCGCCAAGCAGCGTGATCACGTTGATCGAGAAGCCGGCGATCGCCATGGCGATGCTGGCCGCGATGATCGAAACTGGAATCGTGACCGCGGGGATGATCGTGGCGCGGACCGTGCCGAGGAACAGATAGATCACGACGAGCACGAGGAACAGCGCCACGACGAGCGCGTGCACCACTTCGTTGATCGAGGCCGAGACGAACACCGAATCGTCGATGTTGATCGAGAGCCTGAGATCGTCGGGGAGCGTCTGCCTGACGAGCTCCAGCTCCTCCTTGATGCCCTTCGAGACCTCGAGGATGTTGGCCTTGGACTGCGGGATGATGCCGAGGCTGACGCCGGCTTCCCCATTCGAGCGGGACAGCGTTCGCAAGTCCTCCGCCGCAAGCTCTACGTCCGCCACTTCGCCGAGCCGCACGAGATAGCCGTCTCGTCCACGCCCGACCACGAGCTGCCGGAAGTCCTCGGGCGTGTGCAGCCCCGTGTCCGTGCGAAGCGTGAACTCGCGGTTCTTCGATTCAATGCGCCCGGCCGGCAACTCGACGTTCTCGGCCCTGAGCGCATTCTCGATGTCTTGCACCGTCAACTGTCGCGCTGCGAGCGCTTGCCGATCGAGCCATATGCGCATCGCGTAACGGCGTTCCCCGCCGATGCGCACTGCGGCCACACCTTTCACGACCGAGAAACGATCGACGAGATAGCGGTCCGCGTAGTCAGTGAGCTCGAGCGGAGAGCGCCGCTCGCTCGAGAGGTTGAGCCACATGACCGCATCGGAGGTCGAATCGACCTTCGAGACCTCCGGCGGATCGGCCTCCTCGGGCAGGTCGTCTACCACGCGCGAGACGCGATCCCTCACGTCGTTGGCGGCCGACTCGATGTCCCGATCGAGGCTGAACTCGATGGTGATGCGGGAGCGCTCGTCGAAGCTCGAGGATCGCAGCGCCTCGACGCCCTCGAGGCCGGCGATCTGGCTCTCGATGACCTGGGTGATCTTGGATTCGACGACGGCTGCGGACGCGCCCCGATACGTGGTGTCGACGCTGACGATCGGCGGTTGCACGTCGGGCACTTCGCGCACCGAAAGGCGCGCTGCCGCCATCAAGCCGATGATCGTGAGCAAGAGGCTCACGACCATCGCGAACACCGGCCGGCGGACCGAGATCTCCGAAAGGATCATGTGGGCTCACCGGTTGCAGTCACGGGCGCAGCCGCGTTCTGCACGCGGACGGGCAAGCCATCGCGCAAGTTCAGAGTCCCATCGACGACCACGTGATCGTCGACTGTCAGGCCCTCCAGAATCTCGACTTCGCCGGGCCGGCGCCGGCCGATGGTCACCTGGCGCTTGTACGCCCGTCCGTCGCTCACGACGAAGACGAAGTGATCGTCGTTCTCCGGCACGATCGCCTGCTCCGGAATCAGGAGCGCCTCCCCTTCGGATCGCACGAGCTTGACGGTCATGAACATGCCCGGGCGAAGCCGTCCGTCGCGATTGTCTATGAGAGCACGGATGGAGACCGAGCGCGTCGTAGGATCGACACGCGTGTCGATGCTGGCCACCTTCCCCTCGAACGTGGCGTTCGGGTAGGCGCTGCTACGGGCTTGCACCACGAGCCCGGGCTTCAGCGTCGATAAGAAAACCTCGGGGACGGAGAAATCGAGCTTCACGACACTCAGGTCATCGAGCGTCGTGATCACCGTGCCCGGATTGACGAGGCTGCCGACGCTCACGTTCCGAAGCCCGACGCGACCGTCGAACGGCGCGGTGATGATGCGATCATTGAGTCGCGAGCGAGCGGCCGCCACGCGGGCCTCATTCGCAAGAAGAGTCGCCTGGAGTTGCTCGAGCTGCGCTTCGGAGAGCGCGCGCGTCTGATAGAGCTCCTGGCTGCGCTTGAACTGGCTGCGGCTGTCGGTCGCGGCTGCTTCGGCGGCGGCCAGGTCGGCGCGCGCTTCGGCGCTGTCGAGCTCCACCAGCACGTCCCCCTTGCGGACTTGCTGGCCTTCCTTGAAATGAATGGCGGCAACGCGATCGGCGACTTTCGCAGTGATGTCGACGGACTCGTTCGCGCGCACGGTTCCGAGCGCTTCGACCTCGTGGGCGAATTCTTTCTTTACAGGTTGCGCCGTCACGACAGCGACGGCGGGCCTCGTGGTGCCTGCCGCGCCGCCGCCGGGCCCTTGGGTCGAAGGCGCGCGCGCTTGAGAAAGCCACAGCCATGCCCCCAGGATCACGACCGCCAGGGCCAGCGCAGCAACGGCAATCCCGCGTCGAGTCACGAATTCGCCCAATCTTCCGCCCACGCCCGGCGGATCCGGAAGCAATCGAAAAGAGAAGTATCTCACTTAC
>DASVCI010000111.1:0-8811 GCA_036381695.1 Steroidobacteraceae bacterium
CGATGGAACGCGAAGATTCGCCCAACAAATCACGCCAGATCCAGGCGGCTCGGCGCTGACGTCGGGGCTCGGCGGACGGCCCCTCCAGGCTCGACGGCTCCACGTCAGCTCACATATGGGCCCTTATACGCATTATCCGCCCTGCGCTTCGAAGGCCTCGAGTCGCCTCGAGGAGACTGCTCGCTCAATGCGACGGCGAATAGAGGCCGGTCATCACAGCGGTGACGGCCAGCACGGCGGCAATGATCAGCCATTCGGCAGACAGCGAAACGCGAAGCAGACGCGCTGCGCTGTCCTGCCCTCGCCCGATTCGAGGCCCGAGGCGCCACTTGTTCACCGACGCAAGCCCCATCAGGAGGGCGAAGCCCGAAACCTTGACCCAAAGCAGCATTCCGTACGGCGTGGCCAGCGCCGCAAGGTCCGGCAACAGTACCGCCGCCATAACCACGCCTGCGAGGAAGAGCGCCGGTACCCACCACACCGCGAGGCGCGAGAACCGCTCTACGACCCGCGCGGCGGTCCCGGCCGACTCGAGCCGGGTCGCGAGATGCAGAGGCCATAAGGCACCGAACCAGAACGCCACGATGAACAAGTGAAGAAACAGGACCGGTGCCAGAATCCAGCGCTCGTCGGCAGCCGCCGTATGCCCCATCAGCGCGAACGAGACAGCGACGAGTGTGCTGCCGGCGAGCGCCACGAGTCCGGACGCCCGACCGTTGGCGACACCGCCGATCAGGATCAGCGCCAGCCCCAGGATACGAATGGACGTCGTCGTGCCGATATCGGAAGCAAGCAGAACCGCCTGCAGCGAGCCGTCGAGGACGCCGCTCAAGTCGCCGGTCAACCGAGCAGGCTCGACGAGCTGATGAGCCACTACAATCAGCGCGGCTGCGGCGGCCGTCCGCCCGGCGAACGAGCGGACGGCCGCGCCAGCGTGCTCCAGATCCTCGGCAAACAGCGAAAGAAAGAGCGACGCCCCAGCCGCCTGCAGCGCGGCGATGAATGCAAGCGCACGCAGGCCTATCGCTATGGAGTCGGCCATCGACGAAGGCCGTCACGAGCGTTCCTGTCGATCCGCCAGTGGCGGCATCAGTGCCCGGAATGACCGGAGTGCGACTCGTGCGCGGGTGCGGCGGCATGCTCCTGCGGTGAAGCCGCCGCGCTCGCTCCGACCGTGAAGGCGAACTCGCCCGTCATGACATGCGTGTCCTCCGACAGGGCTCGCCAGCCGACCGTGTAGTGGCCATTCTCCAAGCCGGGGGCCGGCAGCACGAAGTGCTCGCTGGCGTCGCGCGGCAACGCGCCGAGGCTCTGCTTGGACTCGCCCTCCTTCTGGACCGTGACGGCGGTCAGCCGCACCGGTTCGGAGAAGTGGAGCATGACTTCCGTCGGTGCCGCTTCGAGCACGGCCTTGTCGGCCGGCATCGAGCCGGCGAGCTCCGTGTGCGCGTACGCAAGCTGCCCTGCCAGAGCGGCCATGGAAGCCGCAACGACCCATACTCTCTTCGTTCTCATCATGAACTCCTGCCGTTTCGCACGGACGTGAAAAGCGTTAGAACCAAGCCCTCAGGCCGACGACGACCCGCGTCTCGCGGGGATCGTCGCCGGCCGCTCGGGTAAACTCCTTCGAGTCGCCGTACTTGCCTACCCACTCGACGCCGAAGTACGGGGCGAGCTCGCGGCGAATCTCGTAACGCAGGCGCAGGGCCGCGGACACTTCCGAGAGACCACTGCCCAAGCCGCGCTCCGGATCACTCCGGCCGTAGAAGTTCGCCTCCACCCTGGGCTGGAGGACCAGCCTCTGCGTCAGGAGAAGCTCGTAGGAGGCGTCCAGACGCAGTGCGCTGCGTCCCGACTCTCCGAGATAGCCGGTTGCCTCGACCTCGAACCAGTAGGGGGCGAGACCTTCGATCCCGAAGGCCAGCCACTCCCTGCTCGGCCCCTCGCCGCTGTCGACTCGCACGCCGAGCTGTGTATCCCAATAAGCGGCGAACGCCCGGCCCCACAGCAGCTCGGTTCGCGCCTCCACGAGCTCGCCTCCGTCGACGTCGCCCTCGGCTTTCAGCACCGCGCGATGGTAGGTACGGCCGTACCATGCTTCGAGGTCGTACGCCATCTCAGTATCGCCATCCGCACTGCTGGCCTCGAGGTTCTCGAGGCGGAACAAGCCGAAGCTCTGGCTATCGGCGAGCTCGAGCTTCATCGGGCCGAAGTCCTGCCCTCCGGAGTACGCATGAGGGTCGCGTGCATCGGGCGGAGGAGAACCGCCCTGCATCCTGCCCATCTCCATATCCATCCCGGCGTCCTGAGCCTGTAGGGCTGGCGACGCGAAGACCGCAGCGATCAGTGCCAGCGTGATCACGCCGGTGCGGCGGCCGGCGCGCGCCCTTGGCGCGCCACCGGCTCTTGCGTCTCGCCCGGTCATCACGCGACCACCACCTGCCGGAACATGCCTGCAGCCATGTGATAGAGGTTGTGGCAGTGCCACGCCCACGGACCGAGCGCATCGGCTGTAACGAGAAAGCTCACGCGCTGTGCGGGTTGAACGCTGATCGTATGCCGGCGCGCCATGAACTCTCCGTCCGGCGCTTCGAGCTCACTCCACATGCCGTGCAGGTGCATCGGATGCGTCATCATCGTGTCGTTGACGAGGACCACACGCAGGCGCTCGTTATGGCGGAAATGCACGGGCGTCGACTTGCCGAACTCGAGCCCATCGAACGACCAGCTGTACCGCTCCATGTTGCCAGTCAGATGAAGCTCGATCTCTCGCTCCGGGCCGCGCCCATCGAGCGGCCCGCCGATCGTCCGCAGATCCGCGTACGTCAGCACGCGCCGGCCGTTGTCACGCAATCCCACGCCCGGGTCGTCGAGATTCACGCGGGGCATGTCGACTCGCATGTCGACGCTCGGTCCGTACTCGGTCCGAGCGTGGCGGGCATGGACCATGCCGGCGGACTCCGCCATCTGCGCATGCGCGCGATGGTCTCCGGCAGCGGCGCCCGCCCCGGCCATGCCCGCCATCGCAGCCGCGTCATCGTGTGTCATCGCGCCCATCATGTCGGCCATCGTCAGCCACTGCGGCGCATCAAGAGCTGGCACCTCGGCCGAGAGGCCGGGCCGCGGCGACAGTGTGCCGCGTGCGTATCCGGTGCGGTCCATAGATTGGGCGAAGACCGTGTAGGGACGGTCCTCGCGAGGCTCGACGATGACGTCGTAGGTCTCGCCCGGGCCGATCCGGAACTCATCGACGGTGACGGGCTCGACGTCCTGGCCATCGACGTGCACGACGGTGAGGGCGAGACCCGGAATCCGCACGTCGAAGAACGTCTGCGCGCCGGAGCCGATGAAACGCAGCCGCACGCGCTCCCCCGGACGAAACAGGGCCGTCCAGTTGCCGGCGGGCGTCGTGCCGTTCATCAAGTACGTGTAGGTGTAGCCGGAGACGTCCGCCAGATCAGTTGGATTCATGCGCATGCGATTCCACATGCGACGCCTGTCGATGGCCTCGCCGAGCCCCAGGCTCGCGGCATCCCCGAAGAACTTGGGCGCCGTCAGCTGGTTGAAGTTGTAGTAGTCGCTCTGCTTCTTGAGCTTTGCAAAGACGCGCATCGGGTCCTCGTCCGTCCACTCCGAGAGCTGCACGACGTAGTCCCGATCCGCGCGGATCGGATCGCCTCCGGCCGGGTCGATGATGATCGCGCCGTACATGCCGGTCTGCTCCTGGAAACCGGAGTGGGAGTGATACCAGTAAGTGCCGCTTTGCCGGACCGGGAACCGGTAGACGAACGTCTCGCCCGGTGCGATCCCGGGGAAGCTGATGGCCGGGACGCCGTCCATCTCGAACGGCAGAAGGATGCCGTGCCAATGGATCGAGGTCGGTTGCCGCATGCGGTTGGCGACGCGCAGCGTGACCGTCTCACCTTCTCGCCAGCGCAGCACCGGAGCCGGAATGGATCCGTTGATCGTCGTCGCAATGCCCGGTACGCCGGTGAAATTCACCGGTGTCTCCGCTATCGTCAGGTCGAACTCGTTGCCGGACAGCACGTTCGACATGCCGGTCGCCGATTGGGCGGCGACGCTCCGCGTCAGCCACGGAGACAGGCCGAGCATCAGGCCCCCGGCCGCCATGCCCTCGAGAAACCGGCGCCTCGGCCGGCTGAAGCCGCTCGACAATGCTGTAGCTCTATCCATGTCTCGTAGTCGTTATACTCATGTCGCAGGCCGCATCCGCCCGCGAAGGCCCACGGTAGCGACAAGGCGCTGTCGCTCGCGTGACGCTCCGATTACATTTATGTAATTCTTCTGTCATGTTTCTAACAGCGGTTGACGCCTACGCTAACGGCGCCTCCGCGGTCAGTACCGTCGACGGAGGAGAAGTTGCTTCTTTCGCGAATGGCGCCGCCGCTCCCGCCCATGAAGATCTTGATCGTCGAGGACGAAGCCAAAACCCGGGAGTATCTCCGCCAAGGGCTGGCCGAGGCCGGATTCATCGTCGATCTCGCTGGAAGGGGGTTGGACGGGCACCATCTCGCGATGACCGAGACTTACGACCTGATCATCCTCGACGTCATGCTCCCCGACATCGACGGATGGCGGATCCTG
Organism: Steroidobacteraceae bacterium; assembly: GCA_036381695.1. Lineage (GTDB taxonomy): Bacteria > Pseudomonadota > Gammaproteobacteria > Steroidobacterales > Steroidobacteraceae > Steroidobacter. The sequence continues at coordinate 4,606 of DASVCI010000111.1, forward strand.
AAGGCCTTGCGGGAAGCCGGCAACAAAGTGCCGGTGCTCTTCTTGACCGCCCGCGATACCGTCAACGACCGTGTCAAGGGATTAGAGCTCGGAGCGGACGACTATCTCGTCAAGCCCTTTGCATTCGCCGAGCTGCTGGCCCGGGTACGCTCCCTGCTCCGCCGGGGCGCGAGCACCGGGATCGAGACAACGCTGACTGTCGCCGACCTCGAGCTCGATCTGATGCGCCGCCGCGTCACGCGCGCCGGACGGCGCATCCAGCTCACGGCGAAGGAGTTCGCGCTGCTGGAACTGCTGATTCGGCATCGGGATGAGGTGTTGCCCCGTTCCATGATCGCGTCTCAGGTGTGGGACATGAACTTCGACAGCGATACGAACGTCATCGACGTCGCGATTCGGCGCCTTCGGGCCAAGATCGACGATGCCTTCGATCGAAAGCTGATTCAGACGGTGCGCGGGATGGGCTACATGCTCGACGCGACCGGAGAAGGATAGCGCAATTGTCGCGCCCCCTTTCGCTCGCCGCACGCCTGACGCTGTTCTTCGGCATCGCCGCAGCCGTGGTCTTTCCGGTCTTCGGGTGGGTCATCATCGAGTCGATGGAGAACCACTTCGAGGAGGGCGACACGGACGAGCTCAAGATCATTGCCGATGCGGTCGAAGGCGCGCTCTCGGCCATCGGCTCCTCGGCTGAATTGGCCCTGATCGAGCCTAGATTCGACGATATCCTCGTGGGTCATCACAGCGCGTCGCTGCTGATATCGGACACGAACGGGAACACGCTCTACGCAAGCAGCAGGACTCCGGATCTGACCGGCGCGATTCGCGGAATGAGCATGGAAACGACGAGAGAGTCCGTTGGCCGTTGGTCGGACTCGCATCACAGCTATCAGGTGCTGCTTCGCCGTTTACCGTCGAAGCTCGCCAACGAGCTCGGCGCCTCCACCATCGCCGTCGCCGTCCCGATCGACCATCACATGCAGTTCATCGCGTCGTTTCGCCGAACCCTGTGGCTCATGACCGCGACCAGCATCGCCGTCATGAGCCTGATGGGATGGATCGCCGTGCGACAGGGCCATGCCCCTCTTCGAGACATCGTGGCCCGAATGCGGCGAATCAGCGCCAACGAAATGAGCAGCGGCGTCGCGCCCGACAGCGTCCCACGAGAGCTATCCGACCTCGCGCTGTCGTTCAACGACATGCTGCAGCGAGTCGAGGAGGCGTTCCAGCGGCTGTCACACTTCAACGCGGACATCGCTCACGAGCTCCGCACTCCCGTCACGAATCTCATGACGCAAACGCAGGTCGCGCTATCCCGAGCGCGTACGATCGACGAGTACCGAGAAGTGCTCTACTCGAACATGGAGGAGTACGAGAGGATGGCCAAGATGGTCGGCGACATGCTCTTCCTAGCCCAAGCCGATAGCGGAACGTGCATCGCCGACGTGGGTCCGGTGGATCTTACGAAGGAAATGCGCACCCTTTGCGACTACTACGAGGGCTGGGCCGACGAGCGCGGTGTCGCGCTCGACGTTCACGGAGACGCGGCGATCGAGGTCGAAGGCGATCGGCTGATGTTGCAGCGCGCGCTCGGGAACGTTCTCGCGAATGCCATTCGGCATACGCCCGCGGGCGGTTCCGTACGCATTGTCCTTACGGCGCACAACGGCGAAGTGAGCGTCAACGTCGAGAACACGGGCGAACCGATACCGCCCGAGCACCTGCCGAAGCTCTTCGACCGGTTTTATCGTGCCGACCCTTCGAGACAGCGCCGCGGCGAGGGCGCAGGTCTCGGGCTTGCCATCGCCAAGTCGATCATCGATGCGCATGGCGGCACGATCGCCGTCACATCGAACGAGGCGCGTACTGCTTTCGAAATCGTATTGCCGAAGACGGCCACAACGGCGCCTTCCATGGAAGACGAGCCGGCCAGGGCGACTTCGACTCGGCAGTCGATTACCGGCGAGTAGGCGGCGTGCCGGCGAGCTCGAACGCCGAGGCCGATGCCAGCACGCTGCTCGCCGCCACCGGTAAGCTGGCCTGCAAGCTCGCGAGCTCGCTTTGATCCAACGTCTCCTGTCGAAGGAGCTTGTTCGCTCCGTCCTCGAGCGCGGCACGATACCGGCTCAAAATCGCGAGGGCGCGCTCGAACGCCGCGTTGACGATCTCGCGCACGGCCGCATCGATCGTCCGGGTGGTCTCCTCGCTCAACACGTGTGACTCAGTCGAGAGAGCCGTCTCGAGAAAGCGATGGCGCTCCGCTTCATAGGTCGCGTGGCCGAGCCGCTCGTCCATGCCGTACCGTGTCACCATGCTGCGCGCGATGTCCGTCGCCTTGGCGAGATCGTCGGCGGCGCCGGTCGAGAGATGTCCGAAGATCAGATGCTCGGCGGCCCGCCCGCCGAGGAGCACGGTGAGCTTGTTCTCAAGCTCCTCGCGCGTCATCAGGAAGCGGTCTTCGGTCGGGCGCTGAATGGTGTAACCAAGAGAGCCGATGCCTCGGGGAATGATCGAGACCTTGTGGACCGGGTCGACGCCCGGCAGCGACAACGCCACGAGCGCATGCCCCATCTCGTGGTGCGCGACGATCCGTCGCTCGCGCTCATTGAGCAGCCGGTTGCGCTTCTCGAGACCCGCGACGATCCGCTCGACGGCCTCGGTAAAGTCGGCGAGCGTAACTGCCTCCCCACCCCTACGCGTTGCGAGGAGCGCGGCTTCGTTCACGAGATTTGCGAGGTCTGCGCCGGAGAACCCGGGCGTCAGAGCCGCAATCTGCTCCGGCTCTACGTCCTCGGCCAGCAGCACTTTCTTCAGATGCACATGCAGAATCTGCACACGACCGGGCTTGTCCGGCCGGTCGACGAGCACCTGCCGGTCGAAGCGGCCGGCCCGAAGCAGCGCCGGATCGAGAATCTCCGGACGGTTCGTGGCTGCCAGCAAGATCAAACCGGTGCTCGGGTCGAAGCCATCGAGCTCGGACAGGAGCTGGTTCAGCGTCTGCTCCTTCTCGTCGTGGCCGCCGACCGGGTTCATTCCCCGAGCCCGTCCCAGCGCGTCGAGCTCGTCGATGAAAATGATTGCCGGGGCCTTCAGCCGGGCTTGCTCGAAGAGATCCCGGACGCGGGCCGCACCGACGCCTACGAACATCTCGACGAACTCCGAGCCGCTGATGGAGAAGAAGGGAACGCCGGCCTCACCCGCGACGGCCCGCGCCAGCAGCGTCTTGCCCGTGCCCGGAGGACCAACGAGAAGGACTCCCTTCGGGGCGCGAGCCCCCAGCCGCCCATAGCGCTCCGAGTTCTTCAGGAACTCGACAATCTCTTGCAGCTCTCGCTTCGCCTCGTCAACGCCGGCGACGTCCTCGAAGGTCACCTTCGTGTCCGTCTCCATGTAGACCTTCGCCTTGCTCTTGCCGATCGACATCATTCCGCCAAGGCCGTGGCCCTGCTTTTCCATCAGCTTCCGCAGCGCAAACAGCCAGATCGCGACGAACACGAGCGCCGGGAGGACCCAGGAGAGAATCTGTCCAAAGAGCGTGTTCTCGACGACGCCGGAGAACTCGACGTCATAGCGCTCGAGCTCCTGCGCCAGATCCAGATCCACGCGCGGCGTTACGAACTGATGCGGCCCTTCGCTGACGGCTTCCGCGTCTCGCGGCGGACTCCGGTAGCTGCCGCGTATCGTGCCTTCGCGAACCTCGACCGCCTCGACACGGCCTTGCTCCAGAGCCGCTTGAAACTCGCTGTAGCTGATCTCCTCGACATGGCGCGAGGCGATCCACGCGTCGCGCAGCCACACGACGGCGAGGAAAGCCAGGATGAAGTACCAGATGTTGACCTTGGTGTGCCGTTCCATGTCCGCCCGACTACGTACTGGGAAAAAAGTTGATGCTCGATGGCCGACCGCATAATGCCGTCGGTCGGCCCGAAGCCGTCAGCGCCGAAACTACGTACCCGAGCGCACGGGGCTCGCTGCATGCGGAGGACGGCTGAGCAGATAGATTCCGATCAGACAGAGCGCGATGCCGCCGATCTGCAGACGGCTCGTCCGCTCGTCGAACCAAAGCGCGCCGATCAGCAGACCGAACACCGGTGTCAGGAAGCTGAACCCGTTCAGCTGCGTCAGCGGCGCGCGGCGCAAGAGCTCGAACCACAGCACGAATGGAAGCGCCGTGCCGATGACCGCGAGCGACAGCGTCGCGAGCGC
>DASVCI010000112.1:0-2004 GCA_036381695.1 Steroidobacteraceae bacterium
TCGCAACATCGCCATCATCGCGCACGTCGATCATGGCAAGACCACGCTGGTCGACCAGCTCCTGAAACAGTCCGGCACGCTCGATGCCCGCAAGGCGGTGCCCGAGCGCGTCATGGACTCGAACGCGCTCGAGCGCGAGCGTGGCATCACGATCCTGGCCAAGAACACGGCGATCCGCTGGCGCGACTACCGGATCAACATCGTCGATACGCCCGGCCACGCCGATTTCGGCGGCGAGGTCGAGCGCGTGCTGTCGATGGTGGACTCGGTGCTGCTCCTGGTCGATGCGGTCGACGGGCCGATGCCGCAGACGCGCTTCGTCACTCAGAAGGCGTTTGCGCACGGCTTGAGGCCCATCGTGGTGATCAACAAGATCGACCGGGATGAAGCGCGCCCCAACTGGGTGCTCGATCAGACGTTCGATCTGTTCGACAAGCTCGGCGCGAGCGAGGAGCAGCTCGATTTCCCGGTGATCTACGCTTCGGCGCTCAGGGGCTTCGCCGGCTACGAGCCGGACCAGCTCGCGGGCGACATGACGCCTCTCTTCGAGACGATCGTGCAGCACTGCCCGCCGCCCGAGGTGGACGAGAGCGGCCCGCTGCAGCTTCAGGTGAGCCAGCTCGATTACTCTAGCTACGTCGGCGCGATCGGTATCGGGCGGATCAAGCGCGGACGCATCCGCCGCAACAGCCCTGTCGCCGTCGTCAGTCGCGACGGGCGCGTGCGCCAGGAGCGCATCATTCAGGTGCTCGGATTCCTCGGGCTCGACCGGATCGAAGTCGAGGAAGCGAGCGCGGGCGACATCGTCGCCTTCGCCGGCATCGAGCGGCCGGAGATCTCCGATACTGTCTGCGACCCGTCGGCGCCCGAGGCTTTGCCGCCGCTCGTGGTCGACGAGCCGACGATCAGCATGACCTTCGAGGTGAACACTTCGCCGTTCTGCGGCCGCGACGGCAAGTACGTCACCAGCCGTCAGATTCGCGAACGGCTGCTGCGGGAAGCCATGCACAACGTGGCACTGCGAGTGGAAGAGACGGACGACCCGGACAAGTTCCGGGTCTACGGTCGCGGCGAGCTGCACCTCGGTGTCCTGCTCGAGAACATGCGACGCGAAGGCTATGAGCTCGCGGTCTCGCGACCGCGCGTGGTGATCAAGGAGATCGACGGTCGCGCGTGCGAGCCCTACGAGACCCTCGCGGTCGATCTCGATGAAAGCTCGCAGGGTGCGGTGATGCAGGCGTTGGGCGAGCGGGGCGGTCAGCTCACCAACATGCAGCCTGACGGAAAGGGCCGCGTGCGGCTCGATTACGTGATTCCTTCGCGCGGCCTGATCGGCTTTCAGACCGAGTTCCGCACGCTGACCTCGGGCACCGGGCTCATGCATCACATCTTCGACCACTTCGGCCCGGTGCTCGATCGCGAGATCGGGCAGCGGCAGAACGGCGTGCTGATTTCCAACGCGCAGGGCAAAGCGCTCGCCTATGCGCTCTTCAACTTGCAGGAGCGGGGGCGACTCCTGATCGGCCACGGCGACGAGGTGTACGAAGGCCAGATCGTCGGCATCCACAGCCGCGACAACGATCTCGTCGTCAATCCTCTCAAGGCCAAGAAGCTCACCAACATCCGTGCAGCGGGCCGGGACGAGAACATCATCCTGACGCCCCCGGTGCGTTTCACGCTGGAGCAGGCGATGGAGTTCATCGCCGATGACGAACTGGTGGAGGTCACCCCGACGCAGATCCGATTGCGCAAGCGCCAGCTCAAGGAGCACGAGCGCCGGCGCGCCGGGCGCGAAGAGGAAGCGGAGTAGTCATGCGTTCCCTCCCCCGCACGGCGGGGGAGGACAGGTGGGGATACTTCCACATCGCCCCCATCCTGTCCTTGTATGTTGTATATGCCCCTGACGCGAGCGGGGCAACCGGGGAAGGCGGGAGACTGTTCCTGTCCAAGGGCGTTGATCCTGTGGGGAAGATAAGCCCCGCCTGCTCCTTCTCACATGATCAG
>DASVCI010000113.1:0-3506 GCA_036381695.1 Steroidobacteraceae bacterium
GAGAGCAGCACGCGCCTGAGCGCGTTGCCCAGCGTGTGGCCGAACCCGCGCTCGAAAGGCTCGATCACCACGCGCGCCTGCTTCGGGCTCGTCGGAGTCACCTTGACGACGCGCGGCTTCAGGAATTCGCCAACGGATGCCTGCATGGACCATTCACCTGCTTGTGCGTCCCCTCCCCACCGGCCGGCGGGGAGCGGGACAAGATGGAAGTCAGCGACTACTTCGAATAGAGCTCGACCACGAGGTTCTCGTTGATGTCCGGGAGAATCTCCTCACGATCGGGAAGCTGCTTGAACGTGCCCGTGAACTTCTTCTCGTCGACCTCGACCCACGACGGGAAGCCCACCTGGCTCTTGATCTGCAACGCCGCCTGGATGCGAAGCTGCTTCTGCGCCTTCTCGCGCACGGCGATCACATCGCCCGGCTTGCACTGATACGACGGAATGCTCACCGTCGAGCCGTTCACCGTGATCGCCTTGTGGCTCACCAACTGACGCGCCTCGTTGCGGGTCGCCGCGAAGCCCATCCGATAGACGACGTTATCGAGGCGGCCTTCCAGGAGTTGGAGCAACGTCGTGCCCGTGGCTCCGGGCCGGCTCGTCGCACGCACGTAGTAGTTGCGAAACTGGCGTTCGAGCACGCCGTACATGCGGCGCAGCTTCTGCTTCTCGCGCAGCTGCAGACCGTAATCCGACAAGCGGCCGCGACGCTCGCCCTTGACGCCACCCGGCGGCACTTCGAGCTTGCACTTGGACTCGAGCGGCTTGACACCGCTCTTCAGGAACAAGTCGGTGCCCTCGCGGCGGGACAACTTGCACTTCGGACCTAGATAGCGAGCCATGAAACCTTCCTCACCTTCGCAGGCGATCAGACGCGACGGCGCTTGGGCGGCCGGCAGCCGTTATGCGGAATGGGCGTCACGTCCGAGATGTTCGTGATCTTGAGCCCGCAAGCATTCAGCGCGCGCACCGCCGACTCGCGGCCGGGGCCCGGGCCCTTGACGCGCACTTCGACCATCTTCACGCCGTGCTCCTGCGCAGCCAGGCCTGCCTTCTCGGCCGCGACCTGGGCAGCGAACGGCGTGCTCTTGCGCGAGCCACGGAACCCGCAGCCGCCCGAAGTCGCCCAGGACAACGTGTTGCCCTGACGGTCCGTGATCGTCACGATCGTGTTGTTGAACGACGCGTGGACGTGCGCGATCGCGTCGGTCACGTGCTTCTTGACCTTCTTGCGGCCTTTGCCGGCGGCCTGCTTCTGATCAGCCATATGTCCTCTTGGAAGGAGCCCGCCGCGCGACGATCGCTACGGCCCGGATCCTTCGGTTCGATCTCGTGGATACGTCGCGGCCGCCGGGGCATGAGCCCGCCGGCCGTCATTGACCTATCAGCCCTTGCCCGGAGGCGCGTTCATCTTGACGGCCGCCTTACGCGGGCCCTTGCGCGTGCGCGCATTCGTGCGCGTACGCTGGCCCCGAACGGGCAGACCGCGCCGATGGCGGATCCCGCGGTAGCAGCCGAGATCCATCAGGCGCTTGATGTTCATCGACACTTCACGTCGCAGGTCGCCTTCGACCGTGAGCTTGCTGATCTGCGAGCGCAGGGCGGCGACTTCGCTCTCGGTCAGGTCCTTGACCAGCCGGTCGGGCTTCACGCCGGCTCCCTCGCAGGCCTTGAGCGCCTGGCTGCGGCCAACCCCATAGATGTGCGTGAGGCCGACCCACACGTGCTTGTTCATCGGTATGTTGATACCGGCGATGCGAGCCATTGTTGCGAGCTCTCCCCGCGACGAAAAGCGCGGAACTGTATAACAAAAAACCTATCAACTCAACGTGTTGACGGGGCCGATCAGGCCCTTCCGGGCCCTGCCCAGCTCCCCCGTCTCCCAGCCCCGTACGGGCCGCGCTCAAACCTCGCTGGGGGCCGGCAATCGCACTACGCGTTCCCGAAGTCGGTCCGTTCCCTGAGACGCGCCCCCACCCTGCCCTCCCCCGCGAGCAGGGGAGGGAGGCACTCAGCCCTGACGCTGCTTGTGGCGCGCGTCCGAGCAGATCACGTACACCACCCTGCGGCGGCGCACGATCTTGCAGTTCTTGCAGATTTTCTTGACCGAAGCGCGAACCTTCATCTTTCAGCTCCCGCGGACCGCCCCGGGGCGGCACGCTCCACGAATCGTCAACAACCCGTCAATGCCCCGGGCGGCCGTAGCCGCGCAGGTTGGCCTTTTTCATCAGGCCTTCGTACTGGTGCGACATCAGGTGCGCGGCCACCTGGGCCTGGAAGTCCATGATCACGACGACCATGATCAGGAGCGAGGTCCCGCCGAAGTAGAACGGCACGCTGAAGCGCGAGATCAGGAACTCCGGCAACAGGCACACCACCGTTACGTACAGGGCGCCCCAGACCGTGAGCCTGGTCAGCACCTTGTCGATGTAGTCGGCCGTCTGCTGCCCGGGACGGATGCCCGGAATGAACGCCCCCGACTTCTTCAAATTCTCCGCCGTCTCACGCGAGTTGAAGACGAGCGCGGTGTAGAAGAAGCAGAAGAAGATGATCAGCCCGCCGTAGAGCACCATGTGCGCCGGCTGACCGGGGGTCATGGCCGAGGCGATGCTCTGGAGCCAGGTCAGGCCTCCGGAGCTTCCAGACCAGCTCGCGATCGTCGCCGGGAAGAGCAGCAGGCTCGAGGCGAAAATCGGCGGGATCACGCCCGACATGTTCAGCTTGAACGGCAGGTGCGTGCTCTGGCCCGCATACAGGCGCCGGCCCTGCTGGCGCTTCGCATAGTTGACCTGGATGCGGCGCTGGCCCCGTTCCACGAACACGACGAACGCGGTCACTACGACGACCATCGCAAACAGGATCAAGGCGGCGGCCGGGCTCATTTCCCCGGTGCGCACGACCTCGAGAGTTCCGCCCACGGCAGCCGGGAGGCCCGCCACGATACCGGCCAGGATGATCATCGAGATGCCGTTGCCCAGGCCCCGCTCGGTGATCTGCTCACCAAGCCACATCAGGAACATGGTGCCCGCAATCAGGGTGACCGTCGCCACGACCACGAACTGCAGGCCCGGAGCAATCACTACGCCCTGGTTCTGGAACGCGATCGCCGCCGATGCCCCCTGGATTGCCGCCAGAAGCACGGTGCCGTAGCGCGTGTACTGCGTGAGCTTGCGCCGGCCGGACTCCCCTTCCTTCTTGATCGCCGCGAGCTGGGGCACGACCACCGCCATCATCTGGATGATGATCGAGGCGGAGATGTAGGGCATGACCCCCAGGGCGAAGATCGACAGGCGCTCGAGCGCGCCGCCTGAGAACATGTTGAAGATGTCGAGGATCGTGCCCTGCTGCTCCTGGAAGAAGCGCGCGAGCGCGACCGGATCGATGCCCGGCGCCGGGATGAAGGTCCCGATGCGGTAGACGACCAGCGCCCCGAGCAGGAAGAACAGGCGCTGGCGCAGCTCCGCGAAGCGGGTCATCTCGCCGAAGGCGGAGAGCGAGGCGGTGGCG
>DASVCI010000114.1:0-5941 GCA_036381695.1 Steroidobacteraceae bacterium
TCGAGAACGTCGTCTCGGAGAGATTCGAGAGACGTTGCAAAGCCGCACGTACCGCGCGACGTAATCCATCCGTCGGCGTCCATAAGCCCCGCAAGCAGCGCGCGGCGTTGCTCGATCGACGCTCGCAGATAGAGGGTCGGGATACGCTTCGAGCCGAGCACTCCGAGAGATTCTAGCCCCTCCTTGAACAAGTTCGCGTCGCGACCGGGACCGATGGGGCGCAGATCGACGGTAAAGGTGACGGCGGTCGATCGCTTGTCGCGGCCCGGCTTCCCGCAATACACCCCCGCTCCCTCGAGGCTGCGCCTGATCTCTTCGAAGTTCTGGGCGCCGACAGTAATGCGAGGCGCGCTCGAATGACCATCGCCGAGCCAGAGACCGAACGCATACGGAGGCAACGGCAAATCCGCCTCTGGAAGATCCAGAGGACCAGCAACCGAGATCGAATGCGCAGCTTCCCCTCGATGATTGATCGTCAGCGTCTCTCGGATCTCTCGGGTCGTTCGAACACCTGGGCCGCGGTTCCGATGCTCGGTGTACCACCAGTGCTCGTCGTCCGCGATGATCTTCGTGCCATCCGAGAAGACCACTTCGAAGCACGGCCGCCCGTGCTGAATATCCTTGACCTCAAGGACGGTGCACACGTTGCCGCGCTCGTCAAACACCTGATCTCCGACGCGGATCTCGCCCATCGTCGTCCATCCGGACGGAGTGGGGATAGGCGTATCGAGCGCGAGCGCCTTGTTGAGCTTCCACTGCGTCATGAGCGCGCTCCAGAGGCCGACCCTCTGCATCTGGTCCAGCTCGTTCAGGTCGCGCCAGATCTCCGCGCGGACGTACTTGCCGGCGAGCGCGCCCCAGCGCTTCTTGCCGTTCGTTCCTGGGATGGGCGTGTCGGGCACCCTGATCCACTCGTACTGCGTGTAGGTCGCAAGCCGGCGGCCGGGGATCCCCGCATTCGGCGGCTCGCCCTCCTCGTGCCACGTCCAATCGGGGTTGTCGGCGATCTCCTTGAGGAAGCGGCCGGTGGCGAGGTCGTGGGCCATGACCTGGAAGGTCTTCGCGATCGTGTAGCGGCTGTCCAGGATCTCGCCCATCTTCATGCGCTCCTCCTTGGTGAAGTCGCGCCAGAGGACGGCCTTCTCGCCGCGCACCGCAATCACCTTCCACTCGCCCCGATCGACCCAATCCTTGTGCTGCTCGGACGGCCCGGCAGTGAAGGCGCGGCGCGCGACCTTGCCGTTCGCGCCCATGCGGTCGTACACATGGACCTTCGAGCCGATCTCTACCTCCGGCAGGCGCTCGAGCGCGATCTCGAGCTTCATGCCGCGGTGCTTGAGCGCGTTGCCGATGATCTTCTTGCGGCGGCTGCTCATGATCCGGGCGACAAAGCCAGGGATGCCCACCTGCTGCTCGGCCTCGTGGCGCTTATAGACGCGATGCAGGTAGGTGGCCCGGTTGCGCTCATACGTCTCGGGATCGAGCAGGCCCAGCTCCACCGCCTCAGCACCCAGCTCGTCAATAGCCTTTCGGATCGGCTCGGCGAGCCTGCTCCACTTCTCGTCCGGGATTTGCTCGCCCGTGAGCACGGCCTGGAGCACCTCGGCCTCCTGCGCGTTGATGCCGGACTTCTTCATGTTCTCGACGATCTCGACGCCCTTCAGAGCCACGCGGCGCAGGTTCGCCTCGCGCTTGCGATCGAGGCGGATGTACTCCTCGGTGAGCCCGTAGCGATCGAGCAGGCCGGCGCGGGCCGTCTCGAGCATCTGATTGATCCGGCCCAGGAAGCCGTCCTCGGCCACGTTCTTGAACTTCGCCTGGGTCAGGCCGTGCTCGATGCGCTCGACGAACCACTTGGTCGCCTTCGGGATCTGCACCAGCTCGAACAGGCCGCGGAAGATGAACTCGACCGGACGGCCCTCGCGGAGCACCTGGACCACCGAGTCGGGTGGCGCCATCGTGCGGCCGGGAGCGGCGCGGGCAAAGAGCGGTTGGCCGCGCATGGCGGCGTCGCGCATTTGCGGGGTTACATCGAAGGCATGAGCTTCAAACGACACGCTCTCCGCGTCAGCCGGCACTCCCTCCAGCCGATCCCCAACAGTCACAGCTCGCGGCAGGGTGGCCTTGCCGACCTTCGCCCCCCACTTCTTCACATACTTGTTGACGATCGAGGGCAGGATCTGGTCGTAGAAGCCCCTCATTCCTTCGCCACCGATCTTGAGGTCCACACCCTTCAGTGTCAGGTTGTCGCCATTCAGGCCGGGCGTCCTCTCCGTGGGGTTATTGAGAAGGCGGTCGGTCGCTTCCTTGCCGATGTAGTCTGGCAACCGCTCACGCGGAACATCGTACTGGAAAATGACCTCCTGCCCGTCCTTAAACGCCTGGAGATCTCCGCTCGTTCCCTCGGCATTGGGGTAGTACACGATCTCGTCCACATGACGCGACAGATCGTAGCGTGCAGCCTGTTGCTCGCCAGTGGTCCACGCGATGCGCTCGAAGCCGTTTTCAGCAGCCCACCGGATCATGCGCTTCATGGCAAGGCTGGCCCAGGAGTCGGTCTTGGTGACGAAAGGGGCCGGGGGCACGCCTTCCATCCGGGCACGATCCAGCGTACCGGCACCCGGATTTTCGCGCAGGTACTGCTCGCCTTCTTCTCTTGAGGCGAAGTCGCGCCCTATGTCTCCATCCGGCGTGCGGAGGTAATACTGATCGCGCGGCGGCGCAAAACCTTCACGCCGCCCCTTCTGCGCCCAATCGCTCTGGATTTCTTCAAGGAACAGCACGCGCTTTCCGTCCGCGTCGTAGCGCTCATTGAAGCGGACGTGAGCGATGATGTTGGGCTCGCCGAAGTGAGACGAGCGGAAGATGTCGTGGCCCGCCTCCCCGGCGGCAGCGGCAGCTTCGCGGTCGCGCTGTTCCTCCAAACGCTCGCGCTCGGCCAGGGCCGCATCCCGCTCTGCCTGCGAGAGATTCGGGTTCATGATGCGCTCGTGGAGAGCCTGGATGCGCGGCGCGTACCGCGCGAAGATCTCTTGGCGCGTCTGATAGCGCTTCGGGAGTGGCAACGTCAGCAACAGCTCTCGATAGTCCTTGCCGCCGGGCAAGGTGAACTTGCCGAAGCGGGTATCCTTGGCGCCGGCGTACTCGCTATCTTCGCCTCCCAGAAGGTGTTCCTCCACCCGGATCTCATTCGCGCGCAGAAACTCAAGCACATCGTCCTTAGTGACCTTGCCCTTCTGCTCGGCCAGCCACTCATCGACACCGGACCACTCCCACTCCTCGCGCTTGAACAGGCCGCTGTTGACCATGTTCTGGATCTGCTCGCGGAGCTTCTCGGCGGGGCCAGCCGCCGGCAGGCGCTCGGTGAGGACGCGCTGCATCGCCGAGTAGAACATCGGCTCGCTGCGCGAATACTTCGCGATCACCTGGATCAGCTTGTCATCGAAAACCACATAGTCGAAGGTGCGCGGCTTCTCGCGCAGAAACACGCCTTCACCGTAGCGCTCACGCGCTTCCAGCAGAGCTTCGTTGGCTGCTTCCTGGCTGATAGATACCGAGCGCACGACTTGGCCGTCCGGCTTCACCACCTCCCACTCACGATCGCTGCGGCTAGCGGCATCGGGGTAGCGAATCCCAGGGATGCCGGCCGCCGCGAGCTTGCGCGATGCGATCTCGGCCTTCTTGTGAAGCGGCTGACCGGCGCCGTACTCAGCCCCGAGCCATTTGTAGAACTCCTGGCCGTCCGGGTCGTTCGACATACCGGAAATGCTGGAGCCAGGCGCCACCGGCTCGGTGACTGGCGCAAGCACGCGCCACTGCCCCATGAACGGTGAGATTTCGTAGGTGTTGAGCCCGAGTCGCTGCGCGACGTTCTCTGCCGCTTCGCGCGTCTCGAACGTCCCGGCTGCGAGATAATGCCTCGCAGGCCATAGCGAGCGATCTCGCTCCAGGATCGCTCGCACCTTGTCCGATTGCTGACTGATCGGCTCGTCCCATTGAAGGTAGTCATCATCGTCCGGGATCTCGACCTCGTACAACCGACCCTGGCGCACGGAGAGCTTTGCGGGGTCGAGTGCTTCGAGCTGCTCGGCGCGGAACTCGTACATGCTGGCGGCGGCATCGCCGTCCATGTATGTGTTGCGCACGAACTTCGCGTGCTCGCGCAGCCTCTTGATCTCTTCGGCGATCGCGGCCGGGATCTCCTCGTTCCGGGAAGCGCGCACGCCCTCCAACGTGTGGCCCAGGTATCCCTGGACAGGCTCGCCGTCATAGAACCACTCGCGCCGCGCCAACTCCTTGCGGTAGAAGTCGGCGATCTCCTTCTTGCCGGCGAAGTAAAGCCCCCAGCCGTAGGCTTGCGCGCCTTCGCCGGTGCCGATCGCGTGCAGGCTGAACTGCTCGAAGTCGTGCGGGCTTCCGTGGTACGCGCGCTGGAACGCCGGCACCGCCACTGCCGGTTGATCTGCGCCACGCCCTTCGACGAACCGCGCCGCACGCGCGATGAGCGACTCGATCTCGGCGGTGCCGAGGTCGGCGAGGCCCATGCGGGCAAGGAAGCGGCGGATGGCGGCGACAATGCGGCGAATGAGGCTGTTCTGGATGCCGCTCTCGGCGAGGTAGGCGAGGATCTCGCGCGCCTCCGTGTCGGGATCGAGCTTGCCGTGCGTCTCGAAGACGTGCTGCGCGGCCTGCTGAATGGCCTTGTTGCCGGCGCGCTTCATGAGGTTGACCTCGTTCAGCAGCGCCTTGAACTCGCGCGGGCCGAGCAGTGCCTCGAGCCCGAGGTGGCCCACGACCTCGTGGGTGAGCGTGCGCAGCGCCTCCTGCTCGGTCAGGTTCTCGGCGACAAGCCAGACCTGGCCCTGGTAATAGGCGCCGCGCACGTCGGAGGGCGCGTCGAATGGGAGCTGATCGACGCGATCGACGACCTCGACGGAGATGGTGCCTTCGAGCCGCTTGAGCGGCGTCTTGAGGATTTCCCGGACCCTGGAAGCAGAAAGCCCGGCTCGGGGCCGGGCTTCCTGGCTGTAGAAGATTTCGCGGAGACTTGGGTCTAGGCCCTGACTCTGCTGTCGTAAAATCGAGCCCAGAACTCGTCGCCGTCCCTCTCGGTCTTCCGACGATACCAGGGTATTGAGGAGAGCGACTCTTTTAAGCGTGTTGCGGCCCGCTCGCGCCGAGCGCGCTCCTCGGGTGGAAGCGAGTTCCACGAATCGCTGCTCACTAACCGGGTTTCCATGGCTGTCCTCGAAACGTCGAGTCTCAAAATTATACTCGATGTTCGCCATTTCCGGGACGTTACGGACCACGCTCGCAAAAACCGTTTCGATAAGCGCATTTACGTTGTACGGGTCGTTGCCCGCCTCCCAGCGAAGCGGGGGCGCCGATACCCTCTCCGAGCCCTCCATCTGGCGCTCGCCCGGCGCAATGTGCCGGGTCGTGCCGAACTTGATCGCGCTGGAAAGCATGTTCTGAGCGCGGCGCAGGACCGCAGCGTCCGACAGGCCGTAGGGATCTTCGGTGAAGGTCTTGCCGTTGTTGAAGGCGTAATTCGCGACGATGTGGTAGATGGCACTGCCGCCGGCGCCCTCGTGGAAGTCGCTGATGTTGAGGTACATGTCGCCGCCGCGCAGCTCGACCACCGTCACCGCATGGGAGCGCCCACCGATCTCGGTGCTGATCTCCCAGGCGCGGGTCGCATCGGGGTTCAGGGTCTTCGCCCGCTTGTGGGTCAGCTCGTCCACCTGAGCGTCGTTGCCCATAACATCGCGCGCGATGCCGCGCATCGTCTTCTGCTCGGAGATGGGGTACTGGAAGGCGTCGTCGAGCTGGCCCATAAGCTCGAGCGCGGCGGACGCGAGCGTATCCTCGCCCGAGAGCGGCCGGCGATCACGCGAGAACAACACGCTCTCCCCAAGCTCGCGCGCGGTCTTCTCGATCA
>DASVCI010000115.1:0-7556 GCA_036381695.1 Steroidobacteraceae bacterium
GTGCAGATCGCCGAGATTTTGGTGAAAGATTACCTGTAGGCTATAGTTGCGCGCGGAAAGTCAACAAGCACATGAGCATTGGCGGCGCCGCGCGCGTCTGACCCAGAAAACGGATTCCCTATAAGCCCCTGCCATGTGGCCTCGAGGGCTGGAATGCTGCGGGACGACACGTACCGGGAGAGCTGATGAGAAGATACCTGCCGCGGCTGGTGCTGGCCGGCGCATTGTTGTCCCCTGCGACTTTGTATGCGCTCGGGCTGGGCGAGATTCGCCTGCACTCCGCCCTGAACCAGCCTTTCGACGCCGAGATCGAGCTGATCTCCCCGAGCCCCGATGAGCTTTCGAGCCTGAAGGTGGGGCTGGCCGGCGCGGACATGTTTGCCCGCTACGACATCGATCGGCCGGCGTTTCTCAATAACTTCGAGTTCGAGGTCCGTCGGGGACGGGACGGCCGCCCGGTCATTCACGTGAGCTCGAACCGCTCGGTCACCGAGCCGTTCGTGACGATGCTGGTCGAAGCGCGCTGGGCCCGTGGGCGGCTCCTGCGCGAATACACCGTCCTGCTCGATCCCCCTGTATTCATGCCGGCCGAGTCTCAGGCCCAGGCCCCGGTGACCACGCCCGAGGCCGGCGCCCAATCCGGCCGGATCGAGCGTGCACCGGAGCCCGCGCCGGCTCCGACGCCTGCTCCGGATCCTCAGGTCCAAGACGAGCCTGAGCCGGCTGCTGCGAGCAGCACGCAAGCCTCTGAAGAAGAAGAGTTGACCCCGGCCAGCATCGGCGGCGAGTACGTCGTCGAGCGCAACGACACGCTGTGGAGCATCGCGAGCCGGATCACTCCGGGCGGCCCGCGCACGATCAATCGGACGATGATCGCGCTGTTCCGTGCCAATCCCGCAGCGTTCAACGGCAACATCAATCGCCTCCGCTCCGGCGCCGTGCTTCGCATCCCCGATCTGGCCGAGATCGAGGCCATTCCCACAGCCGAGGCCAATGCCGAAGTGGCGCGCCAGGCCGCCGAATGGAGCGGGGCGCAGGAGACGCAGGTGGCCGAGGAAAGCAGCCGGTTGCGTCTGGTCACGCCCGCTGAAACTCCGACGGCGCCGAGCGCTGCGTCGACTCCGTCCGAGCCTTCTACCGAGCCTGCGGCCACCGCCGCAGCGCCGGCTGCTCCGACTGGCACGCAGGATGATCGACTCGCCGTGCCGAGCCCCGGGTTGGCAGAGGCTCAGCAAGCGGTG
Organism: Steroidobacteraceae bacterium; assembly: GCA_036381695.1. Lineage (GTDB taxonomy): Bacteria > Pseudomonadota > Gammaproteobacteria > Steroidobacterales > Steroidobacteraceae > Steroidobacter. The sequence goes on from DASVCI010000115.1 coordinate 1,242, forward strand.
GCCGAAGCGCCGGTCGAGCCTGCTCCGGAGGCTCAGCCCGCTCCCGAAGAAGCGGTGGCGGAACAGCCAGTTGCGGAGCAAACCGAAGCTGAAGCTTCACCTCAGCCTGCGGCAGAAGCGCCGGCCGCGCAGGCTCCCGTCCAGCGGCCGCCGGCTCGTCCTCCGGTCGAGGAGCCGCCTGCGCCTTCGCTCATGGAGCGTATCGGGCAGTTCTGGTGGGTGCTGGTCGTCCTCGGCCTTCTCCTGGTCGTCGGGCTCGTGCTCACGGTCATCCGGCGCCGCCGCGAGGGGTCGGCAGCTGCTTCGCTCGATTCACTGTCGTCACTCAATTTCGAGCCGCGCAGTGAGCGCGCCACTCCGAGCTTCGGGGCGGCCGCGGCCAAGGCGCCGAGCGAGCCCGAGCCGTTCCTCGACAGCGAGGACGAGGAGGAGGAAGCCAGCTTCGAAGAGCCTCCGGCTCCGGTTCGTCGGCCCGAGCCGGCACCCGCGCCGCGTGCGGAGCCAGCTCCCGCCCCGGCGGCCGCTTCCAAGGCTTCCGACGACACGCTGAGCAGCGAGACGGCGGTGCGCTTCGACCAGCAGGACGCGCTGGCGGAGGCGGACTTCCACATGGCGTATGGCCTGTACGATCAGGCCGCCGACCTGGTGAAGATCGCGATCGAGCGCGAGCCGGCGCGGCGCGATCTAAAGCTGAAGCTCCTCGAGATCTACTTCGTCTGGGGTAACAAGGACCTGTTCCTCGAGACCGCCCGCGAGCTGCACTCGACGCGCTCCGAAGCCCAGGCGGGCGAGTGGGACAAAGTGCTGATCATGGGCCGGCAGATCGCCCCGGAGGATCCGCTCTTCCAGGGGCAAGCAGGGCCCGCCCACGTCGATCTCGTCGATGTGAACCTCGAGGGCGGGGAGAACCGCGTCGACGTGGATCTCTTCGCCGAGCCGGAGGCGGACAAGCCCGCCGGGCTCGACCTCAATCTGGCGACGGGTGAGCACCCCGCGGCTTCGGGCGCGAGCGACGGCGACCTCGATTTCCTCCTCGATGAGCCGGGGCGGGGCGTGGACGAGGAGCCGACGCGGGAAATGGATCAGCTCGCGCGCACCCAGGAGACGCCCACGATCGAGACGCCGATGATCGATCGCACCTCGCAGACCATCCGCGAGCCGGTCGATCGGGGCGCGATGCAGAAGGTGTCCGGCGATCAGACGGCAGAGCTCGCGCTCGATGATCTCGGGCTCGATGTGGATTCGCTCGAGAACACGGGCTCGCTCGAGGACACCACCTCGCTCAAGAGCGATGACGACACGGGCCGCCAAGGCCGCGAGATCGGCGACGACGAGATGACGCAGCTCGCGCCCTCGCTCGGCGCATTCGATCGGCCGAAGCTCGCCACTTCCGCCTCGTCGGAGCCGATCGACATCGAGAGCACGGGCACGATCTATCTCGACCAGGTGGATCTCGCGGGGGGCGACACGGTCGAGCAGCCGCGCCCGGATGTCGAGTCGACGGCCTCGCTCAAGGGCCCGTCGCAGGCGAGCGATCTGGACCTCGACTTCGACCAGCTCCCGAGCGGGAACGGCGCCGGAAGCGGCGGCGAGCTCGGGGTCGACACGTTCTCGAACGAGGTATTCGCCGACCGCACGGCGGAGGTGCCGCGTGTGGACCTCGATGTCGGCGAGCCGCTCGGCGGGGATGATCAGGAGCCGACCAATCGCCAGCAGACGGTCGAGACGGAAATGGAGCTGTCCGAGCTCGAGCCCGTCACCTTGAGTGAAGTCGGGACCAAGCTCGACCTGGCGCGCGCCTACATGGACATGGGCGATCCGGACGGCGCCCGCAGCATCCTCGAGGAGGTGCTGGCGGAGGGCAACGCGAGCCAGAAGCAGGAAGCGCAGCGGCTCATCGAATCCATCCGATAAGCCGGGCCGCACCGGCCGCGCAAAGCGGCGGCTGACAGCCGCCGCCCGAGCCTCCAACGCCGCCGGCTCTGGCCGGAACCCCGCCTGTGGAATGATTCCGAGCGGCCGGGCGTTGATGCAGAAACCGCTCGGCCGCGGCTTCGCGCACAGCAGGTCAACCGTCCTTCGATCGCAGGTTCCCTGGTTTCTCCATGCCTCGCATTGCACTCGGCCTCGAGTACGACGGCAGCGCGTTCGCTGGCTGGCAATCCCAGGCGCACGCGCGCGGCGTCCAGGCGGACGTCGAAGCAGCGCTCAGCGTCGTTGCAGATCACGCTGTCGAGGTGACAGCGGCCGGGCGCACGGATGCCGGCGTGCATGCGATCATGCAGGTCGTTCACTTCGACACATCGGCCAAGCGATCCGAGCGGAGCTGGGTGCTTGGAGCGACCACGAACCTTCCACCGCAGGTCAGCGCCCTCTGGGCGCGTGAAGTGCCGCCAGCCTTCCATGCTCGTTACAGCGCGCTCGCGCGCCGCTACCGTTACGTGATCCTCAATCGGACCCCTCGGCCCGCACTCGCTGCCTCGCGTGTCTGTTGGGTGCGCGATCCGCTGGATGCAGCGCGCATGCATGCGGCGGCCCAGCAGTTGATCGGCGAGCACGACTTCAGCTCATTCCGTGCGGCCGAATGTCAGGCGCGCACCCCGATGCGGCACGTCCATGAGATCACCGTCGAGCGGTTTGGCGATCTGGTCGTGCTCGAGGTCTGCGCCAACGCGTTTCTGCATCACATGGTGCGGAACATCGCAGGCGTGCTGATCGCGGTCGGGACGGGAGAGCGGCCGGTCGAGTGGGTCGCGGACGTCCTCGAAGCGCGCGACCGGACCCGTGGCGGGGTGACCGCGCCGGCCCAGGGGCTGTACCTGGCAGGCATCCGCTATGCGGAGGCGCTGCAATTGCCCAGCGAGCCGGCCTGCGCTCCGCTCCCCATCTGGGCCTGACCGCCTCGCTCGGAGGAACGGCTTTGGCGGCGCAGCGTTGCCCTGTTTCCGTGTATGGACGATGCCGACCGGCCCTCGATGGGCGCCGGGAAAGTGTTTCGAGGACGGTGTGTCCTGCACGACCTTTGCAGCGGTGGGTCGTCCGGTCTTTCTTGCCGGGCGCACGGCTACCGCGTATTAATGCTTCCCTTGCCTTTCGAACGAGCACCCAATGACCTGGTTCGAGAAAATCATGCCTTCGCGCATCAAGACCGAGCGGCGTACGCGCTCGGTGCCCGAAGGCTTATGGATGAAATGCGCGGCCTGCGATGCAGTGCTGTATCGGGCCGAGCTGGAACGGAATCTCCACGTGTGCCCGAAGTGCGGCCACCACATGCGCATCAGCGCGCGCGACCGCCTCGAAGCGTTTCTCGACCCGGAAGGGGTGGAGGAGCTCGCCTCGACGGTGGGTCCGGAGGATCCGCTCAAGTTCCGGGACACGAAAAAATATCGTGACCGCTTGCAGCAGGCGCAGAAGACCACGGGCGAGAAGGATGCGCTGATCGTCCTCACCGGGACGCTGCACGGCTTGCCGATCGTTGCCTGCGCGTTCGAGTTCTCCTTCCTCGGCGGTTCGATGGGCTCGGCCGTCGGCGAGCGTTTCGTTCGCGCGGTCGAGCATTGTCTCGAGCACCGCAAGCCCCTGGTGTGCTTTTCGGCGAGCGGCGGCGCCCGCATGCAGGAAGCGCTGCTGTCGCTCCTGCAAATGGCGAAGACCAGCGCGGCGCTCGCACGCCTGGCGCAAGCGCGGCTCCCGTACATTTCGGTGCTGACAGATCCGACGACGGGCGGTGTCTCCGCGAGCCTTGCCATGCTCGGTGATGTGAACATCGGCGAGCCGAAGGCGCTGATCGGGTTCGCTGGCGCGCGCGTCATTCAACAGACCGTTCGTGAGACGCTGCCGGAAGGCTTTCAACGCAGCGAGTTCCTGCTCGACCATGGCGCGCTAGACATGATCGTCGACAGGCGCGACATGCGCGATCGGATCGCGAGCCTGCTCACGATGTTCATGCACAAGCCGGCGGTGAACACCGGTTGAGCATCGTGGCTGCCGCGATGGCGCGCCAACGCTTCGATCGCCTGGCCGACTGGCTCTCGTGGCAGGAGAAACTCCACCCGAGCGCCATCGACCTTGGACTCGATCGCCTGTGGCGCACGCTGGAGCGCCTTCAGTGGAGGCGGCCGGCCTGTCCCGTGCTTACGGTCGGAGGCACGAACGGCAAGGGCTCGTGCGTTGCGCTTCTCTCGCGCATCCTCGCCGAAGCGGGCTATCGCGTCGGCACGTTCACCTCGCCGCACCTGGTCCGCTACAACGAGCGCATCCGGATCGACGGTCGCGAGATTTCCGATGCTTCGCTCGTCGCTGCGTTCGAGCGCATCGACGAGGCGCGCGGGGCAGACACGCTCACGTTCTTCGAGTTCAACACACTGGCGGCGCTGCTCGCGTTCGAGACTGCCGGCCTCGATGCGATCGTGCTCGAAGTCGGCATGGGCGGGCGGCTCGATGCGGTCAACGCGGTGGATGCGGACGTCGCGATCGTGACCTCCATCGGGATCGACCATTGCGAGTGGCTCGGCGCCGACAGGGAGACGATTGGGCGCGAGAAGGCGGGCATTTTCCGGGCTGGACGGCCCGCGGTGTTCGGCTCGCGCGACATGCCCGAATCGATCGCGCAATGTGCGCGTGAGCTCGGCGCGGATCTGCAGCAGCTCGGCCAGCAGTTTGATTGGAGCCGCAACGGCGAGTGCTGGACGTGGCGTGGCCGCGATCGGAGCTATCAAGATCTGCCGGTTCCGGCGCTCGAGGGCGAGTTTCAGCTCGACAATGCGAGCGCCGTGCTGGCCGCGCTCGAGGCTGTTTCCACGCGCCTGCCGGTCGATCGGGCGGACATCGAGCGGGGCCTCGAGAACGTTCGATTGCCCGGGCGCTTTCAGGTCATTTCCGAAGCGACGCCGACGCGGCTCGATTGGGTGCTCGACGTTGCGCACAACCCCGCGGCCGCCAGTGCGCTCGCCTCGCAACTGGGCGCTCGATCTATCGAAGGCCGCACGCTTGCGGTGTGCGGCATTCTCAGCGACAAGGACATCGAGGGGATCACTGCGGCGATACGCGGGATGATCGATGAATGGATCGTCGTGGGTCTCGACTCGCCGCGCGCTTTGAAGCCCGAAGCGCTTGCCGAGCGCCTGCGACGAGCAGGCTTGACCGTCGTCGCTGTCGAGCCGAATGTCGCATCGGGCTGCCGCGTGGCTCGATCGCTCGCGCGGGAGGGAGATCGCATCGTCGTGTTCGGCTCGTTTCTCTGCGTCGGGCCGGCTCTCGAGCTTCTGTCCCCGGGTTGAGCTGGGCCCCGGGCCTGCCTAGGCCAGGACGAGCGTTTGACGAGGTTTGGGGCGCGGCGGGATGAATCGATCGTCGCGCGCCTCTTATACTTCGCGCGTGGAACGCGCAGTCAAAGAACGTCTCGTCGGCGCAGCGGTTCTCGTGGCCGCGGCGGTCATTCTGATCCCGGAGATGTTGTCCGGCCCGGATCGCGAGCCGGAAACGACCGCGAAGAGCGCTACGACGGACGGCGGTGGGGCCATCAAGACCTACACCATCGATCTCACCGAATCACCCGGACAGGCCTCGAGCGAGACGCTCGAGACGCAGGCTCCGCCTCCGGAGGAGCCGGCCGAGCCTGCCCCCACCGAAACACCCATTTCGTCTCAGGCGGACCCTGAGCCCGAGCAGCAAGCAGCCGCTGGGGCGACTGACGAGCCCGCCCCATCCCAGGGGGACGAGACCAAGCGCGTCGTCGAGCCGCGTATGCCCGAGCCGGCCAAACCCGAGCCGGCCGAGCCCGAGCCGAAGCAGGCCGCGCCCAGGGTTGCCCCTTCGGCGTCCGCCCCAATATCGAACGGCTGGGCAGTGCAACTCGGCAGCTTCTCCAAGCGGGAGAGGGCCGAGCGGCTCGCCAGGGAATTTCGGGCGCAGGGACACGATACGTTCGTGATGCCGGTCAAGTCGCGTGGCTCGACGCTCTACCGGGTCAGGATCGGCCCGATGAAGGACAGGGCGGGCGCGGAGGCGGTGCTTGCACGGGTGCGGTCGAAAGTGCCCGGTGCGGCCGTCGTGGCGCATCCGTGAGACGTTTGTTGGTCAGTGGTGGAAGGGCGCTGTTAGAATCCGCGCGCCTTGAAGCTCGAGGATAGTCCGGCGCCCCACGGCGCGTGCATCGAAGCTTGAGTCCACCTCCCCTCCAGAGCGTCACGATCGCCCCGCCTGCCTATGAATGGTGTCGACTACCTGATTCTCGGCGTAATCGTCATCTCGATGCTGCTGGGACTGGTACGGGGGTTCGTGCGGGAGGCCATAGGCGTGCTCGCCTGGCTGGGC
>DASVCI010000116.1:0-9711 GCA_036381695.1 Steroidobacteraceae bacterium
TCTCGCGCATGCCGACTGCGCAACAACCGACATACGTTGCGATCGGCAGCAACGCCATCGCCCAGGCGACAGGCAACGGCACCGAGAACCGATCGTGCACTCTATAGATCAGAACACCGGCCAGCCACACTGGAAGCAGCAACACGATCAATGGGCCTACGAACACCGCCCAAAGAGCGATCAACCACCAGCGCCTCGCGAACATCAGGATCGCGAAGAACACGTAGTACCAGAACTCGTAGCTGATCGACCAATACGGCGGGTTGCCGAACGGCCGGATGTTGAGGCTCCAGATCTCGTTCGTGAAGGTGAGCGATGCGATGAGGCGGACCAGCGGGTAGTCGCTGTCATACCAGCTTCCGTACAGCGTCGGATCCGCGGCGCGGCCGATGGAGTCGAGAATGAGCGTCAGAATCAGCGCGGGAACGGCGACTGAGTACAGGCGGGCGAAACGCGAGGCCATGTATGTGCCCGGATCGCGCTCCTTCGTGTCCGTGACATAAGCGATCACGAACCCCGAAAGCACGAAAAACAGCATGACGGCGTCTTCGCCGTATGTTGCGAACGGTTGATAGCCGCCCTCGGATACGCGCGGCATGTGGTGCAGGAAGACCACCACCGCAGCGAGGAAGCGCAGCAGGTCAAGGTATACGGAGAGCGCCCCGCTCATCCGCCGTGCTGCTGATGCCACCGTTGCTCGGCTGTGACGGTGTGGGGCTGTCTGAGGAAGATCCCAAGGAGGAACAACAAAGCGATGAGCAGGGCCACGGGCCAGGGAAAGTCGATCCCGCTGTGTTCCTTCTTCTTGGGCTGAGCGTTGCGAGCCCTCATCGCTCGGCAGGCGACATCGGATGGGTCGCGAGAGCGACTTCGGGGGGCGCCGAATCTCGTTCAGGCAGATCGATGGCGGCAGCCCTACACAGCGCGCCGTTTGGCAGGCGCAGCGCCCGGTCGAGCGCTTGGGATTTCACAGGAGGCACGGTTTCGCTCTCGGCTTTCGAGCCCGAGAGCGTATCTTTCAGCGGACGAAAGGTGGAGTGACCGTGTTCACGTAACGGCCACCCGGGTCAACGAATCCCGGCGACCGCCGCCTTGATGGCATCCGCATCGAAGGGCTTGGAGAAAAACGTCACCATCGGATCCTCGCGCAGCCGGCCCATGTCCTGATCGCCGTATCCGCTCGCGATCGCGATCCGCATTTCCGGACGTCGTGAACGAAGCTCGCGGGCGAGCTCGATGCCGTTGCCGTCCGGAAGCCCGACGTCGATGAACGCTATTTCCGCCTCGTTGAGTCGCGACGCCAACTCCGCTCCTTCGTCAGCGGATGCGGCTTGCGCCACATTGAATCCGTAATCCATGAGCGCATCGGCGAGGAACATGCGCACCAGGGGCTCGTCTTCGATCACGATCGCAAGACGCTGCGCCCTCGGCTCAGGCGGGGGCGCATCGAGAATCTCGCGAACGCGTCGCGCAAGCTGAAGGCGACTGAAGGGTTTGGTGAGCAACTCGACTCCCCGGTCGAGCCGGCCACGATGCATGATCGCGTTGCGCGCATAGCCTGTCGTGAACAGCACTTTCAGCCCCGGACGGCGCCGTTGGGCTTCATCGACGAGCTGACGGCCATTCAGCCCGGGCAGCCCCACGTCCGTGAACATCAGCGCGATCTGCGGATGATGATCGAGCAATCGCAGGGCCGGTTGCCCGTCGTACGCCTCGAGCACGCTGAAGCCGAGCTCGCGCAGGCTTTCCGTGCTGTAGCTTCGGACGTCGTCGTCGTCCTCCACGACCAGAATGGTTTCCTCGAGCCGGCCCTGCGGCACCGGCACTGTCGGCTCAAGCTCCTCGAGCTCCTCATGTTGCATGAGCCACGGCAAGTAGATCTTGACCGTCGTGCCCTCGCCGATTCCGCTGTGAAGCTCGATGTGCCCGCCCGACTGCTTGACGAAGCCGAACACTTGGCTCAATCCGAGACCCGTGCCCTTGCCCACGGGCTTGGTCGTGAAGAATGGATCGAAGGCGTGCTGCATGACTTCTGCGCTCATGCCGACGCCCGTGTCGCTGATCGAGATGAGGACGTACTGCCCGGGTTGCACCTCCGCCCCCGCGGCGTCCCGCCCATCCAGCAACACCCGCGAGGTCTCTATGGTGAGCTGACCTCCCTCCGGCATCGCATCCCGCGCGTTGACGGCGAGGTTGAGCAGCGCGCTCTCGAGCTGATGCGCATCCACCTCGGTCAGCAACGAACCGTTGAGCACCGTTTCGATCGAGATGTTCTCGCCGAGCGTGCGGCGGATCATCTCGGTCATGGCGGCCACCAGCCGATTCACATCCGTGGGCTTGGGGTTGAGAGGCTGTCGGCGCGCGAACGCGAGCAGTTGCTGCGTCAGCGTAGCGGCTCGTTGCGCTCCATGCATCGCCTGCTCGGCGGCCTGTCGCAAACGAACATTGTCGGGCGGAAGCTGCCGCACGATCGCAGCGAGGTTGCCGAGAATCACCGTCAGGAGGTTGTTGAAATCGTGCGCCACGCCGCCGGTGAGCTGGCCGATCGCTTCCATCTTCTGCGACTGATGAAGCTGCTCCTGGATCGCCCGCTTCTCGGTCATGTCGCGCGTCACTTTGCCGAACCCGATGAGTTGCCCGGCCTCATCGCGGATCGCATCGATCAGGACGCTCGCCCAGAAGCATGTGCCGTCCTTGCGAACGCGCCAGCCTTCCGCTTCGTACTTGCCCTCGCGGGCAGCGATCGCGAGGCTTTGCTCGGGCTTGCCCTCGGCTCGATCCTCGTCTGTGTGCACGATGGAGAAATGCCGGCCGATCACCTCGGATTCGGTGTAGCCGTTGATGCGCTCGGCGCCCGGGTTCCAGCTCACGATGTACCCCTGAGGGTCGAGCATGTAGAGGGCGCAATCGTTCACGCCCGTCACGAGCTGTCGGAACTGCTGCTGAGTCTCGCGAAGCGCAGCAGTGCGCTCGGCGACTTTCATCTCGAGCGTTTCATTGAGCTCCTGAAGCTGCTCCTGGGCGCGCACCTTCTCTGTGATGTCCCGGAAGCTCCATACGCGACCCGCGACCCGACCCTCGACGAGCAGCGCTTTCGAGAGCCGCTCGAACACTCTGCCATCGGCGAGTCTGAGGGCATCCACCCGCTCCTCGTCCGCGCCGCCCATGACCGTCCCGATACGCTCGAGAAAGTCCTGAGAATCGGCGAACTGGTCGCTCATATGGCTCAGGACTTCCTGGTACGAGCGACCCTCCACCTGCGAGCGCTCGAGACGCCACATGTCGAGGTAGTTCCGATTGAAATCGACGATGCGGCCGGTGTGGTCGGTGACGACGATCCCGTCCGCCGTAGCTTCGATCGTCGCGCGAGTGATCCCCAGCGAATGGGCAAGCGCCTGCGTGCGGCGCTCGAGCTCCTCCCTGGTTCGCGCGAGCTGCTCCTCCACGCGCTGGCGCGCTGCGAGGATGTCGACTGCACTCTCGAGGGCCGCGTCCTGCGAGCGCGATTCCTCGTCTTGTTTGTCGATCACCGTCGCTTGCTCCAGGACACGGGCCGCCGGTTGGGCACGCAGTTCGAGCCGGGACTTTTCGCTGGCGCCGTTTCACGGCGCATGGGGTTCATCAGACCCACTGGGCCAGTCGTGCCGCGCAGTCGCGACCCTTGCCCCCTACTCGTTCGATTGCGCGTGTCTGCTCCGGCCGTCAGCGCGCCGCGCCGCGTCATTGGGTTCGTCGCATGAATGCGCCAGAACCTCGCGGTGTTCCAACCAAAGACTTAAGGCAAAACCCTAAGCCCCCTGACCGGTAGGCTGCTGCTCACGCCGGATGCACTCTAGCCATCAGGCCGCACCCCGCTCGCACGCATCGCTGCACCCCTCCCGGTCGTAGCTTCCACTGCGGGCGGGGCGCGGTCGCCGCCTCCTCGAAGGAAACAAGACAAAAAACTCGTCCTCCTCCCGCCCGGAACATCCAGTCGTCGTTTGCTGGGTGCCCTGCCTGATGCACGGGGGAGACTGACAACGTATCTTTCCGGGGATCGGAACGTCGCGAGGACCCGCGCATGAGCATCCGTAGCGTCGCCCTTTTGTTCTCGATCGGCTGGCTCGCCTGGCAAGCGGTTTCTGCAGCCACCCCCACCGACGAATCCTGCGAGCAGCTCGAGCCGAGGATAGGGCACTCCGGCAAGGACGTGATGTGGGTGCCGACGAACGACGCCCTGGTCAAAGCGATGCTCGAAGCGGCTGGAACGAACAGCAACGACTACGTGATCGATCTCGGCGCCGGCGATGGGAAGATCCCGATCGCGGCCGCCAGAGATTTCGGCGCGCGGGCGCTCGGGATCGAGTACGACGAGCAACTCGTCAAGCTCGCTCAATGCAAAGTACGAGCCGCCGGCGTCGCCGACAAGGTGGAGATCAGGCGAGCCGACCTTTTCGAAACCGACTTCAGCCAGGCGACCGTCCTCACGCTGTATCTCCTCTCCGACCTCAACATGCGCCTGAGGCCCAGGATCCTGAAAATGCGGCCCGGCACGCGCGTCGTTTCCAACACCTTTCGCATGGGCGACTGGGAGCCCGACCAGACGATCACCACAGAGGCGAGCGCCGCGACCGCCTACCTGTGGATCGTGCCCGCGCGAGTCCAGGGCACGTGGACTTTCCTCTCGCAGGATGGAAGCGATCGCTTTCGCCTGGAGCTCACGCAGAAGTTCCAGAAAATCGAGGGCACGCTGCTGGGCTCGGCCCGCAGCGCAACCGTGCGCGATGCGCTCCTCAGGGGAGACCACATCGAGCTCACCATCGTCGGTCACGGACCCGAGCGCTTGAAGCTGAGCGGGACCGTCCGCGGCGACAAGATCGAAGCGATCGCCGAACGTGACGGCAAACGCCTGCGTTACACCGGCACGCGCGGTTGAGCGCGCAAGGCTCCTGGAAACGATCTAGGCCGGCGACTGAACCAGCTTCTTTCCGGAAGTGATGCGCCAGATGCCGACCGTGAGCAACGGGACGACGTAGACGGTGAGCATCACCCAGGAAATGGCACCGTAGCCCTTCGCGATCAGGTCGATCAGGCCGATACGCGTCGCGAGCACGATCGCGACGACGGAAATCACCAGGGTCACGACGAGCCGCAACCTGCGCGCGGCTCGAACGTCGGCTCGAGGCCAAGCCGCAAGCAAACGCTCGTTCACGCCCTGCAGCACCCCGATTCCGGTCTGCACGAGCGTCCCGAAGATCGCGATCTGCATGCCGACTGCCAGCACCGGGCTGTCGAGCGCGCGCAGCAAGACCTGTAAGGGCACGGGCGCCTGGCTGATCTCGGGATAATGGGAGAGCAACGCGACGAAGAACACGATGCCTGGCAGGATCGCGATCGGGCCGCCCAGCGCGCCAGCAATCAGCGCCTCACGACGAGCGATCTGATGCCGGGCGCAAAACAACAGCGCTGGAGTGATCGCCACGTTGTAGCCCGCATAGGTGAGACCGCCCACGAGCCAGCCCTCCCCCGGCCCCTGTGCCGCCGCGAACGTTGCCTCGATGCGATCGCCGAGCACGCTGAAGCAAACGATCGTGAACACGATGTACGCGACGATGAGAACGGCGCCCCAGACGGAAAAGAACATTTCGATGGCCGAGGTGCCGAACCAGGCGAGCACGACGACGAACAGGATGAACGTGCTCGTTCCGACCCACTCCGGCGCGCCGAAGATATCGGCCGCTATCTCGCCGCTCGCCGCGCCGAGCACGGCCAGGATGAGCAGCAGCAGCATGAGATACGCAATCTCGAAGGCCACCCAGCCCGGCCCGAGCAATTGACGGAAGAATGAGCGGTAATCGAAGCTGCCGGTCACGCGCGCGAGCTCGAGCGAGAGCGCGAGCACGACACTCCATGCGATGGCGCAGACGGCCATGCCGAGGAGGCCCCCGATAGGCCCGGCGGGCATGAAGAACTCCACCAGCTCGCGCCCCGTCGCATACCCGCCGCCGATGACGACGGACATGAACGTGAACGCAGGAAGCCAGTAACGCTGCCAAGTGGTCGAAGCCAAGCAATCAGCCCCCCTGCTGAGCCCCGGATCGGGGCGGATTCATGAGGCGAGGAACGCGGCTTGCTCTTGAACAGGTAGAAATCCCGCACAGAGCGCGCGATCTCGGCGATCACACGCTCACGCTGCTCGATCGACGCCTCGCTCTTCTTCACGAACACGGCGATTACGATCCGGCCTTTGGCATCGGGCAGATCGATCACGCCCACATCGTTGACGGTGCCGCCGATGGTACCAGTCTTGTGCGCGACGACGCTGCCTTGCGGAAGCTGGCCTTTGAGTCTTCCCTCGCCCGTTCGACAGCGCCTCATCATGCCGACGAGCGCGTTCGTGCTGGCCTCGCTCAGCGCTTGCCCGGAGAAGAGGCGAGTCAGGAGACGGGCCATGGCTTCAGGCGTGGACGTGTCACGAGGATCGTTGTCGAACGTCGCGTTCGGCAACGAGGCCTTGGTCGCCAGCTCTGCATCGTCGACCACATCCGACCACGCGACGTCCGGCGCGAGGCTGAAAAAGTCACGGAGGATGCCGTTCGTGTCGCGATCGATGCGCTGACCTTCGATCCCTTGCGCGCGCACCCACGCTGTTACCGCTTGAGCGCCGCCCGCCACGCGCATCAGCACGTCGGTCGCCGTGTTGTCGCTTTGGGTGAGCATGAGCTCGAGCAGGTTCGAAACGGAGAGACTCACGCCCGGATGGATGAAACGGTCCGCGATGATTTCGGAGGGCACATAGTCTTGAAGGCTCACCGGAACCATCTGATCGAGCTTCAGGCGACCCTTGTCCACGGCATCGAAGATGGCGCCGGCGATCGCCACTTTGTACGTGCTGGCCATGGGAAAGGGCTCGCGCGCGTTCACGAGCACTGAGGGTCCCTTGCCATCCAGCCGCCATGCGGCGACTCCGACTACGCCACGAGCCGATGATGCGATCCGCTCGATCTCCGCTCGAAGACTCTCGACCGATGAGACATCCGCGTACGCTGGCGCTGCGCCGAGCACGCAGACCAGCACGATCAGGCGCGCGACTCTACGAATCACCGCCCTGGGTCCTTCAGGCAGTTGTCAACCAGCCGCTCGAGCTCGGGCCCGCCCCGGATCGGGTCGGCGACAGGAAGGTTGAGGCGCGCCGCCTCGCGCTCGAGGACGGCCCGTGCCTCGCTTTCCGAAAGCTTGGAGGTGTTCAGGCTGATGCCGCCGCAGCGGATCCGGGGGTTCGTGCGGCGGCCGAGCCGCAAATGCAGCTCGACGGCTTCTTCGAGGCTGGGCAGCGGATACGACGGATAACCGAGCACGTGCTCACGCCCGACCTCGTGACAGACGACGATCACATCAGGCTGGCTGCCGTGCAGAAGCCCGAGCGAGACTCCGGAATACGCCGGATGAAACAGCGAGCCTTGCCCTTCGATGACATCCCAATGATCGGGAGCCGCATCCGGGGAAAGGAGCTCCGCGGCGCCGGCCTCGAAGTCGGCGACGACGGCGTCCATTGGAATGCCGCCGCCGGCGATCATGATTCCGGTCTGCCCCGTCGCGCGGAAATCTACGTTCACTCCTCGCGCGCGCATGGCACGCGTGATGGCCAGAGCCGTGTACTTCTTCCCCAGCGCACAGTCCGTCCCGACTGTCAGCAGACGCTTGCCGGTGCGCTTGCGGCCGGTCGCAACCGGAATGTTCGGCGGCGGAACGCGAACGTCGATGAGCCTTCGCTTGCAGCGCTCGGCCGCCGCCTTGAGTCCAGGCACTTCCCCGAGCCGCGCGTGCATGCCGCTTACGATATCGAGCCCCGCTTCCAGCGCCTCGATCAGCGATGGCACCCAGCTCTCGCCGATCTTGCCGCCGACGTTGGCGACTCCGATGACGAGCGCACGCGCTCCACGCGCATACGCTTGTGTCGGAGTCATTTGCGGCAAACCGAGAGTAATCGTCGCGCCCGGGCAGGACAGCTCGCCGATGCAACGCTCCGGCGCCCAGTCTCGCAAACCGAAGGCCGTCTTGGCATAACCCGCCTCGGTCACATCACCGAGAAAGAGCAGGTAGGGTTGCGGCAACTCGATCGAGAGCGAAGCCGGCGGAGCGCTGGAGGAAGTGCTGGCGGACGTCACGTGAAACCCTGATTGCTTGAAGCGATGTGCAACGACGCCTGCCCTCACACCCAGATTTCGCCGAGCAGGCGACGGAAGTTACCGCCCAGCACCAGCGTAATGTTCTCGTCCGAATAGCCGCGCCGGATCAAGGCTTCCGTCAGATCGAACACCTTGCGCGGATGATCGAAGCCGTCGGTGTCGATCTTGTCGCGGAACGCGTAGCTCGACTTGTAGGCAGCCTTGAGCTGTTTGTACTGCTCCGGTTGCATGTCGTCGTAGCCGTTCAGGTCCGCATCCGAACCGATGCCGACGTGCTCGATACCCGTCAGCTTCACGACGTGATCGATGTGATCGACCATGTGCTCGACGGTAGTCGGCTCCTTGTCGCGCACGAAGTTGCGCACGCCGGTGATGCCCATCACCCCGCCCTTTTTGGCGAGCTTGATGATCGCTTCGTCGGTCTTGAGCCGGGGATGGTTGTTGAGCGCCTTGCAGTTGGAATGTGTGATCGCGATGGGCTTGCTCGACAGCTCGATGGCATCGAGCGTAGTGCGGTCGCCGCAATGCGAGGCGTCGACCAGCATGCCGGTCTCGTTCATGGCCTTGATGATCTCGACGCCGAAGTCGCTCACGCCGCCGTCCACGCGTTCAGTGCCACCAGCCCCGAGCCGGTTCTGGCTGTTGTAGGTGAGCTGCGCGCAGCGCTGTCCGAGCTGGTAGAAGAATTTCACGTCCTCGGCGTTGCGGAAGTGCTCCGCATTCTGCAACCCCATGATGACGGCGATCTTGCCGTTCTTCTTGGCCTCATCGAGATCCGCGGCGCGCCCGACGAGCGTGAAGACGTGGGAGTTGCGCCCGACATAGCCGTGCCAGGCCGCCATGAATGCCAACGCTTCCTCGCGTGCCTTCGGCCCACCGATGCCGACGGAGTTGTGAAAGCCGGTGATGCCGCTCGAACGGAACATCTCCGCTTCGGCCTCGGTGACGGGGGATGCGAACGCCTCGGGCCGGAAATCGAGCTTCAGGGGCGCGAGCATGTCGATCACGAGCGAGCGCTCGACGAGCTTGACCGCGCGCGCCGAGTAGCGTTTCGGTGTATCGGCGAATACCTGGTAGCGCCCGATGTTGATCATCGGGAAGGCGCCTGCCGCAGTGGCGGCGACAGTGGCTTGCAAGAGTCGACGGCGGGTGATGCGGGTCATCGGCTGGACACTCCCCCAAGCGTTTGTCCTGACCCGGACATCATGATCCCATTTGGAGAATTGTCAACCTTCGCATCGTCGACGTCCCCGCTCTGGCGGCGTTCTAATCCCGCTCCCCCGCGTGCGGGGGAGGCGAAGGGTGGGGGCAAGTAAGGGCCCCCGACCCGCGTGCGCGGAGGGTCAGGGTGGGGGCGAGTAAGGGCCCCCGACCCGCGTGCGCGGACGGCCAGGGCGCGAGCATCCTTCATTGCCCCCATCCTGTCCTTGTATGTTGTATATGCCCCTGACGCGAGCGGGGCAACCGGGGAAGGCGGGAGACTGTTCCTGTCCAAGGGCGTTGATCCTGTGGGGAAGATAAGCCCCGCCTGCTCCTTCTCACA
>DASVCI010000117.1:0-20613 GCA_036381695.1 Steroidobacteraceae bacterium
TTGATGCAGGGTGCGGTGAGCCGATTTCATAATCCACCTCCCATGTTGTGATCCGATTCAGGCCGCAGCGCGGCGGCTTACAGAAGCAACAACGAGGGAGGGATAAACCGGTTGACAGGGATCGTCGAAAGCGTGCGGTGGTGCACGCCGCCTCGCCTTCTCGTCGTAGAGCTGATCAAGATGGGCGAGGGTATGGGCCGATGAGCCCGGGCTCCTTGATGCTGGTGATGCCCTTGAGGCGGCCGCCGCAGCGCTGGCAGGTCTCGATGTCGATGGCGAACACCCCGCGGAATCGGGTGAGATGGATGCGGGGCGGAGGCGAGGGTCTGACCGTCCTGGATTCTGCGCATGTGCCGAATGTCGAGCAGCGGGAGGCGTTCAATGCGGCGGTGCTCGAGTTCCTGAAGCAGTGAGCGAAGAGAGCCACAAAGAACAATCCGGGGAAAAGAACCGCAATGAGCATAGAGCAGGAAGAGGAGATCGGAGCGACACTCGCGTGCCTATATACCGGGCCTGCGCGATGTGCTCGACAGGGATGAGAGCGGGTCCCTCGGCTGTTGGGCAGACCGGCCCCGTCCGCGAATTCATGAACGGAGCGGAAGCAGACCTATTAGCGTGAGATCGCTTCCTTCAGAGCGACGGCAAGCAGGCGCTTGTACAAGTGCTCGCGCACGGACGAGGGTGAGTCCAATTTCATGCGTTGCAGGTACGGTCGCAGTTTCGGCGCGTTGCCGCTGTCTGTCAGTGCGCGCGTGAGCGTGCCGATGCGGCCGCGCCAGGAGCTCATGTCCGCCTCGAGTTTCCTGAGTGCGCGCGCGAGCACGATTTCTTCGGCGGTCATTTCGCTGCCGAACGGCAACTCGGGGAAGAGGCCTCGCGCGCGCCAGGGTGCGAACCGCTCCCGAAGCTTCTCCGGATGATTCTCTCGCGCGAGATCTGGGATGCGATACGAGCGATCGAGCTTGCCCGCGCGCTGTGCATCTCGCACGAAGGCTTCCTGAAAGCGTGCATCCATGACCGCGATCAGCGCTTCCACGACTTCCCTGTCCGTCTTGCTGCGTAGATCGGCAATTCCATACTCCGTCACCACGATGTCGCGCAGGTGTCGCGGGATGGTCGTGTGACCATAGCTCCAGAGAATGTTCGAGGACAGCGTGCCATGGGCGCTCCGCGTCGACCTGAGACACAGGATCGAGCGCGCTTCGGGAAGCGCGTGCGCCATAGCGACGAAGTTGTACTGTCCCCCGACGCCGCTCACGACTCGCCCATCCTCGAGGGCGTCCGAAACGGCAGCGCCGAGACCCGTCACCATCATGGTGGTGTTGATGAATCGGGCATGGCGGCGCTGTGCCAGCTTGAGCTCCCATTCGTGACCATAAAGCTCGTTGACGAAGCTGATCCCCCGCATCGCGAACAGTCGGCGCTGTGCGGCCGGCAGCTCGCGCAGGGCGGAGTAGAACCCTTTGGGCCCGAAGAAGAAGGCGCTGTCGACGAGCACGCCGTTGCGCAGGTGCTCGCCCAGGCAGGTTTGCGCGATGAGCGAGCGCTGCTCCGGATCTTTCAAGTTGACGACTATTTGAGTCCCATCAGGCGCGATGAGAACTCCACGCTCGTATTCGACATCTTCGCGGAAGATCCCGATATCGCGCAGCTCGTGAAAATCAGCGTATGACATGCGTTGCATGCCACTTGCGTACAACGCATCCAGCGTGCGCAAGCCCACGCGCTCATCGATGCGGCCTTCATCGAGCAGGCGTTGGATTCTGGCGCACGGATACACGAGCCTCTTCAGAATGCCCGCCCGGTACAGGTCGAGAAAGCCGTCCGCCAGCATCTCCGTGCATCCGTACAAGCCCCGCTCGAACGGCGCCGTCCCGCCTTCTGTCTCGATCAGGCGACGATGACGGCCGAGAATGCCGATCGATTCGATCGCCGCGCGATATTGAGCAGGCTCCAAATGCCGCAGCCGTAGCGCGTAGACGATCGCGTCGCCGAGCTCGCCAATCCCGAGTTGCAGCGTGCCCGCGTCCCGCACGAGCGTACTCACATTCAGCGCGATCGCATGAGCGTCGAGAGGCACCGGCGTGTTCGGCGGACAGAACAACGGCGTCCCCGGGTCCTCGAGCAGATAATCGAACGTGTCCGCGGTCACCAGAGCATCGCCGTACATGAAAGGCAGCTCGCGATGCACTTGGCCGATGAGGACGAATGGCCGTCCAGCGGCACGCATGCCGGCGATCTGCGGCAGCAAATCCGCAGTGAGATCCGGGTTCGCGGCGAGGCTGAGCACGCTTGGCGGCGCTTCGTCTGAGGGCGCACGGGCGACAAGCTGCGCGACCACGTTCAGGCCTCGCTTCAACACATCCCGCACGACGTGGGTGTAGTTCGTGCTGAGGTAGTGCTGCTGCATGGTGTGGTTGTGCAGCCATGCGCCCGGCTCGAGATAAAACTCCAGCACCTGGATGTTGTCGGGCAGCGCGTTGCGCTCGAGGAGGCGGACGTACTCGAGCTCCGGATAATCCCCGAAGATGCGATCGGCGAGCGGCTCGATGAGGCGGCGGTCAAGCGGAGTGCGCCAGCGCGGCTTGCGCAGCGACAGCGCAGTCACGAGCGTCAGTTTGATCTCCGGATCCTTGAGAGCGCGCGCGACGAAAGCGTTTGCAAGCGTGTTGGATTTGCCGATCGCGAGCGGCAGCCCGAGCACGACGTGCTTGCCGACGCGCGAGAGGGTCTCCTCGACGCACTGCTCGACACCGACTGTGCGGACGGGGGCAACTTGATTCATGGACCCACCGCCGAGCCGCTGTAACCGAGCCGCACACTCGTGCCGCAGGCTGCGCCCGCCGATACTACCCTCACTGGCTGGCTCACATCAGCCGCAACGAAAAGCGAACGGCGACTTCGTTGCCTACGCTTTCCGTGTCTTTCCATTCGCCCTGACCCACGCCGAAGTCCAGCCTGTTGAGGGTCGCCGATCCCTTGAGCCAGGCGCCTCCATTCGCCCGCTCGAAGGTGAACTCGATCGGAACGACGCGCGTCACATCGCGTAGCGTGAGCTTACCTCGAGCGGTGAACTTGCCGCCTCCCTTCGCTGTGAAGCTGTCGGCAACATAGTGCGCCGTGGGCCAGCGATCGACGTCGAACAAATCCGGGCCCTTGATGATCGAATCCCGCTCGCTGTCCTGGGTGTTCACCGAACGCAGATCCACGCGGACGTCGAACCGAGCGCCGGCCAGAGACTCAGGGTCGAAGGTGATATCGGCCTCGAATTTTTCGAACCTTCCCTCGAACTTTGCGCCGGCCTGAGTGGCAACGAAAGTCAGTTGGCTTTCACCGGGTTGCAGGGTCCACTGGGTCGCGGCCAAGGCCAGGCCGAAAAGGAGCGTCAGCGCGGCGAGCGAGGCTAGCTTGAGTCGGGTGTGCATGGGCGGGGTGGCGGCGATGGAGGTCGTGATTCGATTCAATCCGAGCTGGCTCGGTCCGGCGTGCCTTTGAGCTTCACGGGGAGCATGCGTCGCAAAACGTCGTCCTTGTCGATGAAATGATGCTTGAGCGCTGCGGCCGCATGAATCAGGGCCAGAACGAAGAGAACCTTGGCGAGCGTCTCGTGCGCCTCGTGCAGGAAGTGGAAGGCCGCTTCGTTCGGGCGGATGAGGTCCGGCAGCGTGACGATGCCGAACCAGCTCACCGGGAAGTTGCGCGCGGAGGACATCAACCAGCCGAGGATCGGCAGCACGAGGAGCAGCGCATAGAGCAGAAAATGCGAGCTGCGGGCCGCCAGATGCTGCCAGCGGGGCATCGCGGCCGGATACGCCGGGACCGGGTTGAACAGGCGCCAGAGAAGCCGCAGCACTGCGAGCGCGAATATGGTGATGCCCACCGACTTATGGCGTGCGAGCACCTGGAGCTTCTCGAGCCCCGCGGGCAGATCGTGGGCCTGGTTGGCCAGGATGAACTGCGTGATGACGAGTGCGACGATCGCCCAATGAAACGCCTTCGCGATGGCGCCGTAGCGGCTTTGGTCGTTTTTCAATTGCATCATGGAACCCGTCGGCCTGCCGAGGACGCCCACAGGATCGGCAGAGCCCGAGATCGCGGGCCTGTGGGTTTATCCTGGCGAGGTTGGCTAAGTGTAAGGGATTCGCGGCTGGCGGCCAGAACAGGGGGTCTCATGCTGAAGCTCGCTTCGGTCGCAACGCTAAGCTTTTCACTGCTGCTCGCCGCCTGTGCGGGGCGTGCGCCAGTGTCTCCTGCATCTGTGCCACCGGCGCCGCCTCCGGTTCCCGAAGTGGACACTCGTGGGGCCCGGATATATACGATCGATCCGGCAAACTCGCAGCTTCATATCTTGGTGTTCCGGGGCGGCACGCTCGCGAGGCTCGGCCACAATCACGTGATCAGTGCAACACGGATCCGAGGGCGCGTGTGGGTCCACTCCGACCCGTCCCGCTCAGCGTTCGAGCTCTTTTTCCCCGTGGCCGGGCTCATCGTCGACGACGCCGAGGCCCGCCGGGCGGCAGGCGCCGAGTTCGCAAAGGAGGTCCCGGAACAGGACAAAGAGGCCACACGACGCAACATGCTGGGGCCGGACGTCCTCGATGCCGAGCGCTATCCCGAAGTTCGAATCGTTTCGACTCGCATCTCGGGCGACGCCCGCTCGCCGCGTATCACGGCCCTGATCACGTTGAAGGACGTGACCCGCGAGGTGGAAGTTCCCGCGCAGGTCTCCATCGACGGCGAGCGGCTGACCGCAAGCGGCGAGCTCGATCTGCGCCAGAGCGAGCTCGGCATCGAGCCTTTCAAGGTCGCCTTCGGCGCGCTGCAGGTCCGGGACGAGCTGCACATACGGTACAAGCTCGTCGCCGTCCGCGAGAAATGACCTCGAGGACGGCGATCGATTGCAGCCTCCTCACGTCGGTTGCCGCAAGATCTCCCGTACGAGGGCACGAGCGCCGTAAACCTT
The DNA here is from genome assembly GCA_036381695.1 of Steroidobacteraceae bacterium. Taxonomy (GTDB): domain Bacteria; phylum Pseudomonadota; class Gammaproteobacteria; order Steroidobacterales; family Steroidobacteraceae; genus Steroidobacter. The sequence continues at coordinate 4,964 of DASVCI010000117.1, forward strand.
ATCGAGGGCAGTGATGATGATGGCGGGATGCACGGCGACGCAGCGGTTCAGTCGCGCGTCGTACCAATAGCTCCCGGCGATCGAATGGATGTTGCCGTCGAACGCGAGGCCCACCAGCCGCCCGCGTGCATCGACGAGCGGGCTGCCCGAATTGCCGCCGATGATGTCATTCGTCGTGACGTAGTTGAACGGCGTTTGCGGGTCGAGCTCGTCACGCGCCTCGAGCCATCTTTCAGGCAGACGGAACGGATCCTTGCCGGTCGTCCGTTCGTAAAGCCGCGCAAGCCGCGTGAACGGCTCGATGCTCTCACCCTTTTCGATCCAGCCTTGCACCGCGCCGTAGCTGAGCCGCAGCGTGAACGTTGCGTCCGGGTATGTGCTGGTGCCCAGGATCGCGAAGCGAGCCTTGGCGAGCCGTTCCTGGGCAGCCGCCACCGGGCCCTGAACCTCATCCTCGTAGACTTTCCTGAGCGAGCGCGCTTCGGGATCGATGTCACGTGCCAGGGCGATCATCGGATCGTCCGAGGCCTGGATTGCCGCTGTGCCGCCCTCCCAAAGCGCTTTGCGCACGGCCGGGTCGGCGAGCTTCGTGCCTTCGATCAGCTTGGCGGCGAGAGAATCCGGCGACTCGCGGCTCATGAGTCGCCTGACGATCGGGTCGTCGGGCCCGAGCGTCTCGCGCATCTTGTCGAGTGAGAACGAGAGCGTGAGCTGCTCGAGGTCGTTATGGACGGGCGTGCTCGCGAGGAGCGAAGCCGTCATCTTCGGCAAGTTCGAGTCGGCGTATTCGCGGAGCCGGCGCTCGTTGGGCTTCTCTCGTTCCGCGGTGCCGCGCACCAGTTGACGCGCGTAGGCGAACAGCTCGCTGTTGAAGCCTGCGCCGGCCTCCAGATACAGATATCGATCGTAAATCTCGCGGTAGCGCTCCTGCGCGTCGGCGATGTCGTCCCAGGCGCGGCCGACTTCTTCGCGCAGCTTCGTATCGGCCATCACTCGCTGACGCAGCTCCTCCTCTTGTTTCGCCTTGTGCTCGAACAGCGCGTCATCGAGCAACGCGCGCTGAAAGCCGCGGTAGACCTTGAGCGCGTTCTCGTAAGAGGCGAGCGGCTCCTGTACGAGGCGCAACGGTTCGGCGCCGCTCTTGCCCCACTGAATGAGCCGGCCACGGAGCTCCGAGTTGCGGATGAGATAAGAGGGCACGATCGTGTCGCGGTGGAGCTTGAGCTGCTCCACTGTCAGCAAGCGGCTCGTGTTGCCTGGATGGCCGGCGACGAACACCGGTTCGCCCGCCTCGGGCCCTTCGACGCGCCACTCGAGATGGTCCGCAGTTCGCGCCGGCTTGCCGTTCTCGTAGACGCGAAGCAAGCTGAAATCGAGGCTCCAGCGCGGGAAATTGAAATTGTCCGGATCTCCGCCGAACGCCGCGATGGCTTGCTCAGGCGCGAAGACGAGCCGCACGTCGTCGTAGCGCTTGTACTTGTAGAGGTAGTACTGCCCGCCCTGGTACAGGCCGACAGACTCGCAGGCGAGCGGCTTGCCGCGACGCTTGGCATCGTTCGAGCACTCGGCTTCGAGCCGGCTGAGCGTCTGCTTGCGCACTTGATTTGCTTCAGCGTCGGGGAGGCCCGCGGTCGCGGCGTTCACCTTGGCGGTGATCTCCTCGGTTTCCATGAGCACCGAGATGATCTCGGTCGGACACTGACGCTCGGCGCTGCGCTCGCGCGCGTTGAAGCCATTCGCCACGTAGTTGTCTTCTGCGGTCGAGAGCTCGGCTAGGCATTCCATCACGCAATGGTGATTGGTGAGCACGAGCCCATCGGGCGATACGAAGGAGCCGGTGCACCCGCTCTCGTGTCGCGTGATCGAGCGCTGCACCCGGCTGAGCCAGCGTCGGTCGATTTTCACGCCGTACTTCTTCTCGACCGTGGTGCTCGGGAAGTTGTCGAATGTCCACATCCCCTCGTCGGCGAGCGCTGGCTGAAGGAAGGCGAGCGCGAGGGCGAATGCGAAAATCGACGCGAAATGTCTGTGCATGAGGATCCCCTGAATCATCGCCCGCAAAGGGCGGAAAGTCGTCGGGCCTGGCCGGCTGGCTTCATTCTCTCTGCGGCGAGCACGTTCCGCCACTCAAGGCTTGTTGACGGTCCGAGCATTCCCATTGTCCGTCAGCCTTCCCCGGAGGCGCTGAGCAGCAGCAGTCGCGTGCCTTCGGGGGCAATCAGGACTGCGTTGGCGCTGCCATCGAGGCTGTCCGGCATTTCGTCCGTAAGCTTCAGTCCCCGCTCCCGCAGCCGGGCCAGCCGCTCCCGCATGTTCTCGCCTTCGAAGGTCAGGACGGGCTGTCGAAAAGCGCGGCTGCGATACAAGCCGAGGTTGAGCAGGCTGCTGGTCAACGGCGTGTGCGGAAAAGGCGTGCTCTCTTCTTCGAGCGCGACGAATCCGAGCGCTTCCCAGAACGCACGCGTAGCCGCCGACTCGCCTGCAGGCAGCCCCACCTCGCTGAAATAACCGCAAGTGCTCTCGCTCGGCGCTTCAAGCGGCGGCGGCGAGAATGTGCGCGCTTCGAGCAGCCGAACGCTGTGCCCGGCGGGGTCAAGAAAGCTCGCCTGGTGGAAAGCCTCCTCGCCGAACTGAAAGGACTCGAACACCACGCCCGCCTGCTCCAATCCGTCCATGGCGTGCTGCAGCTCGGGCAGCACGAAAGACAGCGTCGGGGAGGGGAGCGGTGAGCCGTGCAAGCCGAGGAACAGGCGGCCGTCGGTCACGACCGCGTAAGGATGGGCCCAGATTTCCCCCACAGGCGCCTGGACGAATCCGAGCGACTCATAGAACTCGAGCGACTCGCGGATCTCGGGCGCGTACACGCTGATTTCGAGAAAACGTCCGATGCGCAGCATGGCAGGGCGAAGGATCCGCTCAATTTCGCGCCGAATGGCCAAGCACACGAGGCGCGCTTGCGGCGGCCGTCGGCTCGATCGCAGAAGGCGCTTGCGTTGCGTGCCGCAAGATCAGATCAGCGAGGAGCTTCGCGTGCTCTTCGGCTTCATTCAGCGCCGGCACGTACTCATAAGTTTCCCCGCCATGCTCGAGAAACGTAGCGCGGTTGCGGATCGCGATCTCCTCGAGAGTTTCGAGACAATCCGTGGCGAAGCCAGGGCATGCCACCGTCACATGCTTGATTCCTTTGCGCGGCGCGCCGGCGAGCCATTCGTTGGTGTACGGCCGCAGCCACTCCTCCCTCCCGACCTGCGACTGGAAGCTCATGGTCCAGGCATCCTCGGCCAGCCCGAGCTTATCGGCGATGAGACGGGCGCTGCGCATGCAGTATTCGTAATAGGGATCGCCCGCCCGGACGTATCGCTGCGGAATCCCGTGAAACGAGAACAATAAATGCGATGACCGCTCAGTGCGCGGACGACGGCGGCGAACGCTTTCGGCAATCGCCTCGATATACGCGGGCTCATCGTGATACCCGCTGATGAAGCGCAGCTCCGGGATGCGTCGCCATCGCTGCAGCTCGCCGGTCACGCGATCGAAGACGGAGGCGGTCGTCGTTCCCGAGTACTGCGGAAACAGCGGCAGCACGATCAGGCGGCGCATTCCCTCACGTCTCAAAATCGCAAGCGCTTGCGCAATCGACGGCGAGCCGTACGTCATCCCTAAGGCCACGCTCACAGGCAGTCGCTCGCGAAGCAACGCGGCCACGCGTCGGGTGAGCGCCTCGCTGTGGATCAGAAGAGGCGAGCCGGCATCCGTCCAGATTTGCCGATAGGCGTGCAGGCTCCGGGAAGGACGCACCCGAAGGATGAAGCCGTGCAGTGCCAGCCACCAAAGCCAGCGGGGCGCCTCGATCACGCGCGGATCCCAGAGAAATTCCGCGAGAAAGCGACGGATCGCCGGAACGGTGAGCGCATCCGGCGTGCCGAGATTCACCAACAGCACGCCCAGCCTGTCCTCGTTCGAAGGCTCATCGGACTGGTTCAGGTACGTGGGCATCTTGGTCGTGCTTGGGACGGGCGCGCGTAGTCTCTCGTAACGCGCCGTTCAAGTCACAGCGAGTGCCCCTGACGGGCGATCAGCCGCCCCAACGACCTGGGGAACAAGGGTCTGTCTGCTGGCTCTGATTCTGCATTGCAGCACGAGACAGGGTCCACATTGAAAAAAATCGCCCGAAGCGCCCGCCGCTGTGAGGGAAAAGGCTCCGTTTTGTCGCTATGTACTTTAGGAGAGCGTGCGCGTGGATACGGATGCTCCCACATGGACCCGCAAGGTCCGGGGCATGCACCCGGGCACGGAAGCCCCTTGATTCAGGACTAGAAGCTGGTTAGCGGCTGCGTCCGGTCGCGCGATTCGTTACTGCCCCCTCCCCGGGATCGCGCGTGCCCGCGCAGCGGCAGGCTCCGAGGGACTCCCACCCCGAACGAGCCCGTTGGACAGCGGTCGGCAGAGTCGGACTCGCAGTCGGCTGCGACTCAAACTTTGTCGGCCGCTATCCCCTTTGCTCCCCTCGCACCCTCACCGCTCGAGAATCGCAGTGACGCCCATGCCGCCGGCCGTGCAGACGGAAATCAACCCTCGCCCGCTGCCCTTGAGCGCGAGAAGCTTTGCGAGCGTCGCCACGATGCGCGCGCCCGTCGCTGCGAACGGATGACCGATCGCGACGCTTCCGCCTTTTACGTTGAGCTTGCTCATGTCGATCGCACCTAGTGGCTCGGCGAGCCCCAGCCGCTCCCGACAGAACTCCGGCGACTGCCACGCTTTGAGCGTACAGAGGACCTGCGCTTCGAAGGCCTCGTGGATCTCGTAGAAGTCGAAGTCCTGCAGTTTGAGCCCGGCATCTGCGAGCATGCGCGGCACGGCGTATGCCGGCGCCATCAATAAGCCTTCCTTGTTGACGAAATCCACGGCCGCGTATTTGCCGTAGGTCAGGTATGCCTGCACCGGTAATCCGCGAGCGCGCGCCCACTCTTCGCTCGCGAGCAGGACGCAGGCCGCGCCATCGGTCATCGGCGTCGAGTTGCCGGCCGTGAGCGTGCCCTTGGGATGGAAGGAAGGCTTGAGCTTGGCGAGCTTTTCGAGCGAGGTGTCGCGGCGGATGTTGTTGTCCTGCTTGAGGCCGCGAAATTCGACCACCAGATCATCGTAGAAGCCCTCGTCGTAGGCCGCGGCAGCTTTGCGATGACTCTCGAGCGCCAGGCGATCCTGCTCCTCCCGCGTGATCCCCCAAGTGTTGACCATCAGCTCGGCGCTCTGGCCCATCGACAGACCCGTCCGCGGCTCGACGACTGCCGGGAGCTGCGGCTTGAAGTGGCTGGGTTTGAGACCGAGCCAGGGAGTGAGTTTTTCTGCGAGCGACTTGCCGCGTGCGCTCTTGAGGAGCAGCGTGCGATAAGCGTCGGGATAGACGATCGGCACATCGCTCGCTGTATCGACGCCGCCTGCGATCGCCGAATCGATTTGACCCGCGGCGATCTTCAAGCCGAGAACGATCGCTGTATCGAGGCTCGTGCCGCAAGCACGTTGCAAGTCGAACGCGGGCGTCTCGGGCGCAAGGCCGGAAGAGAGCACGCACTCGCGCGTGAGATTGAAATCCCGCGAATGCTTGAGAACCGCGCCGGCCCCCACATCGCCGAGCCGCTCGCCTCGCAGGCTGTAGCGCTCGACCAGCGCCTCGAGCGCTGCGGTGAGCATTTCCTGATTGCTCGCCTCCGCATAAGCCCCCATCGAGCGCGCGAACGGAATGCGTACGCCGCCGATGATCGCAACCCGTCTGATCGAAGAGCCCACCAGCATGCGGTCCTCGCCTTGAGAGTATGATTGCCCGGCCAGCATGCCAGCCTCCTGCCGGCCTGGTCAAAGCAGCCATGACGACTTCCCTGCGCAGCCGCCTCGCCGCGGACGGCCGAGCTATTGTCGCGCTCGGCGCGCCCCTCCTTGGCAACAACCTGTCGGTGACCGGCATGTCCTTCGCGGACACGGTCATGGCCGGCAGGCTGGGCGCGCGCGATCTGGCCGGGCTGGCCGTCGGCGCTTCGTATTTCAACTTGTTCCTGTACGTGGGTTTCGGGATGCTGATGGCCGTCTCGCCTAGCGTCGCCCACGCGTTCGGCGCTGACGAGCCGACTCGAGTCACCCGGTATGCGCGCCAGTCATGGTGGATCGTGCTCGGCCTGTCGGTGCTGCTCATGGCCGGGTTGTCTCAAGCCGAGCGTGCAATGACTCTGGTCGGGATCGCGCCGGACATCCTTCCTGTCTCGGTGGGCTACGTGCACGCGATGATGTGGGGCATGCCGGGGCTTCTGGCGTTCTTTTCGCTCCGCTACACGAGCGAGGGGCTCGGGCGCACCAAGCCGATCATGTACATCGGCTTCCTCGGGCTCGCCCTGAACGTCTTCGGCAACTGGGTGTTCATGTACGGCAAGCTCGGCATGCCGCGCCTCGGCGCAGTCGGCTGCGGCGTCGCGACTGCGATCGCGTACACGCTCATGTTCCTTGCCATGCTGGTGCACGTGCGCACGCATCGCGTCTATCGACGATTCAATTTCTTCGCTCGCATCGATCCGCCGCACTGGCCGACGTTGAGCGAGCTGATCCGCATCGGCGCGCCGATCGCGGGCAGCATCCTGGCCGAAGGCGGCTTGTTCGTGGTGGCGGCGCTGATGATGGGAGCGATGGGTGCGACGATTGCCGCGGGGCACCAGATCGCCCTCAACTACGCCTCGTTCATGTTCATGGTGCCGCTCGCAGTCAGCTCGGCGACGACGATTCACGTCGGGCACACGTTGGGCAGGGGCGATGCACGCGGTGCGCGTGCAGCCGGGTTTCTCGGCATCGGTATTTGCGCGGGCGTGATGCTCGTCTCCGCCCTGGCGATCGTGCTCTTTCACGAGCGGATCGCCGCCCTCTACACCGACGATGCGCCGGTGCGCGAACTGGCCGCGAGCCTGCTGCTGATGGCGGCGTTGTTTCAGTTATCCGACGGCGTGCAAGTCGGAGCGGCGGGGGCGCTGCGCGGCTTCAAAGATACGGCGCTGCCGATGGCGTTGTGCGTGTTCTCGTATTGGGCCATCGGCTTCACGCTCGCTTACGAGCTTGGCGTTCGACGAGAGGGTGGGCCGATCCCGGTGTGGCTCGGGCTGACGGCCGGGCTCACTGTGAGCGCGATCGCGCTCCTGACACGCTATCAATATGTCTCTCGGCGGCGCGACTCTTCGGGCTCTTCCTCCGAGCTCGAGTGATAGCCGTAGCCGAGCGTCTCGATCTCATCGACCAGCCCGTCGACGAAGCGGATCCGGCGCATCAGCTTGTAGGGACCGAAGTTGTACGTCCACACCTCGACCGGGATCTCGACCAGGCCGTCGCCGAAGTAGATGAACCGGCCGCTCGCGTCGAAAAACGGACGGCGCAGAATGGTGCGCGTTTGAATGTCGACCGGCTCGCCGCACAGCTCCCGCACCGCCGAGCGGGTGTCCCCTTCCCGAACCAGGCGGGTGCCGCAGCGCATGGCGTCCGCCCAGGCGGGCGCCCAGGCGAGGAGAAGCAGCGGAATCAGCCATGCAGGGGCGAGGCGCATAAGGGCACTATGCCGTCGTCCCGGCCAAATTCCAACGAGCGACCCGCAAATCGGTCCCTACGCAACAATACTCATGACGGGCCCTCGAGGCTGTAGTGCTCGGGCCACGACATAAATATGATGCGGGCGGCGCGGGCGAGCGATCCGGGCCCCGTCGAGGCCCGCGAGCCTTGCTCGCTCGTCATCAGAGTGTTGCTGGCTCGAGCGAAATCCGCCCCCAGTCCGTGCTTGACGCCCTCGAGGCTGCTCGCGAAACTTCGGCTCGTCCGCTCTTGCAAGTCGACGGCCTGCCATGAACCGCTCTGCGTCCGCCCAACCGCACGGCCGCTACTCCCGATTCGCGGATTTCTATCCGTTCTACCTTTCGGAGCACAGCAATCGCACGTGCCGGCGGTTGCACTTCATCGGCACGACGCTCGTGCTGGTTCTGCTGGTGACGGCGCTCGTCACGCGCGAGCCGCTCTGGCTGCTCGCAATGCCGATCGTGGGCTACGGATTCGCCTGGATCGGGCATTTCTTCTTCGAGCACAATCGCCCCGCCACGTTCACCTATCCCTGGTACAGCCTCGCGGCCGACTTCGTTCTGTTCCGCGACATGCTCCTAGGGCGGATCAAGTTCTGACCTCTTACCCATGAGTCCTCCCGGTATCGATCGCGCCTTCGAGAGGCGTCTCGCGGCGCTCGTCAATTCACGCGAGCGAGGCGTGCTGCAGCGGGGGCTCAAGGGCGTGGAGAAGGAGTCTCTGCGGGTCGATCCCGAAGGATGCATCGAGCAGAGTGAGCATCCTCGCGCGCTGGGCTCGGCGCTCACCCATGAGCACATCACGACCGATTATTCCGAGGCGCTGATCGAGCTGGTCACGCCGGCATTTCACGAGTCCTGGGAGCTGCTGCAATACCTGTGCGACTTGCACCAGTTCGTCTACCGGCACCTGGGCGAGCAGCTCCTCTGGGCCACGAGCATGCCCTGCGCCATCCAGAAAGATGAGTGCATTCCAATCGCCCGCTATGGCACCTCGAACATCGGGCGCATGAAGGAGATCTATCGGCGCGGCCTCGGCTACCGGTACGGACGCATGATGCAGGCCATCTCCGGCGTGCACTTCAACTACTCGTTCCCCTCGCACTTCTGGCCGGTGCTCGCTGATGCGCTGCAGGTGCGCCAGGTCGATCAAGACTTCATCTCCGAGCAGTATTTCGCGCTGCTGCGCAACTACCGCCGCGACGGCTGGCTCGTGCTTTATCTCTTCGGCAACTCGCCCGCCCTTTGCAGCTCGTTCGTCCAGGGTCGCGAGCATTCGCTCAAGGAGCTTTCCCCCGGAACGCTTTACGAGCCCTACGCGACCTCGCTTCGCATGAGCGACCTGGGCTATCGCAACAAGAGCCAGGCGGGCGTGCAGATCTCGGTGAACAGCCTGGAGGAGTACGTGCGGGATCTGAGCGCGGCAGTCAGCACGCCTCACCCGGAATACGAGAAGATCGGCGTCAAGGTGGCAGGCGAGTATCGCCAGCTCAATGCGAACCTGCTGCAGATCGAGAACGAGTATTACAGCTATATCCGCCCCAAGCGCGTGGCGCGGCCGGGCGAGCGCCCCACGCGCGCGTTGCAGCGCGGCGGGGTGGAGTACGTCGAGTTCAGGGCGCTCGACGTCAGCGCGTTCGACCCGGTCGGCGTAAACCAGAACAAGCTCCGCTTCCTCGAGGCGTTCGCTGCGCTGTGCCTGCTCAAACGTAGCGATCCGATCGGCTCGAGCGAGCAGCACGCGCTCGATGAGAATCACGCGCTCGTGGCGCACCGCGGTCGTGAGCCGGGCCTGAAACTCAACCGCAATGGACGGCCTGTAGAGTTGCGCACGTGGGCCCTCGAGCTGATCGATTCGATGCGCGGAATCTGCGAGCTGCTCGATGCGGGGGACGGCCAGCGTCCGTACACGGCCGCGCTCGAGCTGCAGGAAGCGAAGGTGCTCGATCCCTCCTTGACGCCGTCGGCGCGCTGTCTCGAGGAGCTCTCGAGGACAGGCGAGTCCTTCCGTCAGTTTGCGCTGCGCATGTCGCGCATGCACAAGTCTTATTTCCTCGAGCTCTACCCTCCCAACGAGCAGCGTCTCGCCGAGCTCGCCGCCGAGGCCGAGGAGTCGCTCGCCGAGCAGGCCCGTCTCGAGGCGAGCGACCGCGTGACTTTCGACCAGTTCCTGGCCGAGTACTTCGAGGGCTAGAGTCCGCGTCGCTCCCCTGGCGCGCCCGGCCCCTGGGTCAGGAGATCCGCAGCGAGTCGATCTCGGCGAATATCACTGGAACGGGGCCGCGCGCAGGACTACTCTTTACCGCCCCGCGGGCGTGGGGGTTCAGGCTCGGGGGTGGACATAATCCGGCCGTCGTCCGGTCGGCACCACCGTCCATTCGCGCAACCGGGGTCTCGGGGAGCGGCCGAATCTTGCAGAACTGAGACTCGCGCACGCATTTGCTGTGAGGGTGCCACTACCATGAGCGTAGTGTTCTTCTCCCCAAGCGCCGGTGAGGTCCTCGATTCGCGAGACCGCCTGACCCCGCACCGGGGCGGTATCCCCCTTTCCAGCCCGGGACGGCGCTGTGAAGGCCCGTTGGCAGGTGCCTTCGACGAGCAGATTTTCAGTGACTGAACATGGCTTCGGAACCGAGAAATGACAGGGTGATCGGCGGCGCGGCGGCGCGTGCCGATCAGATCGGACAGACCCACCACGGGCGCAGCGACGCCGAGCGTCGCGGCATCGAAACCACCGGCGGCTGGGATGCCTACGAGGTGTGGCGTCGCTTCTTCAAGGAAGCGCGCGAGCGCCGCCAGCACGGGGAGTAGCTTTCGCACGAGGGGCCGAGCGGAGGTCCGCCCATCGATTCGCTTACGCGAGGCATAAGCCAGATGGACCACGCTAGTGTTGCCTGAATCCCTTCACGCGCTGCAGCTCAAGCGCGGTTTTCCGTTGCTCAAGTTCGAGCCCCGGCTCGAAGCGGAATTCATTGCCGCTCACCGCGCCGAAGTGCTGCCTCAGGTCAGGCGCAACCTCTGGCTTGCGTTCGCGTTCGTCCTCGCCTTTTCGGTCCTGACGCACCTGGTGCTGCCGCCGCCGGTCAACCGGCTGCTCGATACGATCAGGATCGCCGTCCTCGGGCCTGTCCTGGCGCTGGCCCTGATCTGCGTGCACTCGCGCGCTTATCACCGTCTGTACGCGCACGTCTGCCGCGTGGGTGCGCCGATCTTCGGCATCGGCGTCATGATCATCGCCGCCATCGCTCACTCGTACGGCGTCAATCTGATCGCGACCGTCGTGCTCGCGTGCATCTACATCTATTTCATGCTCGGCATGACGTTCTATGCGGCGCTCAGCTCCTCGCTGATCGTCTCGGTGTCGTATTTCATCGTGGCGGCGCAAATGGACCTCGCGGCCGAGACGCAGATCATCGACGCCGGCATTCTCGCTTTCACGAACATCGTCGGCGCGATGGTTTGCTACACGCTCGAGCGCGCCACCAGGACCAACTATCTGGAAGAGCGCCTGCTGATCGAGACGGCGAGTCGGGACGGGCTCACCGGCATCCATAACCGCCGCCGCTTCGACGAGCACCTCGAGCGCCTGTGGCTGGAGGGCTCGCGCGAGCGCCGCAGGCTCGCGCTGCTCCTGGTCGATATCGATCACTTCAAGGCCTACAACGACTACTATGGTCATCAAGCGGGCGATGAGTGCTTGCGCCAGGTGGCCTGGTGTCTGGCCCGCTGTGCGCGTCGGCCGCTCGATCTCACCGCTCGCTACGGCGGCGAAGAGTTCGCGATCGTGCTCTACGACGCCGATCGAAGCCACGTGGATGAGACGGTGAAGCGCATTCAGGCCGAGATCGAAGCGCTCGGGATCAAGCATCCGGTTTCGCCGGCACCGGGCAAGCGCCTGACGGTCAGCATCGGTGGCGCCTGCATCGAGGCGGGTGGCGGGCGCAGTGCTTTCGGCTTCATCCAGCTCGCCGATGAGGCGCTGTATTCGGCCAAGGAGCGCGGCCGCAACTGCGCCGTCGTCCTCGACAGGGAGTACGAGGAGCTCGTGACCGGCGTCTTCCGAAGGAGCCGGATTCCCTCGCGCGATGCCGCGCCCGACATGACGCGTTGAGGTGAGCTTCACGCCTGCCGATGCACCGATAAAGGGCACGTGGCGCGCCGCGATCATTTGCGCTGATAGATCCATCATGCCGCGCCGCGCCCTGGGCGCCTTGCGGGTACACCCTCACAGACTATGATCGACCGGCTCGCTGGCGCGCGCCGCGCACCAGCGTGGTGCGTCGACTCACATCCACCTTGCCCCAAGTTCCCAGCGTCCATGTCGCATCGAATCAGGAGCCTGTTGATCGCCAACCGCGGCGAGATCGCCATTCGCGTGATGCGGGCCGCCGCCGAGCTCGGCATCCGCACGGTCGCCATCTACTCGCAGGAGGACCGCTTCTCGCTCCACAGGATGAAAGCGGACGAGAGCTACCTGGTGGGCGAGGGCAAATCGCCGCTCGAGGCCTATCTCGACATCGCCGATATCGTCCGGATCGCAAAGGCCGCGCACGTCGATGCGGTCCACCCGGGTTACGGTTTCCTGTCGGAGAACCCCGAGTTCGCCGAAAGCTGCGCCCGAGCCGGGCTCATCTTCGTCGGCCCGACCCCGCAGATCATGCGCACGCTCGGCAACAAAGTGTCGGCGCGCGAGCTCGCGGTCTCGGCCGGGGTTCCGGTCATGCCGGCGACGCCGCCTTTGCCGCGCGAGCCCGAAAAGGTCGCGCAGCTCGCGAGGCAGATCGGATTCCCGCTCATGCTCAAGGCGAGCTGGGGCGGCGGCGGGCGCGGCATGCGCGTGATCGAGCGGGAGGAGGAGCTCGAGGAGAAGGTCGCGACCGGGCGTCGGGAGGCGAAGGCCGCGTTCGGGAACGATGAGGTGTATCTCGAGAAGCTCGTGCGTCGCGCCAGGCACCTCGAGGTCCAGCTCCTGGGCGACTCGCATGGCAATCTCGTACACCTGTTCGAGCGCGACTGCACCGTTCAGCGTCGCAACCAGAAGGTGATCGAGCGGGCGCCGGCGACGTTCCTCGATGAGAAGCAGCGTCGCGCGTTGTGCGAGGCGGCGCTCGAGATCGGTCGGGCCGTGCGCTATTTGAGCGCCGGGACGGTCGAGTTCCTGCAGGACGCCGACACCGGCGAGTTCTACTTCATCGAGGTCAATCCGCGCATCCAGGTGGAGCACACCGTCACCGAAGCCGTGACCGGCATAGACATCGTTCAGGCGCAGATTCGCATCGCCGAAGGCGCGGCCATCGGCTCGCCTGAAAGCGGCGTGCCCGCGCAAGAAAACATCCGGCTCAACGGTCACGCGATGCAGTGCCGCGTCACGACCGAAGATCCCGAGAACAACTTCATTCCCGACTACGGGCGCATCACCGCTTACCGCAGCCCCGCCGGCTTCGGGATCCGGCTCGATGCCGGCACCGCATATTCGGGCGCGATCATCACGCGCTCGTACGATTCCCTGTTGGTCAAAGTCACCGCATGGGCGCCGACGCCAGCGGACACGATCGCGCGCATGCACCGCGCCCTCTGGGAGTTTCGCGTTCGCGGCGTGGTGACGAACCTGCGCTTTCTCGATCAGCTCATCATGCACCCGCGCTTCGCGCGGGCGGATTACACGACGAAGTTCATCGACGAGACTCCGGAGCTCTTCCGCTTTCCGCGCAAGCGCGACCGTGCAACGCGTCTTCTCAATTTCATTGGCGACGTCATCGTCAACGGCAATCCGGAAGTGAAGGGCCGGCCGAAGCCGGCAAGCCTCGCGCAACCGAAGCTTCCCAAAGTGCCGCTCCCGGCGGCGAGGCCCGGCAGCAAGCAGAAGCTGGAGGAGCTGGGGCCCGAGCGCTTCTCGGCCTGGATGCTCGAACAAGAACGCGTGCTGCTGACTGACACGACGATGCGCGATGCGCACCAATCGCTCCTCGCGACGCGATTCCGGACTTTCGACATGCGAGCCATCGCGCCCTACTACGCGGCTCTGGTGCCGGAGCTCTTCTCGGTCGAATGCTGGGGCGGGGCGACGTTCGATGTCTCCATGCGCTTCCTAAAGGAATGTCCGTGGGAACGATTGCACGAGCTGCGCCAGGCGATGCCGAACCTGCTCCTGCAGATGCTGCTGCGAGCCTCGAACGCAGTCGGTTACACGAACTATCCGGACAATGCCGTGCGCTATTTCGTCGAGCAGGCGGCCTCGGCGGGCATCGATTTGTTCCGCATCTTCGACTCGCTCAACTGGGTCGAGAACATGCGCGTCGCCATCGATGCGGTGCGTGCTTCGGGCAAGCTCTGCGAGGCGGCGATCTGCTACACGGGAAATCTGCTCGACCCGCGCCAGACGAAGTACGACCTCGACTATTACGTTTCGCTCGCGCGTGAGCTGGAAGCGGCCGGCGCGCACATCCTCGGCATCAAGGACATGGCGGGCCTGTGCCAGCCCCGCGCCGCCTTCACGCTAGTCAAGGCGCTCAAGGAGGAGGTGGGCTTGCCTGTTCACTTCCACACTCACGATACGAGCGGCATCTCGGCGGCGAGTGTGCTGGCGGCGATCGACGCCGGCGCGGACGCAGTCGACGGTGCAATCGATTCGATGAGCGGCCTCACCTCGCAGCCCAACCTGGGCTCCATAGTCGAAGCGCTCAGACACGGCCCACGCGAAAGCGGCATCGATCCGCAGAACCTGCGCGTACTGTCGGACTACTGGCAGCAGGTCCGCCAGTTGTACGCCGCGTTCGAAAGCGATCTGCGTTCCGGCGCTTCGGAGGTCTACGTGCACGGCATGCCGGGCGGGCAGTTCACCAATCTGCGCGAACAGGCCCGCTCGCTCGGCATCGACGACACGCGCTGGCCGGAAGTGGCGCGCGCCTACGCGCAAGTGAACGAGATGTTCGGCGACATCGTGAAAGTCACCCCCACTTCCAAGGTGGTCGGTGACATGGCGCTCACCATGGTCACGGCGGGCCTGACCCCCGAGGACGTGCTCGATCCGGACAAGCCCGTGTCGTTTCCGGAATCCGTCGTCTCGTTCTTCCGGGGCGAGCTGGGGCAGCCCCCGGGCGGGTTTCCGCCGGCGCTCGCCCGCAAGGTCCTGAAGGGGGCCGAGCCGCTCAAGGTGCGCCCGGGCGAAGTGCTGCCTCCCGTCGATCTCGAGCACGCCCGCACCGAGGCCCGGCAGAAGACTTGGCGCGACCTCACCGACGAGGAGCTCGCCTCGTACCTCATGTACCCGAAAGTCTTCCTCGAGTACCTGTCCGCCCGCCTCGATTACGGGCGTGTCAGCGTGCTGCCGACGCCGGTCTTCTTCTATGGAATGGAGCCCGGGCAGGAAGTGAGCGTCGACATCGAGCGCGGCAAAACCCTGATCGTCCGCTTCGTCGCCATGAGCGAAGTGCACGAAGACGGCACTCGTACCGTGTTCTTCGAGCTCAACGGTCAGCCGCGCTCGGTCAAAGTGCCCGACCGCAGCCACGTGGCCGCCCGGCCGCCCCGCCGCCGGGCCGACCCCGCCGATCCCGGCCAGATTGCGGCCCCCATGCCGGGCACGGTCGCGACGGTCCTGGTGACCCAGGGCGACAAGGTCGCCAAAGGGCAGGTGCTGCTGACGATCGAGGCTATGAAGATGGAGACCGCGGTACGGGCCGATCGCGACGCGGTTGTGGCGGAGATCATCACGCGGCCCGGGGAAGCGGTGGACGCGAAGGACCTCCTGCTCACTCTGGCCTGACCCGGTCCCCGGGTCCGCAACCGCCGTTACGCCTCCTCCCGGGGCGGGCCGGCGGCGGGGGCGAGCGCAGTTGCCCGGCGGCGCTTGCGCTTGGCTAGAATCGGGTCATGACCCTGTTGCGAATGGCCGAGGCGCAGGAGGAGCGGGCCCATCGCCTGGAGCGCGAGTTTCAAGCGGTCCTCGATGCCGCGGTCGACGCGGTCGTGCTGTTCGACCACGAAGGGCGCATCGAGCTGCTCAACCACGCCGGCGAGCGAATGTTCGGGTACAACGAGCAGGAGGTCATCGGC
>DASVCI010000118.1:0-7845 GCA_036381695.1 Steroidobacteraceae bacterium
GCCCGTCGAGTGGGAAGGCATGCGCACGATGTCGAAATCCAAGAACAACGGCGTCGATCCGAGCCGGCTGGTCGAGCAATACGGCGCGGACAGCGTGCGCCTGTTCATGATGTTCAAGGCGCCGCCCGAGGACACGCTCGAATGGTCCGAGGACGGAGTGGAAGGCGCCGCCAGGTTCCTCCGCAGACTCTGGCGCGCAGTGTACGAGCACGTTTCGGGCGGTGCTCCGGTTCAGCAAGGCGTGGAAGGAGAGTTGACCGAGGCGCAGCGCGAGATGCGGCGACTCGCGCACTCCACGCTCGTCAAGGTTGGCGATGACATCGGCCGGCGGCGCACGTTCAACACGGCGATCGCGGCGGTGATGGAGCTCATGAACGCACTCGCGAAGTTCGATGACACGAGCCCTCGCGGTCGCGCCGTGCGGCAGGAAACGCTGGAATTGGTCGTACAGATGCTCGCGCCCATCACGCCGCACATCTGTCATGCGCTGTGGGAGGCGCTCGGCCACGAGGACACGCTGATCGATCGGCGCTGGCCTGAGCCCGATCAGGCGGCGCTCGTGCAGGAGTCGATCGAGCTGGTCGTACAAGTCAACGGCAAGCTTCGGGGACGGGTGCAAGTGGCGGCGAACGCGAGCGACGAGGATGCCCGGGCGGCCGCGCTCGCGGATCCGGCCCTTCAGAAGTGGATCGATGGCAAGCCGATCCGCAAGGTCATCGTCGTCAAGGGCAAACTCGTCAACGTGGTCGTGTAAGCCTCAAAGCGAGAGCGGCCCGCGGTGGGCATCGCCTCGGGCCGCTCCTTTGAGGTAGCCTTTTGGCGTCGGAAGGGGAGGGCGTCTCGCCATGGGCGTCGAGCGCGCAAGTGAAGTCCGCAGCCGGGTCACACCCGAAGAATGGGCGATGAGGGTGGACCTCGCGGCCTGCTATCGCCTGATCGCGCATTTCGGCTGGGACGACCTCGTCTTCACGCACATCTCGGCGCGGGTGCCTGGCACACACGACTTCCTGATCAATCCGTACGGCCTTCTGTTCGAGGAGGTTACGGCCTCCAATCTCGTTCGCGTGGACCTGTCCGGCCGCAAGACGCTCGACAGCCCGTACGAGATCAATCCGGCCGGTTACACGATTCACAGCGCAATCCATGAAGTCCGCGAGGATGTCGGCTGCGTTCTGCACCTGCATACGGTTGCCGGCGTGGCCGTCTCTGCCCAGAAGCAAGGGCTGCTGCCTCTCTCGCAGCAATCGACTTTCGTACTGACGAGCCTGTCCTATCACGATTACGAAGGCCTCGCGCTCAATCCCGAGGAGAAGGTGCGCTTGCAGGCGGACCTGGGCCGCACGAGGCACATGATCCTGCGCAACCATGGATTGCTCACGGTCGGACGCGACGTGGCCGAAGCCTTTCTTTCGATGTTCGTGCTTCAGCGCGCTTGCGAGATTCAGCTGCTTGCGCAAGGGCACGGGGCCGAGCTGATCGAGATTCCCCGAGCCGTGCTCGACACGGTGCCGGAAGCGGTGCGGGTGGTGACGCATGGGGCGGGCGCCTCGCTCGTCTGGCCGGCGCTCCTGCGCAAGCTCGACCGCCTCGATCCGGGCTACAAGAATTGAGGCCGCAACAGTCCCAGCGTCGAGTTCCGGCGACGCGCCGGCCGCCCTGGCGTGCAGAGGCGGCCACGACGGCCTCTCGGGGGATTCAGGGAATGCCTGTATCGGTCGCCGCCGGCCGCCCGATATTGGCCCCGAGGAGGGCCCTGCACACTGTGCCCCACGTGGCCTGGCTCGAGCGAAGTCCCTCGCAGGAGTAGCTGGATGAATGCCGACGCGATCGCTGCCCGGATGTCGGTGCTGACCCGCGCGCTGCCGCCGCGCGTGCTGGTCGTCGACGACGACGAGCTCGAAGGCGAGCTGATCGCCGAGCGGCTCACGGCCGCCGGCTTCGAAGTGGCCCGCGCCCGGCACGGGAACGAGGCGCTCGAGCTGCTCGACTCCCGCTGGTATCCGCTCGTGATCACCGACTGGCAGATGCCGGTGATGGACGGAATCCGACTGACGGAGGCGCTGAGAGCCAGGGGCGTTTCCGATACCTACGTGATCATGCTGACCATGCGCGAGGCGAGCGTCGACTACGAGCGCGGCTATTTGGCCGGGGTGGACGATTACCTCTCCAAGCGCATTCCGGATGCCGAGCTGTTCGCACGCGTGCACGCCGGGTTCAACACGCTCGCTTTGCGCCGCTCGCTCCGGGAGATGCAGGCGACGCTCGAGGAATCCGTCTCGATCGACGCCGAGTCGGGGGCTTTCTCGAGCCAGGAGCTGGTCTCGAGGCTTCTGGGCGAAATCCGACGGGCGCAGCGCTACGGTCGCCAGCTTTGCCTCATCACTGTGGGCATCCAGAGCGCGCAAGCTCAGGGCCTGGATGGCCAGAGGCTGCGCAAGCTGGTGCAGACGATCGACGGGGTGATTCGCGCTCACATCGACTGGATCGGAAGATTGACAGCGCCGCGCGAAGCGGCGTTCGCCGTAGTGCTGCCGGAAGCCGGCATCAGCGAAGCGCCCTTCATCAAAGAGCGGATCGCGGCGGCGATGCGCGCTTTTGCACAGCGCGAGGGCGTGGGCGAGCTGCAGCTCACCTTCGGAGTGGCCGCCCTGGAGCGAGGCAGCGCGCAGGAAACGGAGCTCGAAGCCGAGCAGATGCTGAAAGTGGCTGAGGTCTGCCGGCGTTGCGCGGGCTGCAACGGACCTGAGCAGCTCGCCGCCGTCCAGGCAAGCGTCGCCTCTCAGGTGGCGATCGCGTGCCGCCACGGGTACGTCGTGGATACGAGTTGCCGGCTCAAAGGAGACGTCGGGGGAGAGGTCGGGGTCGGACCGGGCGAGCCCGGCGCCCTGAGCTGAGCCCGGCTCGGGGCCGACAAAGCTGGCGGTCGGCACGGGTTGACCCGACCGGGGTGCCACCGCGAACATGGCGAGCGTTGCAAAGGGATTCCTCGTGCTCAGCCACTCCCACTTCTGCGCGCGCGCGCTTGCCCGTCGATCCTTGCTGTATCTCTTGGGCTTCGCCCTGGTCACCCTGGCCGGGTGCGGCTGGCGTCTGCAAGGAACGGCACGGCTTCCCCAGGTCATGGCCGTCACTTACATCGAGGCCGAGGACCGCTACACGGATTTTCATCGTGCCTTGCGGGAGAGCCTGCGGGCCTCGGGGGCACGTCTGACCAGCCACCCCGAAGAGGCGACGGCGACCGTGCACATCCTCAAGGACGAGAGCGGCCAGCGGGTGCTCTCCGTCTCCGCGCGCAACACTCCGGAAGAATACGAAGTGTTCTACACGATCGAATATGCCGTCGCCGGGCCGGACGATGTCGAGCTCATCGCCCCGCAGCGGCTCGAGCTGACACGCGATTACAGCTACGACCCGACCGCGATCCTCGCCAAGCAACGCGAACAAGCCATTCTGCGTGAGGCGTTGGCACGCGATCTGGCTGGGCTCGTGCTTCGGAGACTGGCCTCCTTGTGACCGCGCGAATGGCCGCCGCTCAGAACCTGCGCCTCCTGGACAGCACGCGCCAGGTTCTGTCGCTGACCATTGCGGCGGTGGTCGTTCTTGCAGCGATGGCGGTGCTCGCGTTGCTCGTCGTCTGGCGCGAGCTCGAGGCGGCCCGGATCGAGCAGAGCGAGGCTCAGAACACGCGCACGGTGCTCGAGCAAGTCGCGCAGGTGCGCGCCTTGCTGCAAGACGCGCAGATCGGCGAGCGCGGGTTCGTGATCACGGGAAGCGAGGACTTCCTCGAGCCCTACTATACGGCCGAGCAATCAGTCGAGCAGGAAGTCTCCCGCCTCCAGGCGCTGGTTCGCGATCCCGGATCCGTCGAGATGGCTCGCGAGCTCTTCGAGTTGGCGCACGAGCACATGCAGTTTGTGGCCGAGGTCATCTCGGTGCATCGCTCGCAGGGAAACGAGGCGGCCGGGGAGCTGATCCGCATGGGAGCGGGCAGGGCGCGCATGGAGCGCATCCGCGAGCTCGTGACTGCGCTCGAGTCGCACGAGCAAGCCGTGCTCGACCAACGATGGGACGCCTTCCGCCAACGTTCGGCGCGATCGGAGAAGATCTCCATCGTCGTTCTCTCGCTCGCTGTGCTGCTCATGCTCGGCACAGGGCTGTTGCTCGTGCGACATACCAGGGGCCGGCTCGAGGCCGAAGAGGCGGCCCGCGATGCTGCCGCCCTCCTGCGGACCACGCTCGATAACATCAGCCAGGGGATCGCAGTGTTCAACGAGCGTTCGGAATTGCTCGCGTGGAATGCGCGCTATGTGCAGCTGCGTGGCCTCGATTTTTCCACGATGCGAGTGGGCCTCCCGTACGAGGAAGTCGCAAGCTCGGGGGTCGAGCTGACGTTTCTGCCGACTCCGGCCCGCTCGATGTGCCCGCGAGAAGCAGTGCAATCCGCAGACGAGTGGCCATGGATGGCGAGGCTACGAGGGACGACGGCGCAGTGCTCCAGGTGCGCGGTCGCCCGATTCCCGACGGCAGCTACGTCATCACATACACCGACGTGACCGCGCTCAAGCTCTCCGAGAGCGCCTATCGGGATCAGGCGACGCGCTTGTCTTCGATTCTCGACAACGTGGTCGATGCGATCGTCACGATCAACGAGAGCGGCAGCATCGAGTCCTGGAGCAAGGGCGCCGAGCGCCTGTTCGGCTACACGACCGAGGAAGTCCTGAGACGAAACGTGCGCATGTTGATGCCCGAGCCGCACGCTTCGGCGCACGACGGCTATCTCAAGCGATATCTCGAAACCGGCGAGCGCAGGCTCATCGGCCAGAGGCGGGAGCTCGAGGCGCGACACAAGGACGGGCGCATCATTCCCGTGGACATCGCCATCAGCGAGATGCAGATCGGCTCGCGCCGGCTGTTCATCGGCATCTTGCGCGACATGTCCGCCCGGCACGAGGTCGAGCGGCTGAAAACCGACTTCGTCTCCACCGTCAGCCATGAGCTCCGCACGCCGCTGACCTCCATCGCGGGCTCGCTGGGGCTTCTGGCGGGCGGTGCGGCCGGTGAGCTGCCGGACAAGGCCGCGCGCCTCATCGAGATCGCGCGGCTCAATTGCGAGCGGCTGGTGCGGCTCATCAACGACATTCTCGATCTCGAGCGCGCCGAATCCGGGCGGCTCGACCTGCGCCTCGAGCCGCAGCGACTGAAGCCTGTCGTGCAGCATGCGATCGATCTCAACCGCTCTTACGTCCACAGCTTCGGCGTCTCGGTCGAGCTCGCCGAGGGGGCCGATCCTGAAGTCCTGATCGATCGCGACCGCGTGATCCAGGTGATCACGAACATCCTGTCGAATGCGGCCAAATTCTCTCCGCACGGGTCCGTCGTTCACGTCTCGATCGACGTCGTGGGCGACCAGGCCCGCGTCAGCGTGAAAGATCAGGGTCCCGGCATCGCGCCGGAGTTCCGTTCGCGGCTCTTCCAGCGCTTCGCGCAGGCCGACAGCTCCGACTCACGCGCCAAAGGGGGAACGGGCCTCGGGCTCTCGATTGCCAAGAGCATCATCGAGCGGCTCGGTGGCACGATCGGCTTCGATTCAACGGTGGGACGAGGCTCGACGTTCTACATCACGCTGCCGGTGCGCGAGGTGGGCCCGGATCGCGCTTTGCCGCGAGCGCCGATGGACGGTGTGCCTTCAGTGCTCGTGTGCGAGGACGATCCCGACGTGGCACACATCCTGGTCGACATCCTCAGTCGCGAAAGGCTTCATGCCGAAGCAGTCACGAGCGCCCGCGCCGCCCGCGCCGCACTCGCCAGCAGGAAGTTCGACCTCGCCCTGATCGACTTGCACCTGCCCGATGCGGACGGCCTCGATCTGATCCGGGAGTTGCGCTCGCGCGAGGCTACGTGCGCCTTGCCGATCATTGTCATGACGGCGCGGCCGCGATCGGCTGACGACATGGAGCACGTGAGCGCGTTGCAACTGGCGGACTGGTTGCAGAAGCCGCTCGATCGCGAGCGTCTGCTCATCGCCATCCGCAACGCTCTGGCGGGCGTGCGGGACAGGCGTCCCTGTATTCTGCACGTCGAGGACGACACCTCACTCACGCAATTGGTCGAGGAGTTGCTCGGGCGCGAGGCCGACGTCATGGCGGCGCATTCGTTGGCACGAGCACGCGAGCTCCTCGTCAGGCGCCGCTATGATCTGGTGATCCTGGACATCGCCCTGGGAGACGGCTCGGGGCTGGAGCTCCTCCCGCAATTGCGCGAGGGAGGAGGGCTCGCGCCGCCGGTGATCCTCTACAGCGCGACCGAGGCGAGTCGCGAAGTGTCCGGGCTCGTTCAGGCGGCGCTGGTGAAATCGCGCGATTCCATCGAGCAGCTCCTCGCGACCGTGCGGGTGCTGGCGGGAAAGGCGGAGCGAGCAGCATGAGACCGCACGAGCCCCGCGTGGTCCTGTACGTGGACGACGAGCCGGACATTCGCGAAATTGTGCAGATGGCCCTTGCCCTCGAGGGGCTCGAGGTGCATCTGTGCGAATCGGGTGAGGAGGCGCTCGATGCGCTGCCGCGCATCCGGCCCGATCTCGTGCTGCTGGATGTGATGATGCCGCGCCTCGATGGTCCGGGTACGCTCGAGCGCATGCGCGCCACGAGCGAATTCGCATCGATTCCGGTCGTCTTCGTGACGGCCAAGGCGATGCCGCAGGAGATCAGACGTTTCAAGGAGCTTGGCGCGGCGGCCGTGATCGCCAAGCCCTTCGATCCGATGCAGCTCGCCAGGCAGGTGCTGAGTATTTGGGAGGGTCTTTGAGATGCCTGATCAGGAGCTCGAGCGCAAGCTGGAAGAGATGGGGACCCGATACTTGAAGCGCACACTCGGCGAGCTCACGCGGCTCGGCGAGCTGCTCGGGCACCTGCGCGCGGGGGAGCAGTCGGCGCTCAAGGAAATCGAGCAGCTCGCGCACAAGATCTTCGGAAGCGGAGCCATGTTCGGTTTCGACAACGTGAGCACGAGCGCCCGCGAGCTCGAGCTGGCGGCGCAGGACACGCAGGCGGCGGACCTGCTCGATCGATTGAGCGCCTGCATCGCGGCGCTGGAAAAGGAGGCGCACGATGCCGCCCGCGCCCGCGGGCTCGAGTGATTACGCTCGCAAGCGAAGTCCCGGAGGTCTGGCGTCTGCTTCGACGCTACGGGCTCGAGCCCTGCCGCGTCGAGCCGTGCGCGCCAATCCCCGGCTCCTATTGGGGCGACAGCGAGGCCGGGCTGATCGGTTGCAAGCTCTACTATCGCGACGACACGCCGCTTCACTCGGTGCTGCACGAAGCCTGTCATTACATCTGCATGGATGAGGAGCGTCGGGCACGCCTTCATACCGATGCAGGCGGCGACTATGCGGAAGAGAACGCGGTCTGCTATCTGCAGATCGTGCTGGCGCGCGAGCTGCCCGGAGTCGGCGCCGAGAAGATGTGCAGCGACATGGATGCTTGGGGCTATACGTTTCGGCTGGGCTCGGCCGCCGCCTGGTTCGAGCACGACGCAGCCGATGCTCGCGAGTGGTTGCTCGCTCGCGGGCTGCTTTGAGCCCCCACCCTGTCCCTCTTCGCAGTGCGGGTCGGGGGCCCTGCTCACCCCCACCCTGTCCCTCCCCCGCATGCGGGGGAGGGAATGAAGAGAATTGCGCGTGATTGTTGCGTCCCTTCCCCCGTGAAAGCGGGGGAAGATACCGTCTTTCCCGTCAACCTCCAGAGGCGACCAACGAGGGGTTGTACGGAACGCGGTACTTCAAGATTCCAAATGCGATGTGCAGCAGGCGGCGCATCAGCGCGCCCAAGGCACACATCTTCGACTTAC
>DASVCI010000119.1:0-7459 GCA_036381695.1 Steroidobacteraceae bacterium
CGAGATATCTCTCGAGCATCCGCACGGTCTCGGCGATGAGTCGCTCATCGCGAGCGGCTTGCGATTGGGCAGGGTCTATGGCGCGGTGAGCGAGCGCTTCCAGCGTCGTCTGGATGAGCCTTGCGGCGGCGGGCAGGTCGATCTCGGGGGCGATTTCGTCGGCATGGGTGCGCAGCAGGGCTTCGAGCGCCTGGGTCACTGCCTCGCGCACGATCTGAGTTTGCTGTGAAAGCCCCAGAGTCACGGTGAGCTCGTTCACCGTCCAATGCAACTCCCGAGGGATCCGCTCCGAGACGAGCGCGAACTCGACCAATGCCGTGATGCACTCGGACAGCGTGGCCTTGCCGGCCACGGCGCTTTGGAAGGCGCGCAGAAAATCGCCGCAGCATCGCTCGATCACGGCGCAGGTCAGGGACGTCTTGTTCGGAAAGTATTGATAAAGCGAGCCGATGCTGACCCCCGCTCGTTCGGCGGCCCGGGTCGTCGTAAATCTCTCGTAGCCATCCCTGACCAAAACCTGAGCGGTGGCCTCGATGATCGCCTCGACCGTGGCTCTCGAGCGGGCCTGGCGAGGCGATTTCCTCGCGGTTACAAACACTTGGCACCTGACACGACGGCGGAAAAGAAAGCGAATAGCCAACGCGCGGATTTGCCCGCACGCTTGGGCCTCGTATTGAAGAAGGCCGCTACGGCGGCGTCAATCAGTGAGGAAGGGCATGATGCATTCGCAGCCATATTCGGCACTGGTGTGCTACAAGCAGTGGGCGGATCGGGGCCTTTACGAGGTGATCGGGCGCAACCTCGATCGCCTGAGCGCCGAGGACGCGGCCATCCTCGTGCGCATCCTCGACCACATGCACGTCGTCGATCGGATCTTCAAGCACCATCTGTGCGCGGTGCCGCATTCGTTCCAAGCGCCGCGCTCGCAGGAGGCGCCTGATTTTCACCAGCTCGCCCGGGAGGCGGCGGAGGTGGACGAGTGGTACGCCGCATACGTGGCGGGTCTTTCAGCGCACGATTTCGAGCAGCCGCTCGAGTTCACCTTCACCAATGGAACGGCTGCCCGGATGACGCGTGGCGAGATCATTCTGCATGTCTGCCTGCACGACACCTATCATCGCGGCAACGCCGGCGTGATTCTGCAGAAGAACGGAATTGCTCCCAACGACGATCGGATGACGGACTTTCTCGAAGTATCGGCGCGCCGCCAAAGTGAATCGGGAGTTGCGTAGTTGACGTTCTGCGACACGCCGATCCGCTACTCCGCGACGAACGTCCGACCCTGCTCCCAGGAAACTTCCCGTACACGCACGCCGTAAAGGCGCGTCATCGTTTCCGCCGTCAGCACTTCTGAAGACGGGCCGCTGAGCCACCGCCCATCCCCGAACAGGAGCAGCGCATGATCGCAGAAGCGGGCGGCGAGCCCGGCGTCGTGCAGGCTCGTCAGGACCGCGCGCCCGGCGTCGGCTTTCGAGCGGAACAACTTGAGCACATCCATCTGATGATGCGGATCGAGATGGTTGAGCGGCTCATCGAGCAGGAACACCTCCGGATCCTGTGCCA
The DNA here is from genome assembly GCA_036381695.1 of Steroidobacteraceae bacterium. Taxonomy (GTDB): domain Bacteria; phylum Pseudomonadota; class Gammaproteobacteria; order Steroidobacterales; family Steroidobacteraceae; genus Steroidobacter. The sequence goes on from DASVCI010000119.1 coordinate 1,564, forward strand.
GCAAGGTGGCGATCGCGACGCGACGCCGCTCGCCCCCCGACAGCGTGTTGACGTCGCGTTCCGAAAGCGCCTCGAGACCGACAGCCGCGAGCGCCGCGCGGGCGATCTCTCTGTCCGTGCTGCTTTCCCAATCCCAGAAGCCGATGTGCGGATGCCGACCTATCAAAACTGCCTGCTCGACGGTGGAGGGAAACGGATCTTCCGTGTCCTGCGTCAGGAGCCCGAGTCTCTGTGCGAGCAAGCGGCGTGGCCATTCGGTGAGTGAGCGGTTGTCGAACGTCACGTTCCCTTCCGCCGGAGGACGCAGCCCCGCGAGCGTGTGAAGCGTGAGTGTCTTTCCGGCGCCATTGCAGCCGAGCACCGCAGTCATCGAGCCCGGCGCCAAGACGAAATCCAGCTCGCGAACGAGCGTGCGCCCCGGCACTTGCACCGTCAGCCGCGTGCAAGCGAGGCCTGCAGCACCGTGCGGGCGAGGTTGCGCAATCATCGTTTCGTCCAGCCGATCTCGGCCGCAGTTTGCGGCCCGATGAGGACGAATCGAAGCGACTCGGGCGTCGTCGACTCCTGGGGCGAGAGCGGAATGCGACCGCCCATCAGCTCCGCGAAGGATTGCGGATAGCGCGGTTGCCGATCGGGCTCGGCAAAGCCCTCCGGATGCCTGGGCTGATTCGTCGATGGGTCGTATTTGTCCGTCGCGCCGAGCGTATGCAGCAGCTCATGCGCGATCACCGCATCGTTCGAGCCCATCATGCGCGTATCGGCGAAGACGTTGACGATGCCGAAAAGGCCCTTCTGCAAGCCCACCGAGTGCGACAGCGAAGGCGAGCGCGCCGGATCGTGGTGAAGCACGAACAGCTTGATGTCCGGCGCCGGCCCTTCCGGCACGGGCTGGCGCCAGGCCCAGTAGCGTGCGCGCAGGCTCCAGACGATCGCCCGCATCATGCCGGCGCCGCGATCGAGCATCGGCGGCAGCTCACTCAGCTTGGGAGCGAGCGTGAATTGCACCGGCCGCTCCATCTGCAGCCCGTACTCTTTCGCTTCGCTCTCGAAGAAGCTTTCCAGGCTGCGAAAGGCGTCCGGATCCAGTTGCTCGATGAAGCGCTCCGCCGCCTGGCTCCCATCGCCGTTGATCGGATACACGAGCACCCGAAGCGGGATGTTCCAGTCCGTTGAGTACACCCGGTCGAAATACGTCTCCAGCGCGACGAAGCCCAGCAGCAGGAGCAGGGCAATGATTCGAAGCCTGCGCCACACGCGCTTCAGCTCTCCTGCTCGACCGCGACGTGCACGAGCTCGCCCTCCCCGGCGCGATAGGAAACCCTCATCGGCTGGCAGCAGACCTGGCAGTCCTCGATGTAGCTCTGCGAATCGACGGACAGATCGAGCACCAGCATGATCGTTTCCCCACAGTACGGGCAGCTCACTTCCACTGTCGTCTCGAGCATGGTGGCTCGCCTCACGCGCTCAGGTGGTGAATGCGCCCTTGATCCAATTGATTTCGACGCGACCCTCGGCCGTGTCGATTGCCACGACATCAAAGCGTGCCGGGTAGCGACGCAAGTCGGGGCGCCGATCGAGCAGCGAACGCGCCGCGCGCGCAAGCCGCTGCTGCTTGCGCCAGGTCACCGATGCTGCCGCACCGCCGAACTGCATGCTGGATCGCCAGCGTACTTCCACGAGCACGAGCGTCGCTCCTTCGAGCATCACCAGGTCGATCTCTCCGCCCCGGCACCGGTAGTTGCGTTCCACGAGCTTCAAGCCCGCGGCCCGCAAATGCTCGAGCGCAGCGTCCTCGCCCCGAGCTCCCGTCTGTTTGCGTAGTCGATCGTCCATGATCACGAGCCAGGGTCATCGCCTTGCGGCGGTCGCGCTGCCCGGGCTGAGCGGAACGGCTTGCCCGGCGCTCACGCGCGCCCAATCGAGCTCCCTTCGCACCCGACCCTTGCTGTCGATGGAAAGCACGCCCGTCATGCCGGCGATCTCGTTCATGCGGCCGAAACTCCCGGCGCGCAGGAGCGGCACGATGCGATACGCGTCGAAGCCGAACGCGTACAACCGCCCGCGGCCTCGTGCGCGCAGCGGCCAGTGCCGGGTGAGCGCGCTGCGAAGCTCGCTCGATACGGCGTCCGGCGAGATCACCCAGGGCATGTCCGGGAACATCACGCCCTCGAGGTCGTGGTTGGCCTGCTCGTCCGGCTCGAAGATGTCCGAGGTCGCGTAGATCGGCAGGTCCTCCGTCAAATGAAAGCGCAGTGCCGGGCGAATGGAACGCCCTTGCACGGGCTGCGCGCCGACGAAGATGAACTGCGCATCGCCGCGCCGGCGCGGCTCGAACTCGAAGCGCATTCCCACGGCGGAGGCGAGCGCGTTGGCGCGCGAGCGGCTCTCATCGATCAGAAGCAGGTGCGTGATCGGTTGCGAAAAGTCACGTGCAGCCGGATCGTAGAAGCGCATGCCGGCGATGGTGCCGCCCAGCACTTTGAATTCGTCGTCGAACGCGCGAAAGACGCGTTGACCCCACTCGTTGTTCGGCAACAGGAGCAGTCCGCGCATGCGCCCATCGGCGACTGCGCGCCGCGCCACCTGACGCGCTTCCTCTTCGGGGTCGAGCGCGAACTGAAACATCAGCGGTGGCGCCACCGCGGAGTCAGGAAGCTGATTCAGCGCGAGCGTCAGGACGGGGACTTCCGAAGCGGCCACGGCAGCCACTTCGTCTTTAATCAGAGGCCCGATGATGACTTGCGCGCCATCGGCCACGGCCCGCCGATATGCGGTGGTCGCGCCCATTTCAGCCGAGTCGTAGACGTTGAGAACGGGCCGCCGCTCGACATCCTGTTGCAGCAGCGCCGCCATGAAGCCGTCCCGCACCGCGATGCCCGCGCCCATTTGACGGCCGGAGAGCGGCAGCACCAGCGCGATCGGCGACGGGTACTCGAGGCCGATGCCGAGCTCGGGAAGCACTTCCTCCTGCAGGAGCGAGTTCGCCGGATGCGCCGGATAGCGCGAGCGCCAGTTCTCCAGATCTTCGCTCGCTGCGAAGGGATTGCGAGCGGCCGCGAGCGCCGCCCGGCCGAGATCGAGCCAGCCGGCCACCGTCGTGCTCACTGCGGCCGGCGGCGAGAAATCCGCGCCGCCCGCGGCGCTTTGCTGCAAACCCTGCCAGATGAGCCGGCGATTCGCCCGCACTTCGTCCTGGGTCATGAGCGTGCGCTCGCGCTCGAGTGCCGTATTGATGGCGGCGGCCGGACGATTCATTGCAAACAACGCGCGCGCACGCAACGCCAGGATGTCTCCGGTGAGCTCGCGGGGCAGGGGCTGCGGGAGTCGGTCCAGCTCCGCCAGCGCGAGATCGGCCCGTTGAGCTTGCAACAGAAGCTCGGCGGAGACCGTCGCCCTGAGCGCCGCGTCCGCCGTCGGCAGCGACCCCGTCACCTGCTTCAACAGCGCCTGGGCTTGGTCGTTCTGCTCGGCGCGGACCCGTTCGCGGGCCGCCCGCAGCAGATAGCGATTGCGCAGCTCGCCGGGCGCTTGGGCGGCAAGCAGCTCGTAGGCGTCGGCCGCCTCCTCGTGCTGACCGTCTCGGGCGAGCTTCTCGGCCTGGCTCGCCTGCCGGTCGAGCGCGCCTCGGGGTGGCCCGCCGGGCATCGTCGTGCAGGCGGCGATCACCAGTGCCGCGATGACAACGAGCGCCTTTACTTTGAAATCACTTCGCATCTTCACCAACCGCTCTGATTCGTTGACGTCCGTGCCCGCAGATCCTGGCGCCGATGGCGGGACGAGACCTCGGCCCGAGGCTTGCGGCTGTGCGCTGTGTCCGGGCCTCGAGGCATTATAAGTTCGCGGCGCGCCCGCCGGTCGCGGAATGCTAGTCTGTCGCTTCCACGCGCCAAATCGAGCCTCCTCGAGCAGTCCTTCCTCATGAGTGACGGAGCCCGCCCATCAGCGATTGCCGCCGGCACGCTCTACGTCGTGGCGACCCCGATCGGCAATCTCGGGGATTTGAGTACCCGCGCGCGCGAAGTGCTGGCCGGCGTCGATCTGATCGCGGCCGAGGACACGCGACACACACGCCAGCTCCTCGATCTGTGCGGCATCGAGCGGCCGCTGACCTCCCTGCACGAGCACAACGAGAGCGCGAAGAGCGAGGAGCTCCTCGAGAAGTTGAGCGCCGGCGCAGCGGTCGCATTGGTATCGGACGCCGGCACTCCGCTGATCAGCGATCCGGGGTTCGATCTGGTCTCCAAGGCGAAAGCGCGCGGCGTTCGCGTCGTCGCGGTGCCCGGCCCGAGCGCAGCCATCGCAGCCCTGTCGATCTCGGGCCTCGCGACCGACCGGTTCACGTTCGAAGGCTTCTTGCCGGCCAGGGCGTCCGCCCGCCGTGCCCGCCTCGAGCGGCTCGCGAGCGAGGAGCGCACCATGATCTTCTACGAAGCGCCGCATCGCCTCGTCGAGGTGCTGCGGGACATGGCGGCTCTCTTCGGCGCCGATCGGCGTGCCTCGATCGGTCGCGAGCTGACGAAGAAGTTCGAGACGACGTATGACGGCACGCTCGCGGAGCTGGCGGAAAAAGCCGAGCGAAACGGCGAGATGACACGCGGCGAAATCGTGATCGTCGTCGCTGGGGCGAAGGGGGCCGATCTCGAAGCGACGTCGAGGCAGGCAGAACAGGTCTTGCGAGCCCTGCTCGAGGAATTGCCGCCGTCGCAGGCCGCGAGAATCGCCGCGCGCCTGACGGGAGCGAAGCGCAGCGACTTGTATGATGCGGCCTTGCACCTGAGCGGCGCGCGCAAGAACGAATGACTTGCCTGCGGCGGGCAACGTCCGCACTATCGGTACCGGAGTCGGCCAGACAACCGCTGCGCGAAAGCGTGGAGGAAAGTCCGGGCTCCAAGGGCAAGGCGCCAGGTAACACCTGGGGAGCGTGAGCTCACGGAAAGTGCCACAGAAAACAAACCGCCGAACTCCCGTCCCGGTGGGTGGGGGTGGCAAGGGTGAAAAGGTGCGGTAAGAGCGCACCGCGCCGGTGGTAACACTCGGCGGCACGGCAAACCCCGCCTGGAGCAAGACCAAATAGGGGAGCGAGCGGCTGGTCCTCGTGATCGGTTTCGCGCGTGTGGCCCGCACGTGCTCCCGGGTAGGTCGCTGGAGGTACGCGGTGACGCGTATCCAAGATGAATGGTTGTCCTCGACAGAACCCGGCTTATCGGCCGACTCCTTTTTCCTTCCGCTTGAATGGCTTGCACGCGATCCGGCGCGGCCTGTCCAAGGCCCGCCGACCACGCCGCCTTTGACGTAATCGTTAAACGGGATTAAACGATAAGCGCGCGTCGGCGGTGACACGGAGCGTGTCGGGCCGGGGCAGACTGCCGACGTTTCCAGCCAGCGCAGTGTGAGCAGGCGAGCCCGAACGGGGCACTTTTCGCCTCCATTCGTCCATCGTTCGTCCCGATTGCGTACGCGAGTTGCGCGCATTTGCGCGCAAGCTCCCTCCATGAGGGCCAGGAAGCCCTGCTGCAGTGCGGTTTAAGTTTTCTATGTCTCTACCTCAAGAAGCTTTCGTAAGCGGTTGATTTGGCCGATCAACCCTCCATGCAGGCTTGGGCGCCGGGACTGGTTTAGCCCCTAAGTATCTGTCGCAAAACAGGAAATCCCGGAAATTTTTTTGACTTGCGCGAACCGCGCTTTCTATAGTGCAACCCGGTGGGAAAAAGTGGGAAGCAATGGGACGGCGGGGCGTGCCAGCCCGCCGGCGCCCGGCTTCGGTCGAGACCTGCTTGAGCCATGTTCCGCGGTGCAACAAAGGTGACGCTTGACGCGAAGGGGCGGCTGTCCGTGCCGGCCCGCTATCGCGAGCGCATCGTCGAGCGCTCGAACGGGCGGCTCATCGCGACCGTGG
>DASVCI010000120.1:0-23156 GCA_036381695.1 Steroidobacteraceae bacterium
TGGGCGAAGTGCTGTATCGGCAGGGTCATGTGGCGGAAGCGGAGAGCCACCTCATCGAGAGCTATCGAGTGCTCGCACGAAGCAAGTACGCTGATCGAGACGCGGTGGAGAAGGCCCGCGAGCGATTAGTCCGCTTCTACACTGAGCAAGGTTTGCCTGAGGAGCTGCAAGCAGTGCTGAAGACCGAGCATCCGGAGGAGCGCACCAGTCGCGAACCCGCTACAGCTCGAACATCGGTCAAGCCCCAGGAGCGACAGACCGAATCGGCGCTGTCCGGGCATCACCGGGCGTCGCAAACCACGTTGTAGCTCGACTGCGAGCATCGAGCATCCTCTAGCCCTCCGTACGGCTCGTTTCGGCAGGAACCAACGAGCCGCCAGCGGGTCTGCGGGTATGTGGCGGTCACGATTTCCAGCCCCAGGCACCGGATACCCGCCGCGATCGCCAAACACGTCACGTCCGGCGGACGCTTCTGTTAGAGTTCGGTGCCATCCGCCCCGTCGTAGGAGTCAGAACACGATGCGAGTGCGAACGTTCTCTATCCGAGCGGCCGTGGTGCTCCTCACCTGCCTGCTGTCGGCAGCTTCCTTTGCCGGCGAACGAGAGGAAGGACGCCTGAAGACGGCCACGGCGGTTCTCGACGAGCTCATGCGAGTGCCCGAGCAGAGCATTCCAAGCTGGTTGCTCGAGCACGCCCATGCCGTCGCGGTGGTGCCTGCGGTGATCAAAGTCGGTCTCGGGATCGGCGGGCGCCGCGGGAAAGGTGTGCTCGTCGTACGCAGGGACGATGGCAGCTGGAGCAACCCGATCTTCATCAATCTTACTGGCGGCAGCGTGGGCTTTCAGCTCGGAGTGCAGTCGACGGACGTCGTCCTGGTGTTCACGTCGCGGCAAAGCATCGAGGGAATCGTTGGCGGAAAGGTCACGCTCGGCGCCGATGCGTCTGTCGCTGCGGGCCCTGTCGGCCGCCAAAGCTCGGCCGCCACCGACATTGGCCTCGATGCGCAGGTCTACTCTTACTCGCGCGCCAAAGGCTTGTTCGCCGGCGTCGCGCTCGACGGCTCGGCCATCACGATCGACCACCGATCGAACGAGGCCTATTACGGCCGCCCGGGAGTGCTCGCGAGCGAGATCATCCGGTCGGACGCGCCGACCCCGGGGGCGGCTGCTCGGGAATTCATTGCAGCGGTCGCACGTTCTGTGAGCACAACCGCGACTGCCAGCGCTGCGCCTCGCGCCTCCGAATCCACAACTGCGCCAAGTGCGCCAGCATCACAGCCCGCGGAGTCTCAAGGATTCAAGACTTATCCGCTGGAAGACCCCAATCCGGGGGCCGAGCCGCCGGAGTGATTCGGTGGCCCGATCCATGAGCAAGCTCCAGATCGTCGGGCGTAACAGCTCGCTCTACACGCGCATGCCGCTCATCTACGCCGAGGAGCTCGGCGTGCCCTATGAGGTCGTGCCGATCTACGACATGACCGAGGTCGGGCCCGAGGCCTACGCCGGCAATCCGGCCTTGAAGCTGCCGATCCTGCGTACCGAGGCGGTCGGTTTTATTCGGCGCTCAGAACATTTGCCGGGCGGTGGCGGAGCGAAGCACTTCCGGAAAGCGCATCGTGTGGCCGGAAGCGCTGCATGAGGATCTGCTGCGAAATGCCCAGGAGCTCATCTGGCACTGCATGGCAGCGCAAGTGCAGATCGTCATGGGCACCGTCGTCTACAAGCTCCCGGCGGACAACGGCTACTTTCTGAAGGCGAAAGCCGGATTCGAAGCGTCGCTTCGATGGCTCGACTCGAATCTGCAGCCATCGCTCGAAGCGCTCCCGGAGCGGGATCTGAGCCTGCTCGAGGTCTCGCTCTTCTGCCTGGTCGACCATCTCTGGTTCCGGCAAACGCTCCCTGTGGATCCCTACTCTGCCTTGGTCGGCTTCGCGAAGGAGTTTGCGAAGCGGCCATCCGCGCAGCGAACGGTGTATCGCTTCGATACACCGCCCGCCTGAGCCTCGGGCAAAGGACCGTGCGCGCGACTTGCCTACTCCCTGTATGAGCTGAAAACGAAGTCCTGCTTCGCCTGGGCCTGATGGCAGGCGTGGCAGGCCTCGGCGGCCTTGGCGCCGACGACGCGCTTGGTCTTGTCGCCTCCCTCGAAACCCTCGTATCCCCAGCCGCCCGTGGCAGCGAACTTCGCCCGGTCCTTCTGCATGACCCCGAGCACTTTGCGCTTACCCTCGGTCACGGCGTTGTCGGCAGCATTGGCTTCGAGCAGATCGAACACCAGCACCGAGCCGTCCGGAAACCGCCCTGTCCGGTAACCCTCCATCGCCTTCTCGTTGGCGTAGATGTGGTGGATGCCGCCGAACGAGTCGTAGAGCGGATGACCCGGATTCAGGATCATGCTCTTCACGTGAGTCCAGTCCCGATATCCTTCCGGATAGTCGACCGACGGCGCATCCGCCGCAACGGCGACGCCCATCGATGCAGCCACGATGAACAACAGCGCTCTCATGTGACCTCCACGCTGACTTCACATGCGGCCAATCTAGATCCGCGCCAGACGGCCGTGAAGTCAGCACGAAGTGGTCACTAGGGCACTTTTCGGTAGAACATGGCGCCGCAGCTCGAAAAAATTCTTTCACGAGCTGGCTGGCTCGTCACGCAAGCGCCTGCGCGTATCGAAACAGAGCCATCGCGAGCACAGAAAGCGTCATCAAGCCGACGACCAATCGAGCGCTGATCAGCGTGCGGGTGCGCAAAGCCGCGATGCTTGCCGGATCGGGAGAGCCACTCTGCTGCAGTTTCATCAGCTTGACCCCCGCAGGCCGGGCAAAGGCTATACCCACCACCAGCGCCAGGATGGCGGCCATTGCGCCGCTCGCCAGCACGATCTTGCCGACGGAACCATCGTTTGCGTGCAGCGCGTGAAACAGATACATCCCCGAAATGATCGTCAGCAGGGCAGAGATGCCCGACAGGATCCCGACGCGCATTCCGATCATGCCGAGCCAGCGACCTGCGCCCTCCTCGGCGTGCTGCAACAGAACGGGCATGACCGCCAGGCCCATGATGATCGCTGCACCCGCCCAAACGACGCCGCCCACGACGTGAATCGCGCGGGCCAGCAAAATCACAGTTGCCTGTTCCATGCTCCAACTCCCGTTGCCAAATTCGCTATACATACTGTATATCTAATTCATGCCTGTCAAGCGCCGCCCGAGAGCCAGGACCCGGAAAGCCGCCAGAGTCGGCACAAAAGCAAATAGCGAGACGAGGAAAGCGGATCGCAGCGAGTCGTGCGCGACCAGGACGTATCAGAGCGAGATCCGCGCAGCCGCAGCCGATGAGACCCGCGCACGAATCGTTGCGGCAGCTCGTGCGCTACTGAACGGAGGCAAGGGCACACCGACGTTCTCCCTTGATGGAGTGGCGCGACAAGCGGGGGTGACGCGGCTTACGGTTTACAACCAGTTCGGATCGCGGCGCGGGCTGTTGGAAGCGGTGTTCGACGATCTGGCTCGACAGAGCAGATTGTTCGAGATCCCCACTCTGCTCGCATCGGAAGATGCGCGTGAAGCATTGCGGCAGTTCGTCGCGCTGTTCTGCCGCTTCTGGACGTTGCACGGCCCAGTGATAGCGAAGCTGAACGCACTGGCGCGACTCGACGAGGAGGTTGCAACCAGCCTCCGGGCACGGACGGAGCGCCGCCGTCGCGGCCTCTCGATATTGGTCAGCCGCTGCATCCCGCATCTGGGGGGGCAACGGCTGCACGATCTAGTCGACGTCGTATATGCGCTGACGAGCTACGAGATGTTCGAGCATTTATCAATGCGGCAGCGCGGCCGCGATTCAGTGGAAGAGATCCTGCAAAATTTGATCGCAGCTGCGCTGGAGCGGTACGGCGTCGGGCGCTCGAGCCGCACCTGAACGGCGCGGCCGAGCAGTGCTCCGTCCGATTATCTGATCACGCCTTGCTCGCCTCTGCCTCTTCGGCCGCGTACGTAACTCCACATCCGCCCAGGCCACAGTACCCATCGGGATTCTTGTGCAGGTACTGCTGGTGATACTCCTCGGCGTAGTAGAACTCGGGTGCAGGAAGGATTTCCGTCGTGATGCGGCCGCGGCCGAAACGCTGGAGCTGCGCCTGATATCGCTCGAGGCTCCTCTGCGCGGCTTCGCGCTGCTCGTCGTCGTAGTAGTAGATGCCGGAACGATATTGGGTGCCCACGTCGTTCCCCTGGCGCATGCCTTGCGTCGGGTCGTGCGATTCCCAGAACGTCTTGAGCAGCGTTTCGTAGCTCACCTTCTTCGGGTCGTACACGACCCGCACGACTTCGGCGTGGCCGGTGTATCCGGAGCAGACTTCCTCATACGTCGGGTTCGGCGTCGAGCCGGCCGCATAGCCGACCGCCGTACTGTAGACGCCTGGAAGCTGCCAGAACTTGCGCTCCGCACCCCAGAAGCAGCCCAGCGCGAACAAAGCCATCCGCATGCCCTCGGGAAACGGAGGGACGATCCGGTTGCCGTTGACCGCATGGCGCTCGGACACCTTGATGGGGGTCGAGCGGCCGGGCAGTACGTCGGCAGGATCGGGCATGACGGCTTTTTCGCGGAAAGAGAAGGCCATGGCGGTTCCTCGAGCGATGCGATCGGGGGACGGAAGCATTGGGGCGCGGCAAGACTAAGGCAACCCCGCCGGGCGCGGCAACGACGCTGCGATCTACGAGCCCAGGCGAAGCTGGAATCCCGCTTCAGAGTCTCGAGACAGCGATTGGCTTACGAGACGACCACCGGGCTCCTCGCCCGACCCGAGCCCTTGTGCCCCGCACCACCCGCATGTCCTTGCACCCGCGCGTCGCGGTGGTATAGATGGTTCAGCAGGGCATGGCGAGCAACGGGGGTCGGCCGTGATCCGGCGCCTGAGTCCGATTTCCGCAGCGTTTGTCGTGGCGATGATGATGGCTGCTGCGAGCGCGCAGGATGCACTCGAGGCCTCCGCGCGTACGGTGATCGGTCCCAATGTCCTGCTGGCCGACGGCGCCCAGGCAATGCTGAATGGCGATTGGGAACGAGGCATTCAGTTGACGCAGCTCGGCCTCGCCGTCACACATTCGCGTGAAGATCGAGCCGCTGCGCTTTCGAACCTTTGCGCCGGCTACGGGGCGCTCAAGAATTACGTGCGCGCGCTCGAGAGCTGCAACGAATCGCTCGAGCTTCTCGATTCGAACTGGCGCACCTGGCAGAACCGCGCCGCGGCAAATCTCGGGCTCGGACGGATCGAGGAATCACTGAAGGACATCCAGCGCGGGCTCGAGTTGAATCCGCAATCGAGCGAGCTCAAGAAGACGCTCGCGATTGCGCGCGACCGCGAACAGGTCGAGCGCGAGAGACTGAAAGACCTGGTCGAATCCTGACCGTTGAGACGCCGAGGGCCCCGACCCAGCGGGCCCCTCGGTCGTTTGCACGTCACTCCGGGACCGTGGGATTGAGCCCGGTCGGGCCGTGGCCTCCCATGAACACGAGGTTGTCCGCCGCCCGCCGGCACTCCCGGGGAGTGACGCCGTGGAAGCGACGCAAGGCCCGGAAGAGAGTCGAGCGGGAGTCGAAGCCGACCTGCTTGACGATGTCCTCCACCGGCAGATCCGTGCTGCGAAGGAGGCGAGCCGCCACGCTCGTGCGCTTGCGCTGCAGGTACTCGTGCGGAGTCACATCGTGCACGTGCTTGAACAAGCGCAGGAAATGATGCCGCGACAGAAATGCTGCACGCGCCATGTCTCCGAGCATCAGCGGCCGGTCATAGTTCGAGTGGATGAAATCCGTCGCGAGCGAGATGCGTCGCAGGATTTCCCGTCGTGTGGCCGCCCGCCGCACGGGGACCGATCGTGCACGCATCAGCACCTGGCGATGACGCAGCAGCAGACGCTCGAGCAGGAACGCGAACTGCTCTTCGTACCACAACGGATCCTCGAGCCCCATGTTGCAATGCCGCCGGATGAACAGCAGCACCGGAGTGACGCTGCGGTCGTGCGTCTGCAAATGCGGCGCGAACGGCAGACTCGTCGCATACGGAACCGGCTCGCCATGGTCGAGGAGATAATCCTCCGGCGTCAGCAAGGTCCGGAGCGTCTCTTCGGGCATCCCGCGACGGAACAGAATCGTCAGCGCATGCACCTCGCGCGCGCCCCGAATCCGAACTGTCGCAGGGCCGGTTGGCATGGTGAGCCAGGTGTCGTCGTCAACAAACACCCTTCGGCCGTCCAGAGCCACCTCCTGGCGACCGTTCCAGGCGCAAAGCACCGCCACCCGTTCGGCGTCGAGGCTGTAGTCGGCCACCTGCGTCTGCACGCTGATGATCTGGTTGCCCGTGTCGTGATGCCGTGCGAGCCCGGCATTCAAATCGCCACCGACAACTTCGTGAGCCCTACGGATAATCATTCCGCGCGCCTCCCCGCCGTTCTTGCCAATCAAGTCCTCAGAATCGGTCCTACTCGCGCTCGCTACGCGTATCGCTCGACGCCGCTCCTGTCCATCGTCATTACGCGTCCGCGTTCGCTTGTGTACAAGCTCATTACGACGATCAGATCGCGACATGCGACGAAAGGTTTCAGCGCATCGAGCCCTTCCTCGCAGACCTCACGCATTTACGCAATGCATGAGACGGGCGGCAAGGCCGGATGGACGCGCCGCGCCACCAATGCTGATGCGCGAGCCACGCCAGATCGTCGCACGAGCATCGGGGCGGACACATCGGACACTTTGTAACGATTTTGTACGAAGGTATGAACCGCAGCAGAAAGGGCCGGAAAAAACGCCCTCCGTCCATCTTGCTCGCCACGCCCGCCGCGCTCTTCTAGAATTTCTCGTCCTGAGAATCCGTTTTCCTGATCCAGAGCCTGTCGCACTCCCATGCCTATCTGTCACGAGCACAACCTTGCCCGTCCCGTTCCCAAGCAATGCCCGTTCGGCATCCGCGTGAAGCTGCGTTCGACGGATCCCTTCAAGAATCTGGTGGGCGCCGAGTGGTCGAAAGAGCACTGGTTCGCGACGCGCGAGGAGCGTGACCGCGCGCTCAAGGAAATGAGCGGCCGATATATTTATTTTCGGCCCGGAGACCAGCCGAGCCTCGAATTCGAGAAGATCGAGCGGTAAAGGCGTCAGGTGCCGCTCGCCCGGGCCGTTGCCCGGAGCGGACACTTGCGGACATTGCGCCGGTCTTGCGGCGTCGGCAGGTCCTCGCGGAAGGTCGGATTCCGACGACGGGCCGCCCGTCGAGCCACCCGCCCTGAGAACAGGGGACGCGTCAGTACGTGCGCCCGAGGAAGAGATAGAAAGCCTTGTCGCCGCCCTCGTCGTATCCAGTGGCGAGATAGACGGGGCCGAGTGGCGTATCGACGCCGAAAAACAGGCTCGCGTTGGTGCGCAGATCCCCGAAGCTCATGTCGCGGCGATGGGCCCAAGTGTTGCCGGCCTCGAGCGAGATCCCTGCATAGGCGGGCAGGTCGAGCACGCCCTCCCCTCCTCGGCCGATGCGCCGGTAATACATCAGGCGCCCGATTCCATAGTGCGGCCCGTTGAGAAACGCAGGCGGCAGGCCGGAGAGATTGAGGAAGCCGCCCAGCGAGAACAGGTTCTCCGGGGTCGCCGGAGCGTTGACCGTCGTGCCGAAGTCGGTCCAGAAGATGAGCGTGTGACGATCGAACGAGCGCGCCACGAGCCAGGTCATCTCGAAGGCGTCGAAATCCTGTTCCGCCCCGAGCGTCTCGCGCTCGGACCGCCATTCGATCTCGAATTGCTGCCCGTGACGCGGGAAGAAGATGCTGTCGAGCTTGTCGTACGAGAAGCGGGTAAAAAAGCCGCCGCGGTCGAACTCCGCACCCGGTAGCTCCGGGTCGCCGATCAGCACGCGCCTGCGACCGGTGCCGCGCCGCACTCCCAACCGAATCTCGCCCCAATTGGAGAGCTCACGACCGAAATCGATTCCACCGCTCACATCACGCACGCGGTACTGCGCGATGCGCTCGCGGCCGGCCAGCTCAAAGACGCTGCGCTCTTCGAATTCGACGTGCGGGGCGAGGAAATAGCGGCTCGCGAGCGAGAGCGGCTGGTAGAACTCGCTGAAGAAGCGCGGGTTCTCGCCAATCTGAAGATCGGTGAGCCATTCCGCGCCGAGCCGGTTGAGCTCGGTGAGAATGAAGCGCGCCGCCACGTTGTAACGACTGTTGCCTTCGAAGTCGTCCTCCAGGTTCAAGCCGACGCGCACGAAGTTCGGCCCCCAGCTCTTGCGCCTCAAGTCGAGCTGCAAACCCGTGCGGCCCTCCTCTTCGACGAGCGAGTAGTCGATCGACTCGAAGCGATCGAGCGCGTAGAGCGAGGTCAGGCGCCGGCGGATGAGCTCCTTGTCGAGCACCTTGCCGACGATGTCGCTCATCGTCGCCTCGATCAGCTCCTGGTATTCCGACGACCTCGGGTCGGCCCGCACGAAATCGATCACCGGGAGCGTGGTCGAGCGCGGATTGCGCGAGGCGAGGTATTCCTCGTACTCCGCTTCATCGAGCGAGAGCCGCGCAAGCGCTTCGGCCTGGCGCCTCGCCCCCTCTTCTCCCGCGCGCAGCGCGGCCGGCACGCGGCTGAAATCCGCCGAGGCAAAACGCCCGAGCGGCGGATCGATGATGATGTCCTGGGGCCCGAGCTTCTCGCGCTGCTCGAGCGTGCGGCTGCGAATGAGGATCGCGAACGCCTGGTTGGTGATCTCGAGAGGAGAGTCGAGGTCCTCACGGGCGTAGAGCGGAAAGCTCACGTCGACGGCGATGATGATGTCCACGCCCATCGCCCGCGCGGTCTCGACTGGCAGGTTCTCGACCAGCCCTCCATCGACGAGCAAGCGGCCGTTGCGCTGCGCAGGAGCGAACACACCGGGCGCGGACATGCTGGCGCGCATGGCGGTGACCAGGTCTCCGGAATCCATGACCACCGGCTCGCCGGTCTCGAGATCCGTCGCGATCGCCCGGAACGGGATGGGAAGGTCATCGAAGCGCCGGATTTCGGCGACCGGGAGCGTTGCCCGGCGCAGAACCTGCTCGAGCTTCTGCCCCTGGATGAGACCGGGCGGCAGAACGAACCCTTTGTCGGTCACGCCGAGCGCGTAGCGCACCAGAAAGTTGCGATCATCCTGCTTGCGGCGAAAGCCGAGCTCCTCGCGCGGCGGGCGATCCCTGAACGCATCCTGCCAGTTGAGCGACTCGAGGAGCCTTTCGATCTCCGCCCCGCTCATGCCGGAGGCGTACAACCCCCCGACCACCGCGCCCATGCTGGTGCCTGCGATCGCATCGATGGGCACTCGCATCTCGTCGAGGACCTTCAGCACGCCCACGTGAGCGGCGCCTCGTGCGCCTCCCCCGCTCAGAACCAGGCCGATGCGGGGCCGCCCGGTCTCCTCCGCGCCCTGGGACAGGGCCGGCACCAGCGCGAGCAGAGCGATCGAAAGCTGGCGAAGCAGGCTCATTGTTGAAGCGATGATCGCATGCGGGAGATAGTAGCAGCAGATTGCGGCCCGCAGTCGCGCCGATGAGCACTCGATGAAGTTTAAGATCCCCCGCTTGAAAACTCGTTCGATCCTGCTCGGTGCTTGCGTATGCCTCGTGTCTTCGCACGCGGCCCCGCCCCAGCAGCAGCCCGAGGAGGACGACGGTCAATGGAGCTATTACGGCGGCGATCCGGGCGGCAATCGTCACTCGACGCTCGCGCAGATCACGCGTGAGAACGTCTCCCGCCTCGAGATCGCCTGGACCTATCGGACCGGCGAGCTGGGCGAAGGGTTTGCCCGGGCCGACAAGCTCGCTTTCGAGGCGACTCCGATCCTCGCGCGCGGATCCTTGTACCTCTCCACGCCCACCAACATCGTCATCGCGCTCGACCCGACCACTGGCCGCGAGCGCTGGCGTTACGATCCCAAGATCTCGCGGGACTGGAGCTATGCGGAGGCGACCTCGCGCGGCGTCTCGTCCTGGATCGACCGCGAGCTGGATCCTTCGAGCCCCTGCGCCCACAGGATCCTCTTCGGCACGCTCGATGCACGGCTGATCGCTCTCGATGGCCGCACGGGCCGCCCTTGCGCCGATTTCGGCAAGAGCGGGGTCATCGATCTCACATCCGGCGTGCGCTCGAGCAGTCGGGGCCAGTATCTGGTGACCTCCCCGCCGGCGATCTATCGCGACATCGTCATCGTCGGTTCGGCAATCGGCGACAACCGGGGCGTCGAGCTCGAGCGAGGCGTGGTGCGCGCCTTCGACGTGCGAAGCGGGAAGCTCCTCTGGTCATGGGATCCGATTCCTGCGAGCGAGACGAGCGCCGACTCCGGAGACTGGACGGCCGAAGGAGCCAAGCGCACCGGCGCCGCCAACGCGTGGTCGATCATGTCGGTAGATCCCGGTCGCGGCATCGTGTTCGTTCCGACCGGCTCGGCGAGCCCGGATTTCTTCGGCGGCGAGCGCGTCGGCGACAACCGATATGCCAATTCACTGGTCGCTTTGCGCGCTGAGACCGGCGAGGTGCTGTGGCATCGGCAGCTCGTTCATCATGATCTGTGGGATTACGATCTGGCCGCTCAGCCCTTGCTCGTGGACATCGAGCGCGACGGCAAATCGATCCCAGCGGTCGTGCAAGCGACGAAGACGGGGCTCCTGTTCGTGTTCGACCGCGAGACGGGCGAGCCCGTATTCGAGATCGTGGAGCGTCCGGTACCTCGCTCGGACGTGCCGGGGGAATCGGCTTCCCCGAGCCAGCCGTTTCCGGCGACTCCGGCGCTCGTCTCCCACGCGGCCATCACGCCCGAGGATGCCTGGGGCCTCACGTTCTACGACCGCGGCCACTGCCGCGATCTCATCGAGCTCTACCGCTCGGAAGGCATTTTCACGCCGCCCAGCCTCCAGGGAACGATTCTTTCGCCGAGCTATGCAGGCGGGGTCAACTGGGGAAGCCTCTCGTTCGACAGCCAGCGCCAGCTCGTCGTTGCCGCAGTCAACCACGTGCCGATGGTGGTCACGCTCCTGCCGCGCGAGGTCTGGCAAAAGCAGAAGGACTCTGGTGACCGGCCCGATTCGGAGTTCGCTGCGCAAAAGGGCACGCCCTGGGGCATGCGGCGCGAGCTCCTCGCCTCCCCGTTTGGCCTGCCCTGCACGGCCCCGCCCTGGGGAACGCTCGCGGCTGTCGACCTGAAGCGCAATTCCATACGCTGGCAAGTCATGCTCGGCTCGACCCGGGACATGACGCCCTGGTTCGTTCCCTCGCGCACCATAGGCATGCCCAACATGGGCGGCCCCATCACTACCGAGGGCGGCCTGGTGTTCATTGCCGCTGCAACCGACAACTATCTCAGGGCGTTCGACATCGACACTGGACGCGAGCTCTGGAAGGGCCGCCTGCCGGCGGGCGGACAAGCGACCCCCATGACCTACGAGGTGGACGGCAGACAGTTCGTCGTCATAGCCGCCGGCGGTCATGGGGCGCTAGGCACGACGCGCGGCGATTATGTCGTGGCGTTCGCGTTACCGAAGTCGCAGTGAGGCCGTCATGATCGGCGAACCTTCGCCCTGCCTCCCCATTCCCGGTGACGCGCCGCCCTCATCATGACAGTGACACCCGCTCGGAAAGTTCTCGCTCGCACGCTCGGGCTTGTGGTAGCCCTCGCACCGCTGAGTCTGTCTGCGGCAGAACGGCTCGAAGCGATCGTCGTCACTGCCACTCGGGAGCAGCAGCGCTTACGCGACGTTGCCGGCAGCATCACGATCGTCTCGAGCGAGGAGATCGAGCTGATCGGCGCAACGCATCACAGCGAGATCGTCAATCGCGCCCCCGGCGCGATGATCCAACGTAACAGCGGCCAGGAAAGCCTGACAGCGATCCGCTCGCCGGTGCTGACCGGTCCGGGCTCCTGCGGCGTGTTCCTGTTTCTCGAGAACAGCATCCCGATCCGGCCGACGGGCTTTTGCAACGTCAACGAGCTGTTCGAGGTGCACCTGGAACAGGCCGCCTCGATCGAGGTCCTGCGTGGCCCCGCCGGCGTAGTCTATGGTTCGGGCGCCATGCATGGCGCCATCAACGTCATCCAGCCTGAGCCCGCGCAGCTCCCGGCCAGCGCGCTCGCGCTGGAAGCCGGCCCGGATGACTACTATCGAGGCAAGCTCGCGTTCGCGCATCAGGGCCGCAACGTGGACGTCGGCGCAACGCTTCTCGCCGCGCACGATGGAGGCTGGCGCACCTCCTCCGGCATCGAAGAGCAGAAGCTCAGCGCCAGCCTCACGAGACGCTTCGAAGAGTCGGTGCTGGATCTGCATCTGGCGATCACCAACCTCAACCAGGAGACCGCCGGGTTCATCCAGGGCTTCGAAGCCTACCGGGACGAGACGATCGCGCGCTCCAATCCGAACCCGGAGGCGTACCGAGACGCGTACGCCGTGCGGCTGAGTGGCCGATATGCCATGCCGCTCGGCGATCGCGCGCAGCTGATCGTGCGGCCGTATGCCAGGCACTCGCGCATGGATTTTTTGCAGCACTTCCTCATAGGCAAGCCGCTCGAGGAGAACGGCCAGGATTCCCTCGGCGTGCTCGCAACCTTCGATATCCGCGCGTTCAAGGACACCCGGCTCCTGGCGGGGCTCGACCTCGAGCGGGCGGAAGGGTTTCTCAAGGAGACGCAAGCGGGACCGGCCACTGACGGACCGCCCGCCGCCAATCTGATCCGGCCGGCGGGAAAGCACTACGACTACGAGGTGCAAAGCCAGGTCGCGGCGCTCTACGGGCTGTTGGAACAACCGCTCGCGCCCCAGCTGAAACTCACTGCGGGAGTGCGATTCGAGCACGTGCGCTACGACTACGACAACCGCATGCTAAGCGGCAACACGCGTGATGACGGCACCCCATGCGCACCGGAAGGCTGCTTGTATCACCGGCCCGAAGACCGCACTGACGACTTCAGCAACCTCACTTCCAAGCTCGGGCTCACGTACGCTTTGAGTGATGCTCACACTCTGTACGTGAGCGCTGCGCGCGGATATCGCGCGCCCGACACGAGCGAGCTGTATCGGCTCCAGCGTCAACAATCCATGGCGGATCTGGACGCCGAGCGGCTCGACAGCATCGAGCTTGGCATCCGCGGTGCTTTCGGCTCGCTTTCGTACTCCCTCGCAGCGTTCGTCATGGAAAAGGACAACGTGATCTTCCGCGACTCGAATGCATTCAACGTGAGCGACGGCCGCACCGATCACGAAGGTATCGAATACGAGATCGCGTGGCTGCCGATGGATACCCTGTCACTCGCACTCTCCGGCACCTATGCCGAGCACACGTACGATTTCGATGCGATGGAGGGTAGCGAGCTCATCGTCGCCGGACGCGAGATCGATACCGCGCCCCGACACATCCAGAACGCACGCCTGACCTGGCGCTTCGTGCCTGCGGCCACCGCCGAGCTCGAATGGCAGTCGATCGGCCGCTACTTTCTGGACGCCAGCAACGAGCACGAGTACAGCGGGCACGATCTGCTGAACCTGCGCGTGGGCTGGGACATGGCGAGGAGCTGGCGCACGATCGTGCGCGTCACCAATCTGACGGATCGCAAGTACGCCGACAGGGCCGATTTTGCCTTCGGCAACTACCGGTATTTTCCCGGCCGCGATCGCAGCGTCTTCGTGGAGCTGCGCTATCGCTCGCAGTAGGCAGCGAGCGCTGGAGGCGGGCGAAGGCTGCGCCGCCTTCGCCAGCGCCGAGCCTCAGACCGGCCCGGTGACGATCGGGTTGAAGGCGATCAAGCTTCGCTGAGTGCTCACATCGCCGAGGCCATGGCCCGGGATGACGGACGAGAGATTCGGCGAGGCTTCGTGCAACGCCATGTAGTTCAGCACGACCGTCTGCACGAGCAGGTTCACGTTGTTGGCGGCAGGGCTTCCAATCGTCTCCACATCGCCACTGCGGCGGAAGTAACCGATCTGCTGGCGGCGTGCGATCGGAACGTTGTTTTCCTCGAGGAGCGTCGGGCGGCCGAGCGGGCTGTACACGAGGAAGAACGAAGCCGCAGTCTGCTGATTGTCCGAGGTCCACTCGCCTTTGCCGCGCCCGTCGGCCGAGTCGTCGACGCGACCGTTGGAAGAGACCGAGCCGTCGCTGAAGACGTAGAGCATCAGCGGCTTGCCGCGACGGGCCGCATACTCCAGGCACGCGCCCATGCAGCGGCCGGCCCGCAAGTCGCGGATCTCGCCGGCTGCGCGATCGCCCGTGTGGTAATCGTACCCTCCCATGCTGATCGTGCCGGCGCCGGCATAGCCTTCGATCACGAGCTTCATGACGGAGGCGGTCTTCTCGAATTCGCCGTCGACGTCGCCCGACAACAGGTTCGGACCGAACACCGGGATGGAGGTGATCTCCGGATCCTGGAACGGGTCGAGGCCCCGCGCACCGAACTCCTCGATCGTGTCGGCCGTCTTCACGTAGCTGCAAGTGAAGCGTCGCTTGAGATCGTCCTCGTCCGCCGTGCCCGTGCGCACTGTCGGCAACGCCATCTTCGCATTGCTGATGCGCACCATCGACTCCATCGCGAGGACCGTGTCCTCTACGCTCAGGATACGCGCGACCTCGCCGATATCGACCAGCCCGGTCACATCGCTCCGCCGATCGATCTTCGTCGGGCGGTTCTCCAGATCGATCAGCATCGCCGGTGCCATCGAGTTGCCGCCGGAGTCGGAGTTCTGCGAGCCGATCAAGGTCAGCAGCTCGCCCTTGGCGCCGTATTTCGCTATCCCGTACATCGGATTGTGCGGGTTGTTGCCAGTGTCGTTCTCCGAGCGCGCGGGAATGATCGCGCCGTTCACGCGCGCTCGCGTCGTCGGCGAGGTCGTCTCGAGGATGCCGCGCAGGAACGCGCTGTCCGAGTGGAAAGCGAGCCCGAGCTCAGTGTTGACGAAGTTGCCGGTAGAGCTGGTCGGCAGCATGTCGCCCGGGAGGCCCAGCTTCGAATAGCCCTGGGTGCTCAGCGGATCGAGCTGACCACCCTCGAAGCCGACGAGGACGTTCGAGCCGGCGATGTTCGCGCCGCCCGCCAGGTCGATGCAGATGAAAGGAATCTTGCCCGTCCCGTCGGTGATGTTGCAGGGACCCTTCATGGCGACGATGTCCGGCGACAGCGCACGCGCACGTCGGGGGTTCAGCAGGGCGGCGAGCATGGTCGGTGCGATCACCGTCGCCGCGCCTGTAAGGAAGCCCTGCGCCAGGAAGTCGCGCCGCGTGACCGGGCGCTTGTGCGAACCATGACGGATCGGCTCGTTGAGGCCGAGGGGGCGCTTGCGACGAGACTTGATGATGAGCATGGTCGTTCCTTACTGAACCAGGGTGGCCGCGCTGCCGAGCGCCGCGCCACAGACCGCCTTCGCTACGATCGGCGTGCGTGTCGCGGGACTCGACGAGCAGGAGCCATTTGCACACAGGGCCGTGATCAGGTTGTTCAGCTCAGCCTCCGCCTCAGCGGTCGGTTGAGTCGCTACGTCGCCGATCATCCTCTCTACCAGCGGATCGACGAGCGCCGCGCGCTGTGTCGAGATGTCGCTGGCCCAGTTGAGCGCCGGGAAGTAGTCGCGGCGCGCGTTGGTGTCGTCCACCAGGACGTTGCAGTACTGCAGAGCGAGCTGCGCAATCGAGGTCTGGTGCGAGGAGAGGAAGGCCACCATGTCCGGCACCGCAGGCAACGATTCACGGATGGTCGTGAACGTGTTCTTGACCGAGGCGTTGTTGGCGCTCACGCCAGTGAGCGCGGACATGGTCGCGTTGATCGCATCGAACGTGCGCACGCCGATATCGGAGGGCGGAGCCACCGGCGTCGGCGGTACGGCCACTGCCGGAGCATACTCGGAGCAGATGTTCTGCTCATCGCCGAGCTGATCGAAGCAGAGGAAGAACTCGTCGGACTCCGGCCCCTGCTCGATGCCGATGATCGTGCCCACGTTCGACAGCAACTGGCCGCTCGACGGTGAGTAGCTCGCATCGTCGATGGTCACATCGAGCAGCCGGTATGCCTGACCGACGAGCGGCTCGGCGCCGTTGACACCGATGCGCATGCCTTGGAGCCGGATGCTGCCAGGCATGGCCGTCGGGTCGAGGCTGATGAACCTCGGGTTGGTGAACAGATACCCGGCGCTGTCGTACTGAGCCGCCTCGAACATGATGTAGGACTGCGGCACGTCCACGATGTGCTCGATGCCGAACAGCAGGAAGAACTTCTCGCCCACTCCGGCCTCGAAGTTCTGCCGGATCTGCTCGGGGGTGAGCGCCCGGTTGTGGATGGCGACGAGGCGGATGACGCCCATCCACTGACGGTTGTTGCTCACCTCGTTGCCGAGCACGAGCGCGAAGCTGTTGTCCCAGTCGCCGAGCGTGCCGCCGCCTGCGCTGTCCACATCGCCCGTGAACTCCCCGTTGACGTAGATGCGCCGCCCGTTCACCGGGTCGAAGGTCATCACGACGTGCTGCAGGGTGGCTTGCAGGCGCTCGTCCGCATCCGCGGTCGAAAGCGCCGGCGCACCGTTGGCATCGGTCGCGGTGCTGCGGTTGTAGAAGTCGTAGTTGTAAAGGGTTTGCCCCATCGTGAAGTTGCGTGCAGTCGTGCTGCCGGAGTAGCTCACGATGCGGGCGTCTTCCTGAGTGACGTTCCCGGGAATGACCCAGGCTTCGATCGAATACTCGCCCGTGGCGGTGATGAGCTGATGGAGCTTGCGGCTCGCGGTCGTCGAGGCCTGCGCCTTGCCGCTTCGAATGTTGATGCCCCAGCCGCCGAACCAGCTGTAATCGCCGGAGAGCGTCAGGTGCGCCTCGGGCTGCACGCCGCTCGTATCGAACGCGATGTTGCCGCTGCCGGTCTTGAACTCGTACAGCGCAATCACGTTGTTCTCGTAACGGTTGCCGCCGCTTGCGATCGTTCCCTCATACAGCGTGAGCGCCTTGCTGACGATGAGGCTCGGGTCGACCTGCGACACCGGGATGGCATCGGCCATCGCCTGGATGGCGGCCAGCAGCTCCGCGGCGTTGTCAGCGCAGTTGCTCCAGCAGTTGTGCGACTCGTCGGCCAGGCGGATGACGAAGCGCGACTGTGCCGGATTGTCCAGATTGATCTTCGGAATGGCGGCGTTGTACGCCTCGATGTGCGCCGCCGAGCTCGGATCGAACGGCCGGGCGCCCGCCGCAAAGTACGGAGACTGCGAGGTGGGCGCGTCGGACTGGTGACAGTCAGAGCAATACTCGTCGAGCAAGTTGTAAACCGCGCCGAACTCCGGTGGGGGCGTCGCGGGAAAGCGCTTGCTCGCACCCGGATCGCGCGGCGTCGGCGGCTCGAGCTCGATCTGGCGGCCGCCCGAGCCGCTCGCACCGACCCAATCCTGAATCCAACGGGTCAGGATCGAGGCGCACGCGCCAGCATCGGCGAGCCAGCAGTTATGACCGCCGCCGACCTTCGTGACGATGATCGACTGTGAAGGATTCTCGCGGTTGACGACGGTGTTCGCCTGCTCGTAAGCCAGGTTCACGTCGTCGGAACGCGCGAATTGCGGCGCCTGCCCGCCTGCGTTGTGGCAACTGCCGCAGCGATCGGTGCCTCGGATGTTCTCCCAGAAGTTGACGCGGAAAGCCTGGATGTCCGCGGTCATGGGCGCCGGTCCCGTGTAATCGGGACCGGCGGAGGGGCCTTCGGTTTCAGGATTGCGCTCGGTCGGGGCGCCTCCGCTGCAGCCGGCCAGAACGGCGGCGACGACGGCGATCGCGGCAAGCCGCGCAACGTCGAAGTTAAGGCGGCACGTCATGGCTCGGTCTCCTCAGTCACCCGCGCAATACGCGGCCGTCTCGGCGAACACTCGCTTCAGGTTGTAGCCGCCGTTTCTGAAGCTCGTAGTGATGGTCTGCACCTGATCCAAATCGGAAGTGTCGCTCGGGGGTCTCAAGCACACGGCCCGGAACACTTTCTCGACCTGGCACTGGGCGAAGGCGGTGCTGTTGGCGAGCTCCTCGCCGAGCGACTTCGCACCATTGCCGCTCCCTGGCAGATTCGGCGCCCAGCCGAGGAGCGTGTTGCGGCCCGGCAGGCGCCAGCGGTTGTCCCATCGATCGTCCGTCGTGACGTAGCCGAACTTGAAGTTGTCGGCGTTGATCAGGTACTTCGGCTGCACCTGCCCCGGCGTGTAGACCAGGCGGCCGATCGTTTCATCGAAATCGTAGTAGGCGAACGCCTGCGCCATCGGGTCCATGCCGTTGTGACAGCCGACGCAGTTGTTCAGGAAGACGCTGCTGTCGCCGCCGGGGCTTCGAGACACGTCCTGGCGGATGCGATCGGGTGGACGCGAGGTGTCGTGCACCTGCTCCATGTCGCGGCACAGATGGTTCAGGAGCGTGAAACGGAACATCGCGCGGTTGGTACCGTCGATGAAGAACGCTTCGGCAGCCGCCCGCGAAGTAATGACGCCCGCCGTCGCTTCAGGCGGGAGCCCAGTGAGCGAGGACTGCGTCGTGGGTCGCAGCACTACGCGCAGATCCATGTTGTTGCTTTCCATCGCTTCGTAATGCACGTTGCTGGTCGGCGAGTAAGCGGGCGTGACCCCGTTGCCGACGTAGAGGATGTCCTCGTACAGAATGCCGCGGAAATCTTCGTCATCGCGCACCATCCCGATCACGGTGGCCGTGTAATCGTTGAGCGGCGCGAAGACCGTCCGATCGCGATTCGTCCAGGGCGTTGCGAAATTCTTGAGCGTGACGCTGTAGAACGTGCTGGAGTGCGGCTCGGCGGGATCCATGATGAACATGGCAGTCGCCTGCAACTGCGCCGGGGTGCCGCTGCCGGCCATGTCCTCGAGCTGATCGAGCAGCTCGGGGGAAGGCGGCGTGCCGGTCAGGCGGTCATACATGCGCTTGGCCTGCTCGCGCGGCCCGGCCGTCACGGGCTGCGGGCCAAGCAAGGCGGCGAGCGCCAGCGTCAACGCCGTGACCCCGGCGATCGGCGAGCGGCCGTCGAGTCGTGCCCCTGTCCTGTTCATCTTGCTCATGCGCGGACCTGAATGGCTGAATGGCTATGCATCGTTGCGTCGACAACTGCCCGTGCCCGGCGTAACGCGGACGCCGCATTGCAGGCGCTCAATGACGATTTCCCCATGCACTTCTCTTGCTTCGCTCGATCGTCGGCCGTCCCCCGACATTTGGCGCGGACTATACGGACGCGCCAGCGCCGGCATAACTGTCTCAGCCGCGAGACGTCGCGTTCCGGCGACAGTACCGAGGGCCTCATGCGCGCGTGTAGGCTCGCCGCCCGAGAAGTCACGCGCCTGGCGCAGGCCGCATGAGCCGTAACAGACACGAGCGCACATTCAAGCGCCGCGGGCGAGCGCGCAATGTGAACCCGATCACGTCCGCAGCCGACACCCAACCGGAACCATGCAGAATCGAGGTCCTCGGCCGGTCGTGTGCCGGGCTTCACGGATCACTGGAGACGGGATGGACGATGGTGACGGCGGATTTGCAGGTTCGCACAATCGCTGGCGTCGGGACCGCGGGTTCGGGCAGTCTTCCGGACTCGGGCGCGAGCCACGTTCGTGTTCCCCGAAGGGAGCTTTCATGACTCATCAGGCGCATCAGGCCGTTGAGCAGCTGCTTTTCGAGCGCTGCGCGCTGCAACGCGCACCGCGCGCGCTTGCCATCGGTGCCGCACTCGCATTGCTGGCGGCGTGCAGCAGCGGGCCCGGCGGCACCGACGTGACGATCGGAAGCGGCCAGGACGCCGATCCGGTCACGCTCGATTTTCCCGCGTTCTACATAAAGCGCCCGGTGCCCGATCCGGAGGAAGAGACGGACCGGGACGCGCGCGAGCTCCTGAGGTTCGACATCGGAGCGGACCTGTACATGCGCGATCGCGCCTCGCCCTCGGCCGAGGAAATCAATCTGACGGGCGAGATCACGCAGGGGCTCGGCGACATTCGCGACCTGGATGTGAATTTCGACGGCACCAAGCTCCTCTTCTCGATGCGCGCGCGCTTCATCGAGAACGCCGACGAGGAGGATCAGCCGACGTGGAACATATGGGAATACGACATCACGACCGGCGTGTTGAGGCGCATCATCGCCTCGGACACCACGGCCGAGGAAGGCCACGACATCATGCCGCATTACCTGCCGGATGGCAGGATCGTCTTCAGCTCCACGCGTCAGCGGCAATCACGCGCGATCCTGCTCGATGAGAGCAAGCCTCAGTTCGCGGCGCTCGATGAAGACAACAACGAGCCCGCCTTCGTGCTGCACGTGATGGAGGCGGACGGCTCGGACATCCATCAGATCTCCTTCAACCAGAGCCACGACCTCGACCCGGCCGTGCTTGCCGACGGGCGGATCGTGTTCACGCGCTGGGAGCACCACATAGACGACAACCAGTTCGATCTCTACACGATCAATCCGGACGGCTCGGGGCTGGAGCTCCTCTACGGAGCGAACAGTCACGCGACAGGCACGCCCGACCCGACGAGCGGTCAGCCGAGCATCATTCAGTTCCTGAACCCGCGTCCGATGCAGGATGGACGCATGCTCGCGCTGATCCGCCCGTTCGTGGGCACGGACGAAGGCGGCGACCTCGTCCTGATCGATACCGAGAACTTCGTCGACAACATGCAGCCCGCCGCTCCCAACGCCGGCGTTAGCGGGCCAGCCCAGGTGCGCGCACTGCCCACCGATGTGCGCACGATCGAGGGACCCTCGCCCGGCGGCCGCTATCGCTCCGCCGCCCCGTTGTTCGACGGCAGCGGCCGCCTGCTCGTGAGCTGGTCGCAGTGCCGCCTGATCGAAGAGGGGCGCATCGTGCCTTGCACGAGCGAGCGGCTGGCCGATCCGGACGCAGTCGAAGCGCCGCCCCTCTATGGCGTCTATGTGTACGACGTACGCAACAACACGCAGCAGCCGGTCGTCGCTCCTGAAGAGGGATTCATCTATACGGAAGTGGTTGCAGGCTCGCCGCGCACCACTCCGCCGGTGATTCTCGATCGCGTTCCGAACGTCGACTTCCCCCAGGAGCTGTTGAGCGAGGGAGTCGGCGTTCTGCACATCCGCAGCGTCTACGACATCGACGGCGTCGATCAGGCGCCAGGCGGGATCGCCGCAGTGCGCGATCCGGCGCAGGCCGCTTATGCCACGCGCCCGGCGCGCTTCCTGCGAATCGAGAAGGCGGTCTCACAACCTGATGAGGATGTGAAGGACGTGCCGGCCACGGCGTTCGGCCCGAGCCGGGCGCTCGGCATGCGCGAGATTCTCGGTTATGCCCCGATCGAGCCGGACGGCTCGGTCAAGGTCAAAGTACCGGCGAACGTTGCGTTCTCCATCAGCATCCTCGATGCGCGCGGCCGGCGGCTGCCGGGCGTGCTCGGGAGCCGGCATACGAACTGGCTGCAAGTCATGCCGGGCGAGGTGCTCGAGTGCAACGGCTGTCACAACGCGAACAGCGATCCGCCGCGCGCGCATGGACGGCGTGGGTTGACCGATTCGGTGAACGATGGCGCACCGACCGTCGGCCAACCTTTCCCGAACACGAATCCCGCCCTCTTCGCCGACATGGGCGAGACCATGGCGGAGGTCCGCAACCGCGTCATGTGCGGCGGCGCGTGCGAGCCGAGCGTCGACGTTGCGTTCGAGGATTACTGGCCTGAGGCCACGGCAACCCCCGAGATCATCGACGCTTGTTACAGCACCGGGCCCTCGACGGTGCAGCGCGATCCGGCCGACCCGACCCAGCGCTTCGTTTGCACGAACGGGCTCGTCACCCCGGTGCCCACCGTACCTGAAACCTGCACGTCGGACTGGACCAGCCAGTGCCGAATCACGATTCATTACGAGCGGCACATTCATCCGCTCTGGAGCCGGCCGCGAACCGTCGATCGCGATGGCGACGGCGTGCCGGATCTGGATCCGACCACGATGTTGCCGTTTGACGCCACTTGCACGCGCTGCCATGCGCCGACGGACGCGATGGGCGCGGCCCAGGTCCCGGCTGGCCAGCTCGACCTCACCGACGGCCCCTCCGATGATGTGCCCGCTCAGTTCAAGGCCTACCGGGAGCTCCTCTTCGCGGACACCGAGCTCGAGCTGCAGGGCGGAGTGCTGGTCGAGCGTCTGGTTCAGGTCGGAGTCGACCCCGTGACCGGCCAGCCGCAATTCGCTCCGGTACCGGTACCTGCCTCGATGAGCGCCCAGGGCGCGCGCGCCTCGAGCCGGTTCTTCGACGAGATCGAAACGGCCACCGACGGCGTCGATCACCGGGACTTTATGTCCCCAAGTGAGTTACGCTTGTTGTCCGAATGGCTGGATATCGGCGCGCAGTACTACAACGACCCGTTCGCCGCTCCGGACGACTAGGCATCAGGAGCTTTCGATTGACCCGCTCGGCCCGGCCTTGCGCCCACGCCCCCACGCCAGGCGCAAGGCACGTCATGGTGTTGCTGGCGCTGCTGGCGCTCATGCCGCGCGCGCATGCCGACGAGAGCGACGAACGACGGATCCTCATCGCCGATCCCTTCATCGAGCTGCACACCGGGCCGGGACGCGGTTATCCCGTGTTCCACGTCGTCGAGCGTGGCCGCGAGGTGACCGTCATCAAGCGGCGCACCGACTGGTTCCAGGTGCGCACTGACCGGGGTGTGGAAGGCTGGGTGCCGCGGGAGCAGATGATCGCGACGCTCGAGCCCACCGGTGAGCCGCTCGATTTGCAGGAACCCGCGCGGGAGAACTACATGAGCCGGCGCTGGCAGGCCGGCGTGATGGCTGGAGACTTCGGCGGCGCGAGTTTGATCTCCGCGTTCGGCGGCTACGCCTTCAGCGACAATCTCTCGATCGAGCTGACGCTGAGCCACGTCCTGGGGGAGTTCTCGAACGGCTACAGCGCCACGATCGGCCTCATGCACGTGTTCGTGCCGGAGTGGCGCCTGTCGCCCTACTTCACGCTCGGGACCGGCGTGCTTTACACCGATCCCAAATCGACGCTGGTGCGCGCGATCGATCGCGACGACCAGATCGGCTACGTGGGCGGCGGGCTGCAGTTCTATCTCACCCGGCGCTTCATGCTGCGCACCGAGTATCGCAACAACATCGTGTTCACCAGCCGCGACGAC
>DASVCI010000121.1:0-2353 GCA_036381695.1 Steroidobacteraceae bacterium
GCTCGAGACGTTCATGCAGAGCGTCGAGGCCGGCCAGATCACCGCCGAGCAGCCGGCGTTCGACGCCTTGCAGGCGAGCCTGGACGAGCTGCATCGGATGCGCGACATCGTCGCGCAAGGCTCGCAATGCAAGCCGGCGCATGAGTTGATCAACCGCATTCGCATGCTGGCGGGCCAGGAGCCGCTGCCGGGCGCGGCAGTGAGCGCGAGCCCGGCTGCTCCGGAGCCCTCCGCCCCGCCGCAGGCGCAAGCACCTGCGCCGGAGCCCGCTGTCGAGTCGCAGCCCGACGAGCTTTCCGAGACTGGCGTGGTTCCGACGCTGACCGAGCTTGCGACCGTCGAGGAATCGCCGGAAGAAGAGATCGAGCTCGAATTCGGTGCAGACGAGTTGGGCGCTGTAGCGCCGCGCGAGTCGGTGCGCGTCGAGACGCCTGCGCCCCGAGCGACGCAACCCGACGGCACCTCGCTCGACGTGGCTTCGCTCCCACCGGAGCTGCCGCCAGATCAGCCCGAACAAGTTCCAGAGCCGACGCCGGCTCCGACGCTCCCCGGGCGCGAGCGTCAAGTGCGCGAACGCCAGGAGTTCGCGCGCGTCGATGCCGAATTGCTCGACACACTGCTCAACAACGCGGGCGAGGTCAGCATCTTCCGCTCCCGGCTCGAGCAGCAGGTCAGCTCGATCGAATTCAACTTGGCCGAGCTCGGCCGCACCGTGACGCGCCTGAAGGAGCAGCTCCGGAAAATGGAGCTCGAGACCGAGGCGCAGATCCTGCACCGCTATGAGGAGGAGCATCCCGGACGGAGCGACTTCGATCCGCTGGAGCTCGACCGCTATTCGACGATTCAGCAGCTCTCACGTGCGCTCGCGGAATCCGTCAGCGACGTGGCCAGCATCGAAGGCCTGCTCGAGAACCTCACTCGCGAAGCCCAGAACCTGCTGTTGCAGCAATCGCGCGTGGTCACAGAGCTCCAGAACGGGCTCATGCGCACGCGCATGGTGCCTTTCCAGCGTCACGTCCAGCGCTTGAGCCGACTGGTCCGGCAAGTCGCGTCGGACACCGGCAAGCGCGCCGAGCTGGTGGTTACGGGCGCCTCGGGCGAGCTCGATCGGCAGGTGCTCGAGCGCATGCTGCCTCCATTCGAGCACATGCTGCGCAACTCCGTCGTGCACGGCATCGAGATGCCTGAGGAGCGCGTGGCGCGCGGCAAGCCGGAGACAGGCACGATCAAAGTCAGCTTGCACCGCGAAGGCTCGGAGATGGTCATCGTGCTCGAGGACGACGGGCGCGGCATCGACGTGAACGCGGTTCGCGCCCGCGCCCGAGAGCGCGGCTTGCTCGACCCCGGCCGTTCGCTGAGCGATGAGGAAGCGTTGCAGCTCATTCTGGAGCCCGGCTTCAGCACGGCGAGCACCGTCACGCACCATGCCGGTCGCGGCGTCGGCATGGACGTGGTAGTCACCGAAATCAAGAAGCTGGGTGGCGCGTTGTTCACCGAGTCGCGGCCCGGGCAGGGCGTGAAGTTCACGATCCGCCTGCCGTTTACCCTGGCGATCACCCAGGCCCTGATCGTGCGCACGGGCGATGAGCTTTATGCGTTGCCGCTGCCGTCCGTCGAAGGCGTGGCTCGCGTGCCGCGTTCGGAAGTTCAGAAGCACCTGGCGGAGGAGACGCCGACCTATAACTACGGAGGCCAGGTGTACCGATTCCAGCACCTCGGCGCCTTCGTTGGAGGCGGACCGTCCGCGCTGCCGGAGGCGGACGTCTCGGTGCCTGTGATCCTGATCCGGGCTGGTGAGCATTCGACAGCCCTGGTCACAGACGAGCTGGTCGGCAGCCGCGAGATGGTGGTGAAGTCCGTCGGGCCGCAAGTGGCCTCCATTCGCGGCATCGCGGGTGCGACGATCCTCGGCGATGGACGCATCGTCATCATTCTGGACATGGGTGCGCTGGTGCGCTCGGAGTGGCGCTCCCGCAAGGCCCTGCAAGCCGAAGAGCCTGCGCAGGACAAGCGCACCTTCGCGCTGGTCGTCGACGATTCGATTACGGTGCGGCGCGTGACTCAAAGACTGCTGGAACGCAACGGCATGCGCGTGATGACTGCGAAGGACGGCGTGGACGCATTGTCGATCCTGCAGGAGCACGTCCCCGACATCATCCTGCTCGACATCGAGATGCCGCGCATGGACGGCTACGAGCTGGCCTCGCACGTTCGCGCCGATGCGCGTCTGGCTGACATCCCGATCGTGATGATCACCTCGCGCGTCGGGGAGAAGCATCGCGCCCGCGCGATCGAGCTGGGCGTGAACGACTACCTCGGCAAGCCCTACCAGGAGAATCAGCTCCTGGATGCG
>DASVCI010000122.1:0-2321 GCA_036381695.1 Steroidobacteraceae bacterium
GCGCCACCGCCAGCGCTCGGCCGCAAAGCTGAGCGGCGGCTGAACGCAGGCATTCATCGTGCATTAAGTGCTGCCGCGCTGAGATGAGCTCCACTCGGGCAGTGGAGTGAGCGTCAATGAGACGTATCTTCGCGATCGGCATCCTTGCTTTGTGCTCATCGCTCTCTCAGGCGCCTGTCGAAGCTGCGGAAGGGCGCGTCCACGACAGCGCCGCGCCGACGCTCGATGAGAATCGCGTCTCGCGCTACACGCGAGCCGAAAAGCCCGATGCCGCTGACTCGAAGGCACGCGCGCGGGCCGGCTCGGCAAAGACTCACTCGAATACCAGAATTGCGACGGCCCCGCAGAAGCGTCCGCTCACGCAATCCATGTCGGCGCACGCCTCTCACATCTATATCTACGATGCGGGAAGCGCCCTCCTCACCGACGCCGATCACGACGGCTATCACCGGGAATTCCGCATCCGCTTCGACGCGGATTCGGTCATCGGTGATGTGCTGGTGTTCGCGCGCCTTTACCTGCGCCGCGTCGGGGACGCCGACTGGCTGCTCTATCACACAACCGACGACTTCTGGATCTACGGACAGTCGGGGAGCGACGACTACTTCGTGACGACCACGCTCGATGACGGATTTCCGACCAGCGAGTACGACGTGCTGATCGACCTGTACGAGGTCGGCTTTCCCGGCATCGTCGCGACCTTCGGGCCGTTCGACAGCGGCGCGCTCACAGCCCTGCCGCTCGAAGAAGCGGGGCTCGACGTGCCGATCGAGCTGCCCGGTTTTCGCATCGGCGAGGTGACGACGACGCTCCTCACCGATGACGATGCAGACGGCCATTACTCCTCGTTCGAGATCGAGCTCGACCCGGATGCGGACTTCGATGGCAGCTACGTGTACGCGCGCTTCTGGGTGCGCCCGCAAGGCGGAGAGTGGATCGAGGAGTTCGTCTCCGGGGACTTTCTGGTCGATTCGAGCGGCACGCAGGACGTCTACACGTTGACGGCCGAATGGATCAGCGGCTACCCGACTGCGTACTACGACATCCAGATCGATCTGTTCGAAGCCTCGAGTGATCTGCTCGTCGCGTCGGTCGGCAGCGAGCGCCCGGAGCTCTCTCGCGTGCCGCTCGAGGACGAAGGACGCGACCGGCGACCGAACCCGCCCTCAGTCGGCGACGACGGCGGCGATACGAGCTCCCGCGAGCACGGCGGGGGAGCCCTGACGCTCGAGTGGGTGCTTGGGCTTCTCGCGCTCGCGCTTCTGCGACAAAAGGCTCGGCGCTGAGCGTGCGCCTATCTGTTCGACGCCTGCTTCTCCGAAGCCGATTTGTCGATCAACTTGCGCGCGTTGGCGAGCATTTCCTCGTACGTCCTGCCCAGCACGTTGTACTTGCCGGCCACGGCCAGGTAAGGCACGCCGCTGACCTTGTAGTTGCGCGCCATCTCCTCGGCTCGGAAAGCTTTTGCCGAGATTTCCGATGAGTTGAACACGGCGCGGAATTTTTTCTCGTCGATCCCCTGCTCCGCAGCCCAGGCGACGATGCTGTCTTCGTCGTAGAGCCGGCGCTTCTGCTCGTGCAGCGCCTTGAAGAGCTCGTCATCGAGCCTCGCCAGCTCGCCCATGGACTCGAGCGCATAGTAGGCGCGACTCAACTGGCCCCACTCGCGATGCCCGAGCGAGATCGGCACGCGGACGAGCACGGCATTGTCCGGCAAGTGCTCCGCCCAGGCCTTGAGCAGCGGGTGCATCGCGTAGCAATGCGGGCAGCCGTACGAGAAGAACTCGATGACTTCGACCCGGCCGGAGTGACTGGTCGGCTGGGCGGGATCGAGGAGCCGATAGTCCTTGTTCTCGACTTGTGAGTACGCCGGCACGGCCAGCATGCACACGATCATTGCGGCAAGGATGCGGAATGCAGTCATTCGGTGCTCCTCGTTACGTTATCCCCCACCCTGTCCCTCCCGTAAACGGGGGAGGGGAATGAAACTCTGCCCTCCCCCGCGATGCAGGTCGGGGCCCTGCTTGCCTCCACCCTTTCCCTCTCCCGCGACGCGGGGGAGAGATAAGAGCGCGGGAACTCCAGCGTGCCTTCAACCGCCTGCAGCGGGCTCGATTCCGAGCAGCTCCACTTCGAAGATCAGCGTGGCGCCCGGCTGAATGGCGGGCGGAGCGCCACGATCCCCGTACGCGAGCGAGGCGGGGCAAGTGAGCTTGCTCTTGCCGCCCACTTTCATCATCTGCAACGCCTCGGTCCAGCAGGCGATCACGCCGTTCAACGGGAAGGTCGCCGGCTCGTTGCGCTCGATGGAGCTGTCGAAC
>DASVCI010000123.1:0-2649 GCA_036381695.1 Steroidobacteraceae bacterium
GTGACCAGGACGACGGTGTCGCCCATCGTGACGAGCACGGCGGCGTCGGCCTGACGGGCCAGCTCGCCGGTCTCGAGAGTGACTTGATGCTGACCGAAACTGAAGGTTTTCTTGACTACACTCACGGTGCTTCCTAGTGCCGGCGGCAGCCGGGTCGGGACAAGGCGGTCCACGGACCCCGCCCTGCCGGGGTGGATTCAACCGTGAAGCGTGGATTCTTCATGAGAACCGTCACGACCAGGTCGTACGCAAGCTGCCGGGCGGAGGTGTGGAGGGAGAGACGATCACGAAACGCCCGGCGAGCGCTCGTGGCGCCACCGGGCGACTCAAATCCGGTCAGCGCCTGAGACCGAGGCGGGCTACCACGTCCTGGTAGCGCTCCGGCGCAGTGCTCTTCAGGTAATCCAGAAGCTTGCGGCGCTGATTCACCATCTTGAGCAGGCCACGACGCGAGGCGTGATCGCGCTTGTGGACGCTGAAGTGCTCGCCCAGCTCGTTGATGCGGGCCGAGAGCAGCGCGATCTGCACCTCGGGGGAGCCGGTGTCTTTGGCGTTGCGCCGATACTGGGAGAGGATGCCGCTCTTCTGCTCGCTCGACAATGACATGTGACTTGAACCCTCTGCTCGGGCCCCGGATCCTACGCTCCCGGCAGCCCTCACGATACGTATCCAGCCCTTTTAAAGAGGCGCGCATTGTACCCGCGCGGCCGATAATCTCAAGCAAAACCATGATATAGCGGGCGCGCCCGAGAGCGCCCCTCAAGCGCTGCCCGGCGGATCGACGAAAAGCCGCACCGGCTTGATCCGTCGATCCGGCAATCCTTCGGCCAGCCCCAGGAAGCGCCCCGCTCCGTCGTACGCGCGCAACGTTCCCAGTCGGGCCGCCTGGGCCGCGACCACCCGCCCCTGAAGCAGCCCCTCGACGGCAGCTGCATCCAACTCCACCGCCGGCAGGTCCGCGAAAACGCGATCCGGCGGCAGCAACTTGGCGTCGCGGGCTTCCGGCGGGGTCTCGGCCAGCTCTTCGAGCGTGTACATCGGTAACCCCGCGAAGGGATCGATCGAAAGGCGCCTCAGCGCCCGTACGTAGCCCAGCGTGCCGAGGCGGGCCGCCACGTCCGCCGCCAGCGTCCGGATGTACGTGCCTTTCGAGCAGTGCACGTCGAACTCCAGACTCTCCTCTCCTACCGAGACGCGCTGGATGTCATGAATGACAATGTCCCTGGGGGCCCGGTCTACGGACTCCCCACGGCGCGCCAGCTCGTACAAGCGCTTGCCCTCGAACTTGAGCGCCGAGTGCATGGGGGGAATCTGCTGCTGCGCGCCGATGAACGTCGCGAGCACCGCGTCCACCGCCTCCGGGGTGAGGCTCGGCACGGGGGCGCGCTCGACTACTTCAGTCTCGCTGTCACCGGATTCCGTGCGGCCGCCAAGCTGCACGAGGACGCGGTAGGTTTTGTCGGAGCTCAGCAGCCGACCGCACACCTTCGTGGCATGTCCGAAGCACACGGGCAGCAGGCCCGAGGCCAGGGGATCGAGGCTGCCGGCGTGACCGGCCTTCGTGGCGGCGAACAGCGCGCGCGCCCGCTGGAGGGCGGCGTTCGAAGACAGGCCGACAGGCTTGTCGAGCAGCAGAATGCCGTCGATGCGACGGTGAAAGCGGCTGGGCTTCGACACGAAATCCGATCAGCGGTCCGACTCACTCGAGTCGCCGCCCTGCTCCGGCTCCTCGACGTGGCGCGCCTCGTCCTCTTTGACGGCTTTCTGAATCAGCTCGGAAAGACGCGCGCCGCGCTCGATGAGCTCATCGTGCACGAACCTGAGCTCCGGGCTGTGCCGGATGTGCAGCGCCCGCCCGAGCGGGCCCCGCAGTATGGGCGCGGCCGCATCGAGGATCTCCTGAGTCTGCTGCACATCCCCTGTCAGCACGGAAAAATACACCTTGGCGTAGCTGAGATCGTTCGAGACCTGCACGTCGGTGAGCGTGACCATCCCCAGCCTCGGATCGCGCACTTCCCGACGAATCAGCTCGCTCAGCGCCTGCTGGACCTGTTGCGCAACGCGGCGGCTGCGCGGATAGGCTTTGCTCGACATGATGAAATCCGTCCCAATGGCGCCAGCACCGCCGGCTCGTCGCCGGCGGTGCCGTAACACCATTCATCAGCCCACGGTTCGCGCGACTTCGACTCGCGAGTAGCACTCGATCTGGTCGCCCACTCGCACGTCGTTGTAGTTGCGCACGCCGATACCGCACTCCGTACCGGCGCGCACCTCGTTGACGTCGTCCTTGAACCGACGGAGCGATTCGAGACCGCCCTCGAAGATCACGACGTTGTCGCGCAGCACACGGATCGGGTTGTTGCGGCGGACGTATCCGTCCACGACGATGCAGCCCGCCACGGTTCCGAACTTGCTCGAGCGGAACACTTCGCGCACTTCCGCGAGACCCACGATCTGCTCCTTGACCTCCGGCGCGAGCATGCCCGAGAGGAGTTGCTTCACGTCGTCGATGGCCTCGTAGATGATGCTGTAGTACCGCACGTCGATGCCCGACTCCTTGATCATGTTGCGAGCCGAGCTGTCGGCGCGGACGTTGAAGCCGATGATGCGCGCGTTCGAAGCCATCGCCAGCGTGACATCGGACTCGGT
>DASVCI010000124.1:0-6423 GCA_036381695.1 Steroidobacteraceae bacterium
GGACGTTTCGCTCGCCGCGCTCTTTCTGAACTTCGCGGAGCACCTGCAGCACGATGCGCTCCCGGCGGGTAAGGCCGTCGCGCAGGTCCGGCACGCGATCGCGATCCATCAGCGCGGCCGATGCTGCGTGCCGAGGCCGGCGGTGATGAACACCGCCGTGGCCGGTTCGTCGATGTCCGCCGTGTGCCACGTGCCCGGTTCGTTGATGGCGTACTCGCCGGCTGCGAGCGTGACCGTGCGGCGCGAGCCGTCGGGGCGCTCCTGATGGAGCGTGATCTTTCCGGCGGTGCAGAGCACCAGTTCGTGCCCCTGCGGGTGCATTTCCCAGCTGTCCCAGGGTCTGTCGAAGGTGAACATGCTGACGAGTCGGCCCTCCTTGCCGTCCGCCGCGTGGCGCTCGACATAGGCCTCGTACCAGTTCATGTCGCCGGTGAACTCGGGCTGCGGGACGGCGGTTGCGCCCAAGCCGAGATGAACGGGGTGTGTGAAGATGTTGGCGCCGGACGGCATCGAGCCCTCGCTCGTGATCCAGGTTAAGGAGGCAGCAGCTAATTCTACGCGATCCGGCAGTGTATGCTGTCCCATCATTCGTATCATCTCCCGGCGCATCGCGGCGGTGCAGCAGAACGAATGCGCGTATCCGAGGCCCGTCGAACAGGCAACTAACGTGACATCGAGGAGCCGCACATGTCACGCGGACTGAAAACGTGGGGCGTTGTCGCACTTCTGGTGTTGGTGGCCGTGGTCGTCTTTCTGGCCGCCAGTCTGCCCTATGTCCCGATCGTTCACGGGTCGACCGCGGACGAGATCGAGCGCCTTGCCGAGTGGCTGCGGATCGAACCCGGCTCGCGCGTCGCCGATTTGGGCGCCGGTGACGGAACGTACGCTGTCGCGCTGGCGCGCCTCGTCGGCCCGTCGGGACACGTGTACGCGACCGAGATCGACAGCGACAATCTTGCGGAGATCCGCCGGGCGGCGACCGAAGCGGGTCTGACGAACGTCCCGGTGATCGAGGCCGCAGTTTCGCGCACCAATCTGCCGGACGCGTGCTGCGACGTCCTCTACAGCCGCCTGGTCTATCACCACCTGACCGACCCGGACGCCATCAACGCCGATATGCTGCGCGCGCTCCGGCCGGGCGGCCGCCTTTTGGTCATCGATTTCGAGCCCGGCGGCGCCCTCGACATCTTTCCGTCCGGCACGGAGGAGCGGCACGGCGGTCATGGCACGCCCAAAGAGACGGTAACGAAGGAAGTGACCGCCGCGGGCTTCGAGCTGCTGCGCGGCCCGGAAACCTGGCGCGGGCGAACCTATGCGGTGCTCTTCCGGCGCCCGTAACGGCGCGAGCTGCATCCGAAGTCTCTTTTTTTCTCGCGATCGCAACCATGGTGATCGTCGCGGACACGGCGATCGCTCAGGCGCCGCCTGACCGCGAGCTGCTGCAGGCGGTGGCGCGTGGCGATGCCGAGGGCGTGCGCGCGGCGCTCGCGGCCGGCGCCGATGCGAACGCGAGGGCTCGTCCCGGCGGGCGCACCGCCCTGATGGAGGCAGCCGATCACGGCTTCGCCGATCTCATTCCGCTGCTGCTCGATGCAGGTGCGGACATCGACGGGCGCAGTGCCGACGGCTGGACGGCGCTGATGCAGGCGGCCTACGAGGGCCACGCGGAAGCGGCTCGGCGGCTGCTCGCGGCCGGTGCCAACGTGAGCCTGCGCGAGGCCGAATACGGCAACACCGCGTTGCACATCGCCGCCCGGCGGGGTGCCGCGGACATCGTGCACGACCTGCTCGGCCATGGTGCCGATCCCGACACCCGCGATGCCGCCGCCGGCAATACGCCGCTGATCAATGCGGCGAGCGCACCGGATTGGGCAGCGCCGATCATCGCCCGCCACTTGCTCCGCGCTGGCGCCGATCCGGACGCGGCGGCCGACGACGGCTTCAGGCCGCTGATGGCCGCCGCCCGGTCTGGAACGGCGGAGCTCGCGGCGCTGCTGCTCGAGCACGAAGCTGCCGTCGATGCCGCGAAGGCCGACGGCAGCACCGCGCTGATGGTTGCCGCCGAGCATGAGAATCTCGACGTGCTCCGCCTGCTGCTTGAGGCCGGCGCCGACGCGACCCGGCGCGATGCCGAGGGCGACACCGCTCTCTGCATCGCCATCGACAACGAAGCTTTCGAAGCGTTCCGGTTACTGCTGGCGCGGAGTCGGCCCGATGCGCTGTGGACCCATTGCCGCGGCGGCTTGCCGCCCATCGCCCGCGCCGCGCGGAGC
The DNA here is from genome assembly GCA_036381695.1 of Steroidobacteraceae bacterium. Lineage (GTDB taxonomy): Bacteria > Pseudomonadota > Gammaproteobacteria > Steroidobacterales > Steroidobacteraceae > Steroidobacter. The sequence goes on from DASVCI010000124.1 coordinate 2,274, forward strand.
GGTAATGCCGAGGTGGTGAGGGCGCTCCTTGCCTTCGGCGCGGATCCGAACGCGCGCGGCAGCGACGGCACCACCGCGCTCATGTGGGCGGCCAACAGCGCGGCTATCGACGTGGTGCGGCTGCTGCTCGAGCACGGTGCGGACCCTGACCTCGTCGCCGACGACGGCTGGACTGCGCGCAAGGCCGCGGAAATGATCGGCTACGAGGATATCGTGCAGCTCCTGGAGGAGCGTTAGGAGGGTGGCGCGGCCGTTGCGATCCTGTTCCAGTTGGCGCGGCCGCGGTCGCTTGCTTCCGACCGCTACCTTCTCGGCACGTACCGCATGGCTACCGCGCCGGAACGGAACTCCAGCCGGCTCACCGGTTTCAAGTCGACGTGCTTCGACAGCCCGGCAAACAACGTCGGCCCGTGCCCCGCGAGCCTTGGGTGCACGATGAGCTCGTACTCGTCGATCAATCCGGGCTCCGCCAGCGCCTGCGGGAGCTGTACGCCGCCCGTGGCGAGCCCCCTGCCCGGCTGCTCTTTGAGCCGACGCACGGCCTGCGCCAGATCCCCGCGTACGAGCTCCGCGTTCCAATCGACCCGGTCCAGCGTGCTCGACACGACGTATTTCTTTGCCGCGCCGATCGTGCGGGCGAAGGGCGCCATTCAGGGCTCCATCCAATCGGGCAGCACGCCCGTTTCCGCCGGCTCGCGCCACGCAGCCTCCATCATCTCGTAGGTCACCCGGCCGAGGAGAAGAGCAGCGGCCTGCGCGATGCCCTCGGCCGCGTGACGATGCAACTCCTCGTCGGGGGTTATTGCGAGATGATCGCAGCACCCGTCCAACGTGACGTTGATGGAATACCGAAGCGGTCGCATTTCACCAGATTCCATTCGCCATCATTTTGCGTCGCGCCAACTCCCGCTCGCTCGGCTCTGTGCCCGCGAACGAACCGGGCTGCACGTCGCCGGCCGGTACGTAGGTGCTCATCACCACGCCGGTGCCCGACACCTGAGAGCGCACGAGCCGCAGCGCCGCGGGCTTTGCCGTCTCGCCGAAGAGGCGCTTGCCCCGTCCGAGCACCACCGGAAACGTCCATACGTTGTACTCGTCGATCAGGGAGGCGGCCTGGAGCGTCCGAATCAGGTTGCCGCTGCCGATGATCTGCAGGTCCGGGCCCGGTCGGGCCTTGAGCGCCGCGATGGCCGATACGACATCGCCCTGGAGCAGGGTCGAGTTGTTCCAGTGAAGCGTCGTCAATGTGCGCGACGCCACATGCTTCTTCGCCGCATTGAGCGTCTGAGCGATCGGATTGTCGGCCGCCTGATACGGCCAGTACGCTTCGAAGATCTGATAGGTCCGGCGCCCGAGCACCAGCTCGCGACCCTTGCCGTCGAAACCCCAGGCCGAGATGTCCATGCTCTGGTCCGCGTAGCCGAACATCCACCCGCCCAGGGCGAAGCCACCCGTGCGGTCTTCATCCGGTCCCCCGGGTGCCTGCAGGACGCCGTCGAGCGATACGAACGTGGATGCGATGAGCCTTCTCATGGAAACACTCCTGTTGTGAGGCGGGTCCCGGGCTTGTATCGACGGCTCATTGGAACCATGAGCTGTTCCTTGCATGCGGCTGGCGCTGCCGGCCGCCTGTCTGGTTCAGAACGCGACAGGCACCGAGGCAGCGCTTTGGGTTGCGTCGCCGTCGTGCGCGAGCCAGGGAAAAAGGGTTGCGTGCGACCCCTATCAGTCTGCTCGGGTCACGACACGGGTTTGCCGCCTTGACGGATGATCTCGATCAGCGCGTTCAAGGCGTCGGTGGCGGTGAATACACCCAGAAACTTGCCGCTTTCGTCATTGACGATGACGCTGCCGACCTTCTTTTCGGCCATGGTATACGCCACTTCGTCCAAAGGCGTCCTGGCATTCACAGTCACAGGCGGCGTCGCCATGATGTCGGCGGCGCGCACCTGAAGCTTCTCCGTGGCCGTCAAGCCGGAGACAAGGCGCACATCCCGCTCGCTGATTACGCCGATGACGGTAGCACCGCGGAGAACAGGAAGGTGACGGATGCCATATTCCTCCATCAGCAGCCGCAGCTGGTCGATCGTCATATCTTCCGTGGCGGTGATCGGGTCGGGGGTGGTGAACTCCTCCACGGGCACCGTTATCGACATGGCGGTCTCCTGTAATCGCTCTACGACCTGAAACGTTGCGCTCGACTTCTGCTCAGCAGCGTGATGCCATGCTAGTTGACCATCACAGGATCGGGCAAGTTTCAGAGAACCGCGGGCAAGCCGCGGGTTCCCGTCGCATAACTTTCTCCTCGCGAATACACGAGGAGCGGTCATGGACATTTCCGGCAACGCGATACTAATCACCGGCAGCGGTTCCGGCATCGCACCGGGTTCCGCGAAAGCGCGATACGCGGCGTCGGGAGACGCCGCGATCACCGGTGAGACCGAATCGATCCTCGGGCTCCGGCGTTCGAAGCCTTTTGAGGTTCGCCGTTACTTCATCCGGCGTGCGTAAGTCCGGCGTGCCCGGTATGCCGCTCGATGGCATCGAGAATCACGCCCCAGTCGGCCGGATGCAGTTCGTGGCCCGCGCCTTCGAGCGTCAACAGTGTTGCGTTCGGAAGTGCATCGCGCAGCGCTAGCCCGTGCGCATAGGGGAGCACCGGGTCTTCTGTGCCATGGATGACGAGCGCCGGGACGGTGATCTCGTGGAGCCGGCCGACCCAGCGCTTCGCATCGCCGAGAGCGGCATGGTTGAAGGCCGTGCGCGGATCCGGCGTGCGGTCGAAGTCGGCGGCGGCCAGCGCGCGGATTGCGGCCTCGTCGAACGGGTGCCTCGATCCGGAGAGGAGCCGCCACGCGCCGATCTGGTACTCCACCACGGCCTCACGGTCCGACCAGTCGAGCTCGGCGGCCTTCGTGTGATACTCGACGATCGATGGATCCATCGAAGGCATGCTCGGATCGGCGAGGGCGAGCCGCTCCGAGGCGATGAGCGTCAGCGTGAGAACGCGCCCGGGGTGCTTGAGCGCGATGAGCTGCGAGAGATAGCCGCCGAGCGACATCCCGACGAGATGGGCCTGGCCGATTCCGTAGCCATCGAGCACACGGACAGCGTCGTCGGCGAGATCTTCGGTGGTGTAGCCCGGCTGGCCCGGTTCATAGCTCATCGATCGGCCGGTGTCCCGGTGATCGTACCGGATCACGTAGCGGCCCCGGCGAGCTAGCTCCCGACAGAAGTCCTCCGGCCACCAGACGCCCGAGGCCATGGCGCCCATGATCAAGAGAACGGGCGGGTCGTTCGCGTCGCCGAATGCTTCCGAATAGAGGAAGATGCCGTCGGTTTCGATCTGGAGCCATTTCATGCGTATTACCACGTGGCAGCGCTGGGCGGGATGCGTCTCGAGAAAGAATTTTCCCACATGTTCATCCGAAATCGCGGTCTACGCGCCCGACGGCGTGTGATTTCTTGGCCCGAGTGAAGCGTTCCGCCCGCCGCTCGACTACTTCGCGCATGCACCGCACACCACCGACACGCTCGAACGCCTCGCCCACGAGCAGCCGCGCACGCTCGCCTGCATGCACGGCAGCGCGTGGCGGGGCGACGGGCCGCGTTGTTGCGGGTGTTGGCGAATGCGCTCGTCGTGGATGCGACTGTTCCGACGGCGACAGTGAAGGGCGGTCTGCTTTCGGTCCGTCCTTGCAACTGGCGTCTTCAGCGCTATTGGATCACTCGTCTATCCGACCTGAACGTCCAAGGTTGCCGCGTTCGCGTCGGTGCAGGCGACAGGAGAGTGAGAACATGCCCACTCAACCAGCTTTTTGAGATCCTCCGCGGAGGCGTCGGCAGCGCTGATTTTTACCTGCACGTGCAGAGGCCTCATCGCGGCGGAAACGTTTTCATCAAGCCCAAGTAGTCCTCGACTGTCGGTCTCGCTGGATACCGAGACTTCGAGGTTCGTGAGGTTGATACCCTGCTCTGCGGCTTGCATCGCGATTCTGGTTGCGTTGCACGACGCCAGCGCCGCTCGCATAAACCAGGCGGGATTCGGCGCCGAAGAATCTCCCCCCATACCGGCGGGCATGTCGGTGTGAATGATCTCACCTCCCGGACCCGTGACCCGGCACCTGAGGCCGTGTTCGAGCAGCGCGGT
>DASVCI010000125.1:0-7993 GCA_036381695.1 Steroidobacteraceae bacterium
ACCGCGTTCCGTACAACCCCTCGTTGGTCGCCTCTGGAGGTTGACGGGAAAGACGGTATCTTCCCCCGTGTTCACGGGGGAAGGGACGCAACAATCACGCGCAATTCTCTTCACCCCCTCCCCCGCGTGCGGGGGAGGGACTGGCCCCAACCCACGAAGCGATCAACGACCTTCGTCCTTGATCACCTGCCCGCCCTTCATGACGAACTGCACGCGCTCGAGCTCGGTGATGTCCTGCAAGGGATCACCCTTTACCGCGATCAGATCGGCGGCCTTGCCCGGCTGCAGCGAGCCGATCTCGTCCGACAGGCGATTGTGAGCAGCTCCCCAGACGGTCGCCGCGCGAATGGCATCGAGCGGCGACATGCCCGCCTTGATCATGAGCGCAAACTCGCGCGCGTTCTCGCCGTGCTTCGACACGCCCGAATCCGTGCCGAATGCGATCTTCACGCCTCCGGAGTGCGCACGCCGCAAGGCATCGATCATCTTCGGACCGACCTCGAGCGCCTTCTTGCGCACCGCCTCGGGCATCCAATCGGCCGTCTTCGCCTGCTGAAGGACCGTATCCCCGGCAAGCAGAGTCGGCACGAGGTAAGCGCCGCTCGCCTTCATGAGGCGAATCGATTCCGCATCGAGATACGTGCCGTGCTCGATGGAATCCACGCCAGCGCGCAGCGCCGCGTTTATTCCATTTGTGCCGTGCGCATGACAGACCACACGCCGGCCGAGACTGTGCGCGGTCTGCACGATCGTCGTCAGCTCCTCATCCGTCATCTGCTGGCCGAGACCGGAGGCGACGTTCGACAAGACTCCCCCGGTGGAGGCGATCTTGATGACGTCCGCTCCGAACTGGACAGCCTGGCGCACCGCCCGCTGGCAGTCCGCCGCGCCCGAGCACCGGCCGGGATCGGCCATGAGCTTCATGATGTCGGGGCGATACCCGTGGAAATCTCCATGCCCGCCGTGGGCACCCACCCCTCCTGCCGCAATGATGCGCGGGCCGATTACTTTGCCTGCGACAATCGCATCGCGCAGGGCGTAGATCGCCTCCTGGTCGGCGCCCAGATCGGCAACCGTCGTGAAGCCCGCTTCCAGCGTGCGCCTGGCGAACAGCACTCCATCCATCGCGAGATCGGAAGAGGTTTTCTTCACCGCATCGAGCTCGGCTGTCGGGCTGTTCTCCCCGGTGAGGTGGACGTGACTGTCGATCAAGCCGGGCAGGACGAAGCTGTCACGCAGATCCACGATCGTGGCGCTCGCGCCTTCGGCCGGCGCTTGAAGTCCGTCGCGGATCTCCACGACTTTGCCTTGAGCAATCACGATCGTCTTGTCGCGCTCGACCCGACCGCTCGCCGGATCGGCCAGGAGCCTGCCGGCTTGCACGTACACGCGAGCTTCGGCTGCATTCGCCGGCGACTGTGCAGCCAGCGCACCGCTCAACGAACAGAGAAAGAACGCGGCGACGAAGCCGCGGGCGCATCGAATCGTTTTGTTCATCTTGTGCTCGACTGGAAAGTGATGAGGGCTTCGGGCAGCCTCAGGCCGCCCCGCCCCAGACTGCTTCTGGGCACCAGATCTCCCCGTTCCGGTAGACCACGCCGGGCTCGACGTCGCGAGCGATGAACGTGGGTCCGTCGAGATCGAGGAAATCGCAGAGCTGACCTAACACGAACGCGGGCGCCATCGCAAGGCTGGTGCCCAGCATGTTCCCCACCATCACATCCATGCCGAGCTCGCGCGCCTGCCTCGCGATGACGAGCGCTTCGGTCAACCCACCGCACTTGTCGAGCTTGATGTTGACGACGTCGAACCGCCCGACGAGAGAGGGCACCTCGGCGAGACCTTGCACGCTCTCGTCGGCAGCAATCGGAATCGGGCTCGAGAACCCATCGAGATCCGCCTCGCGCCCGCGTGGCAATGGTTGCTCGATGAGCTTGACCCCGGCCGCCACGAGGACAGGCAGTAGCGCGCTGAGGGAGTCACGCGTGAACCCCTGGTTCGCATCTACGGCGAGCCAGACGTCCGGGCGGGCGGAGCGAGCCGCGCGCACCCTCTCGGCATCGATGTCTGTATCACCGCTCAGCTTGAGCTTCAGTGCTCGCGCCTCAGTCAGCGCTTTCGCACCTTCTGCAACGACCGAAGGGTCGTCCGCGCCCAGCGTGAATGTAGTGATACGGGGCTTGATCTCGCTCAAGCCCGCGAGCTTCCAGACAGGCTGGCGACACTGCCTGGCTTCCAGCTCCCACAGCGCACAGTCGACCGCATTACGTGCTCCGCCGGGTGGAAGCAGCGAGCGAAGCGCCTCGCGCGTGATGCCGGCTTCGATCGCGGACCGATGCGCCTCGAGCGTTTCGACCATCCTGGCGGGCTTGTCATCGAGGTAATAGACGCCTGCGGCTTCGCCTCGTCCGATGAGACCGTCCTGCGTCAGCGTCACCAATGCCACTGGCACCGTCGTGAACGTGTAGCCCGAGATCCGGAAGGGCGACTTCAGCGGCAAGTCCTCGACGCGGACCTCGAGCTTCAACGGCGTTCTCGCGGCGTTCAATGGCTGCTCCCTCTGATGAATCAGTACTTCGCGCTGAACGAGATGATGTGGAACGCGAGCGCCACCCACAGGCTCACCAGCAGGCCGAGCGCGAGCAGCACGGCCCACAGCTTCGCGTACCAGCTGCGGCGGCTTCGCAGCACCGACCAGGCATTCCACACACCCACGCCGGCACCGCCGAAGAACACGACCAGACCCAGCACCTGCAGAATCCGCAACCAGATGTCGGTGCGCTCCGAGAGCAGCACGAAATTGGACATCATCGAGCTGATCAGAATGATCCAGCCGAGCCAGACGACGACAGTCGCCGTCGCCGCGAGGCGTATCCAGCGATGCACCTTCGCGTCTTCACCCGTGAGTGCGTACTGCACACCATAGTGACGCCGTGTGAGTGCGCTGATGGGCCAGGCGAGCATCGTGAGCGTGAGTGCGGCAAGAGCAGCGATGAATGCCGGCAACAGCCACGTGCTCGACTTGGCAGCCGACATCGGCTCGAACACCATGAACGGCGAGACGCCGCTGAAGGAGAAGCGCTTCACCCGGCCATCTTCGACGACGGCCGAAAGGAGCGTTTCGCCATCCACTTGCCGCCACACGAAGGGCTCGACCTCGCGCCACTTGAGCGGCACGCCCGAGGGGCTCGTCACCATCGAGACGCCTATGGTGCCGTCTCCGTTGTCGATGACTTTCACGTTGCCGATCAGATTCAACAGGCTGAGGAAACTGGTTTCCATCCTGCGTGAATTGATGTAGGAGCCGGCGATCATGCGCGCGTGCTCGGCCGCCGTCTTCTCGTCCACCTTCCCCTCGAGCGTCGGGCCCGGCAGATAGCGATCGGCGAACTGATGGAAGAGCTCGTCTCGCAATCGACCCGAGGCTCCCTCCTTTCCGCTGCTGTTGACGGAGAGGAACAGGCCCACGTTGTCGTCGATGAACAAATGCAAGTAGCTATGGAACCATTGGGTGTCGCCGCCATGCGAGATCACCCGGCGACCGTTGTAGTTCGTCTCGTAGAAGCCGAGCAGCATGCGATCCACTCGCGGCAGGAATGTGGTCGCGCTCGTGTGCATGAGCTCGGCGGTCTCGGGCTTCAGGATCTGCACATCCCCGTACCTGCCCTTCTGCAGGTGGGCGATCATGAAGCGCGCCATGTCCGCGCCCGACGCCGAAAGGCTGCCCGCCGGCGCCGGTCCCACGATCTCGAACGGCTTCTCCGGAAGGGAGGCGGCCGGATAGCCCTTGGACATGAGCGGCTGCAAACGCTCGGGCAAAGGCTGGCGGAACGTCGAGTTCTCCATGCCGAGCGGCTGGAAGATGTGCTGATCGAGGTAGTCGTCGAACGGCATGCCAGAGACGCGCTCGACGATGTAGCCCGCGAGCGCCGTCGCGTAATTCGAGTACGCAGGCGTGGTGCCCGGCTCGAAGATGATTCCGGGCACCCAGCGCTTGAGATGCTCACCCAGGTTCGGAGCGCCGCCGTCAGGCGTTCCCATCAGGCCCTTGACCTGCTCCTCGAAGCCGGGCGTGTGCGTGAGGATGTTGCGGAGAGTGACGGGCTTGCCGTCGTAATGCGGAATCTCGAAATCGAGATACTCGTTGACGTCGGTATCGAGGTCGACCTTGCCCTGCTCGACCAGTTGCATGACCGCCGTCCAGGTGAAGAGCTTCGAGACCGAGCCCGGGCGGAACAGCGTGTGCTCGGGATCGACGGGCTTGCGGGCCTTGACGTCGGCGTAGCCGAACCCTCTCTGAGTGAGCACTGCGCCATCCTTGACGACGACCACGACGGCGCCGGCGATGTCTCCCTGGTGCAAGGCATACGGCATGAAGCCATCGAGCCACGCGTCGACGTCGGCCTTGGTGAGCTCCGCAACGGCCACATCCGCTGCCGACGTTTCGGGCGCCACTTCGGTCGGCGTCGGCGGAACCGGTGGAACGCCTTCGCCCTGCGCGGGCTCGCTTTGGGCGTGGGCCAGCGCGACCCAGAGGGTGGCGGCGGTGGTCGCAAGAAACAGCGGAACGGGTCGCATCGAATAGTCTCCCCTGGCGTCGGCCGGAGGCGGCCTCGCGTAATTGTCCTGATGAGGCCATAATAATCCTGATCGGGCAATCGTCAACCGCTTTCGCTCACGCACCCGGAGCACGCGCCACGATGCAGGCATCATCATCCAGGTGAGGACGCTCTCACGAACGACGAGGACGCCAGATGAAATCCACCACGCCGACGCTCGGTCGCCTGCTCCGGAACGTGCGCCTCAGGAACAACTGGACGCTGAAGGAGATGAGCGCACGGACAGGGATTCCGCTCTCGACGCTCGCCAAGGTCGAGCACGACCGCCTGACGCTCACGTACGACAAGCTGCAACAACTCAGCGAGCGGCTGAAAATCCGGATGTCGGATCTGTTCGCCGAGCCCAACGACGGCCACGATCAACCCGTCACGGCCAGGCGAAGCATCGGACGCATCGATCGCGCGATCCGGATCAACACGAAGAATTACGACTACTACTTCCTGTGCGCGGAGCTGCGGCGCAAGCGAATGATCCCCGTTCTCACGCGCATTCGCGCCAAGAGCCTGAGCGAGTTCGGCGAGCTCGTGCACCATGCGGGCGAGGAGTACATCTTCGTGGTCGAGGGTCGGGTGGTCATCCATACCGAGTTCTACGACCCCGTGGTGCTCGAAGCGGGGGAATCGATCTACATCGATTCGAACATGGGCCATGCTTATGTCGCCGCCGAGGGGTGCGACGAGGCGACGGTGCTGGGTGTGTGCTCGAGCGCCGAGGAAGGATTGATGGAGTCGCTCATGGAGTTGCACGGGGACGAGCGGCGCGTCTCCACGGCGACGCCGGATACAGGTCGCCTCACTGGTACGGTAGAACGCACGAAGAAGCGCGCCCGCAAGAGCGGCTACTCGCCGAGCAAGAAAGCCCTTTGATCGTGATCGAGGCGCTGAGCCGCCACGAATGACGGCGCGACCTACGCGGAAACGGTTTGTTCGTTGACCGCTGCCTCCGAGAGGATCAACAGAACGTTACTCGCGCCGCCCAAACTATGCTGCGCGCGCAGAGCCGGTTCCGACGCGACGCGCAGGAATCCGGCGAGTCCGGCCGCTCCCGATGGGGTGGAGCGCACTCCGGCGGCCCGCTCAACCACCTGAACCGACTGGCTCAACGGCTCTTCCTCGACGACAACGGATGCGGCGTCGTTCTGCAGCAGCACCTCGAGGGCCGAGGCGCTCGCCATTCCGCACGAGAGCATCTCGGCGCAAGTGTGCAAATCCCCTGGAATCTGCACCGGTCGGCGTGCTTGCAACGCTGGCCCGACGCAAGCCGCGCTGGCCGGCTCGACGACGATGAGCTTCTTTGGCTCCTGCATGGCGCCGCGCAGCCCTTGCGCAAGCGCTGCCGCCAGGCCCCCTACTCCCGCCTGAACGAACACGTGCGTCGGACCTGCCAGACCGAGCTCCCCGAACTGCGCGAGAAGCTCACTTGCGATCAGCCCATAGCCTTCGAGCACATCCCGAACGACCGGATCGTTCGGATCCGGGCTCGTATCGGCAATCAGGAGGCCATCGCCTCGCGCGGCCGCACGACTCGCTTCGACAACCGCATCGTCATACGTTCCTTTGACCAAAACGACTTCGCCGCCCAACGCTTCGATCCGCGCAACACGCGCAGAATCCGCGCTGGCCGGCAGATAGACGACCGCCCTGGTTCCCGCTCGTGCCGCGGCTGCGGTGACCGCCAGCCCATGATTGCCGTCACTGGCACAAACGAGCGCCGGGAGCGGGATTCCGGCACGACCTTTCTCCAGCAGCTCGCGAATCGTTGCAGACCCGCTGGCGCGCGCCAGCGCTCGAAGACCGGCGATCATTCCGCCGAGCGCCTTGAAGTTGCCCAACGGGCGCTCGCTTTCCAGCTTCATGAGCACTCGAGCGACGTTCGCCTCACGGGCCAGATCAGGCAGCTCGATCACAGGCGTCGGCCGATACTCGGGCCACAGTTCGATCGCTTCGGATCGCACATCGTTCGGGTTCGGCGAGGTCATGAAACGAGTGTGCCACGCCGTGCGTGCGCTTTTTCCGCAACGGAGGCCGCCAAGCGATGCGAAACGGCGCTAAGGGCTCGAGAAACGCGGAATTCCCCTACTCGTCCACAGCCACAGGGATCGTGAGCCCACGCTTCACCAGTCCGAGCACGACCTGGGTAGTGAAGCGTTTGACGTTCGGATTTTCCGCCATGAGGCGCGCCATCATGGCCTCATACGTCTGCGTGTCCGGGGCCGTCACGATCAGCACGAAATCCGATTCTCCGGTCACGTAATAGGCTTGTTGGACGTGGGGCTCTCGAGCGGCCCATTGGCGCAGTTGCGCCAGGAGCTCCGGCCGCTCCCGCTCCACCTGAAGCGAAACGACGAAGAACGTCGGATTGCCGATCTTCTTCGGATCGAGAATGACCGTCTGACCGGCGATCACACCCTCCTCACGCAGGCGCCGCAAACGGCGCTGAATCGCCGAAGGCGACAGCTCGACCCGCTCGGCCAGGCGCTCGGCGGTCTGGCTCGCATCCTCCTGCACGAAATTCAGCAACTGACGGTCGAAACGGTCGAGCATGCTCCCGATACCCGAGATATATAAGTAGAGCGAGACCCGGCTACGCGCGAATCTTCTTGAGATCGTGCCGCATCACGGGGCGGCGCGGCACGTGATAGGCGAGCGTTTCGAAGCCGGCTTTGGCAAAGGTGGACGCGGACCCGGTGTAGTAGCTGGAAGATCCTTTCCCCTGCTCTCCTTCATACGCGTACGCCTCGACGGCCGGCGCCTTCGCTCGCTTCGCGGCTTTCAAGGCAGCTGCGATGAGCGCAGAGGAAACGCCTTTCCGGCGGTAGCCCCGGCGAACGTAAAAGCACGAGATCGCCCAGACAGGCATATCGTCGACAGGCTGGGTCGCCTTGGCGCGATCGAGATAAGGCAATGCCGACCGAGGCGTGAGCTGACACCAGCCGACAGGTACATCTCCATCGAATGCAAGGAGGCCCGGCGGTGGCCCGCGTTTCACGATCCGCCGGAAATCGGCCTTGTTCTCTTCTTTCGCGCGCTGGCGGTAACCATTTCCCACGCGCCAATACATGCACCAGCAGCCGTTGCATGCGCCGTGCTCGCCGAACAGATCCTCCAGCGCCGGCCACAGATCCGGCGTGAGCGGACGGATTTTGAGGTTGGCGATTTCGGCGCGCACTGGAAGCTCGAATGCGGCAATGATCTCGAGGTCGAGCATACGTTGGCCTATCGAATCTGTCAGCAGGGCCGAGCCCGCAGGCTCTTGCGTCTGCACACCATTCGAAGCCTCGCGATGGAGGGCCGCGCCAACCTCCTCAGCGAGAAAGACGCCGAATCTCCTGCGATCTTGCCCGACTCACAGGCACGACATCTCCGCCCTTCAT